>CAYLYB010000099.1:1235-9423 GCA_964387605.1 uncultured Pirellulales bacterium | reverse complement strand
AAAAGGCATTTCTCAAACTCAATGCCGCCGGCGAACTAAAGAATATCGACACCCTGGATTACACAAACAAAGTATTTCAAAAACTTTACTCGCGGGCCTATATAGAGATGGTTGATAAGGCACCCGACCTGCTGGGCTGGCTCTATAATCATTTCGACAGGCCCTGGCATCACGAACGGCGCCGCCTTGCCTTCGACAAGCTCAACACCCGCCCTTTCATAAAAATGCTTACGGAGTTCGAGCCGGATATAACTGTCTGCACCCATTTTCTTCCCGCCGAGATTATCTCCTGGCTCAAGCAAAAACGCCGGCTCTCCACGCATCAGGCAATCGTCGTTACTGATTTCGACCTGCACGCGCTCTGGCTTTGCCGTTATTATGAGCATTATTTCGTGGCGCTCGATGAAACAAAACAGCACCTGCAAAAACTCGGCGTCCCCGCCGAAAAAATCACCGTCTCCGGAATCCCAATCGACCCCGTCTTCGCCGACAAAATTGACCCCGCCCAAATCCGGCGCAAGCTCGGCCTCGACGTCAACACCCCCACAATTCTGCTCTCGGCCGGCGGGTTCGGAGTCGGACCGATTGAAATGCTGATTCAATCCCTCACTGATATGCACAACAAGGCACAGCTTATCGCGATTTGCGGGAGAAACGAAAAGCTCAAGGCCCGCATTGAAAAACTCACAAGCCAGCTGCCTAAGGATTGTACCCTCAAAATATTTCCCATCGGCTTCACCACCGAAATGGACCAGTATATGTCCGCCGCCGATTTGCTGCTCGGAAAGCCCGGCGGTCTCACTACCTCCGAAGCACTCGCCAAATCACTGCCGCTTGTCATTGTAAATCCGATTCAGGGACAGGAAGAACGAAATTCCGACCACCTGCTCGAAGAAGGCGTCGCCATTCGCTGCAATAATCTTCCCGTCCTCGCCTACAAAATTGATAAGCTGCTCGATGACCCCGCAAAACTATCTCAAATGCGAAATAATGCCAAGCTTCTCGGCAGACCTGATGCCGCCGTTGATATAGTTCGAAAGTTGCTCTGGCTGAAAGAAAATTCCTGACGTGATTACTTCACGACTCGATGGCCGTCTCTAATGTCTTGCGATTGGCGTCAATCCAGCGGGCCTTGCGAAGTATCATTTTCAAAAAATCAAGTCCGCTGAGGTTACCGAAAAATCCCGTCGCCGCAACGGGCAAAACCGCCTCTGCTATCATCGTCTCAATCATTAAATCGACCAGTGAACCCAGCTTGTTTTTATCAAGCTCAACCACTTCCCGATATCCTTCGAGCACCTGGACCAGTTTGGCCTGGTCTAAGTAATCTGGCCAGTCGGCAGGATTCGGATGATACCCCACAATTGAAAACTGAAGCATCGAATTGGCAAGGTCGGTAATCGGCGGGGCGATTTTGACCGAATCGAAATCCAGCACGGCAACCAGCTTGCCCTTGTCGAAAAGCATATTGCCCGGATGCCAGTCGCCATGCACAACCTGCTGGTCCCACGAATCGAATCCACACACATTCACTCGAACACTCGAAGCGTTGTATAAGGTCATCAGCTTCTCGCCGATCTCCGTATTGAATGAGATGTTCGAAGCGACCGTTTTAAGGTGCCCCCGCACGGTAGTCGAATCGTGGAAACTGGCTTTCAAGGGCTCCCATTCAAACTCAAAATTGGATAAATACTGATGTAACTTTGCCAGCTGTCTTCCGATGTCGATTGTTGATTCGGCCGAACCATCATATCGTGTGCCGCCTACATATTTAAACATCTCATAGATATTGCCCCGTATCTGTAGAATTGTGCTGACCTCATCGCGAGTGGTGACAAGAGGCGCTATCGGGAAATATCGCTTTGCAAGATGCCCCTGCACTGCATGGGCAAAAGCCACTCGATACACATCGTCTCTGCCCTGGGGCCGGCGCTTCAGTAAAAATTTCCCCCTGTCCGTCGTTACCACAATTTTCGGTGAGCGCTTGCTGCCCCCAACCAGACGCATCACCTTACGGATTTTCCCGATATCATAATGGCTAAGAACCTCAACCATTTCTTCCGATGACAATTTCTCGCTTTTTGACATGGGCAAATTTTATTGATTACAGGTTAATGAGGAAATTGAAAACTCACAAACAGACCCGTTACCGGACCAGAAGTAAAACCAGCATCAGCAACAGAAATACTGTTACCGCGCCAAGTATCAATATGGTGGTCTTGTATTTTGTAATAGTCTGCTCCATATCGAGTCTTTCGTCTTCTTCGACCGCTTCTCCCTCCTCCAGCTGTTCCAGAACATTCACATCCATTCGCTTATGCGCCCGCACCGGCGCCTGACCGGCGCGAACAGCCCGTAAATCCACCAACAGCTCCTCAATACTGCTGTACCGGTTCGCCTTGTTTTTGGCCATCATCACTTCGATAATCTCGGATGCCCCCCCCGACAGCGACGTGTTTATATGGTCGGGAGGAATCAGCTCGCTTTTAAGGTGCATCTTCATCACCTCAACCGGCTCGCTGGCCATATACGGAACCCGCCCGGTAACTAAATGATAAAAAGTCGCTCCAAGACCGTAAATATCCGCCCTGCCGTCAATATCCATCTCCCCGCGTATCTGTTCCGGCGCTATATAATATGGTGTCCCGTATGCCTTGCCCTTCTCTGTTTTTGCCGCCTCGATGTCCGTCGTCTCGCGGGCCAGACCCATATCAGCCAGCTTTACAATCCCCTCCTTGTTTATCATTATGTTCTTCGGCTTTACGTCACGGTGAATCAGTCCCACTGAATGTGCGTGACGAAGCGCCTCGGCAACCTGTATGACGATTTCCAGCGCCTCCTCCTCACCGAATACCTTCCCCGCCGACAAATCATCGTATAGAGTTTTTCCTTCCACGTATTCCATTACGAAATAGTGGTATCCCCCCGCCTCCCCGACGTCAAACGCCTGCACGATATTAGTGTGATTCAATTTGCCCGCCGCCTGACCTTCCTTGTAAAAACGCTCCACATATTCCTTGTTCTCGGTGAACCGCTTCGGCAAAACCTTTATAGCAACAATTCGATTCAAACTGAGCTGCCTCGCCTTATAAACAACCGCCATTGCGCCGGCGCCAAGCTTGCCCATAATCTGATATCCCGGTATCTGGTGTGCCCCGCTTTTCGCCTCCTTTATCGCGGTCTTCAAACGCTGCGCCTGGGTTTTGGTTATATAACCTTTATGAATCAAAAAGTCTTTAAGCAAAACCGGCTCAGTTTTTGGGCTGGCCTCTATCTCCTCTATGCACCGACGCAGTTCTTCCTCTGTGCAAAGTCCCTGCTCGACGGCCATCTTTCCGAATATAGTATCGTAATTCGTCTCGTTCGCCATATACTCGCTTGTCTTTTCCCTGACTTCAGCAGTGGCGTAATACAGAATCCTTATCCGGTTATTATTCTTTATATCGGACTATTGTCAAAGTAAAATTATCCCCATAACCGGCATTACCCGAAAAAAACAAAATCGTCCTTTTTCCACCATTGGTTTAACAATTCTCTGCCGGCATAAATCCTTCTTTTACCCAAACTCACACCTTAACCATTGACTTACACGAAAATACTGCTAAACTGCGTCTTTTTCGATACCAGCCACAATCCGGATTTTATAGGAGGTAAGCGGTGGCATATAACTGTGTTGTTTTGGTTAAGCAGGTTCCCGATACGAAAAGGATTACAGGCAAGGCGATGAACGATGACGGCACCGTCAATCGCTCGGCGCTACCCGCTATTTTCAATCCCGAGGACCTCAACGCCCTCGAAATGGCGCTGGAAATAAAAGAAAACCTCGGCGGACACGTTACCGTCATAACAATGGGCCTGCCCGCCGCCGCTGCAATACTGCGAGACGCCCTTTACCGCGGCGCTGACGACGCCATTTTAGTAACCGACGCCCGCTGTGCCGCAAGCGATACCCTGGCAACAAGCTATATACTAAGCTGCGCCGTCAACAAGTTGAAATACGATATCGTCCTTTGCGGCCGGCAGGCAATCGACGGCGATACCGCACAGGTCGGCCCCCAGCTCGCTGAAAAACTAAGTATCCCTCAAATTACCTATGTCGAGCAGCTCATCGAACTAAAAGACCGCACTATCATCGCCCAGCGCAGTATCGGCAACGGCTGGCAAAAAATCAAAACCACGCTCCCCGCCCTGCTAACCGTCACCGCCGACGCAAATCAGCCCCGTGTCGCCGCCGCTAAAAAAATGATGAAATATAAAACCGCGATGACACCCGCCGAAATCGAGCAGGCCTTAAAAGCTGAAAATCCCGATGCCGACCCCGAAGAGCTAAAAGACCTCGTATCACACAAGTGCGACGAGCTTGAACAAAAACGCCTGCTTATAAAACAGTGGGACCTCGATTTCCTCCAGGCCGACCTGAAATGGTGCGGCCGAACCGGCTCACCCACGAAAGTCCACCGTATTCAAAGCGTCATCCTGGCTGCAAAAGAAAGCAAAACAATCGAACCGACCGACGAAGACCTCGCCGCTCTGATTCACGAACTAATCGATGATAAAATCATAGCTTAAACCAAAATTACGAGAAACGAGTATCAAGTATCAAGTATCAAGTATCAAGTATCAAGTATCAAGTATCAAGCATCTAGTATCTAGTATCTAGTATCGAGAGACAAGAAAATGATTGAAGTAAATAGACTTGGTGAAGTTTGGGTCTTCGCCGAACAGCATTCCGGCAAGCTCGAGGATACTCCGCTTGAGCTGATGAGCAAGGCAAGGCATTTAGCCGACGTCCTCGGCGTCGAGCTGGCTGCGATTCTGTTAGGCAATAGCGTAAAATCCATTGCGGACAAGCTGATTCACTACGGGGCCGATAAGGTTTATCTCGCCGAGCACCCGCTTCTCAAACAATATCAGCCGAACAGCTACGCTAAGGTAATCTACGACCTGATTCACAAATACAAGCCGCAAATCGTCATTTATGGCGCAACCGTCGCGGGCAGGGACCTCGCCCCACGCATTGCCAGCGCGGCAAAGGCGGGCCTCACCGCCGACTGCACCGACCTGCAAATCGGCGACCACACAACAACAAAAGGACAAGTGCACAAGAATCTGCTCTTCCAGATAAGGCCCGCATTCGGCGGCAATATCATCGCGACAATCATCAATTTCGACCGCTGGCCGCAAATGGCAACCGTCCGCGAAGGCGTTATGCCGATGCCCACCCCCGACGCCGCAAGAACGGGTCAAATCATCGCTGAAGAAGCTAAGCTCACGCAGAAAGACCTGCCCGCTGAAATCCTCGACCAGCACACAAGGCCCAAAAAAGTTGACCTCAAGGCCTCAAGAATTATCGTCGCCGGAGGCGCTGGCGTTGGCAGCAAAGAAAACTTCCGGCTCATCTGGGACCTCGCCAACTGCCTCGGCGCAGCGCCCGCCGCAACAAGGGCCGCCGTTGACCTCGGATTCATCGACCACGAACACCAGGTTGGCCAGACAGGAACCACCGTCAGGCCTTCTCTTTATATCGCCGTCGGCATAAGTGGTGCCATCCAGCATCAGGCGGGTATGAGCCAGAGCCAGAAAATCGTCGCCATAAATAACGACCCCGATGCGCCGATTTTCGACGTCGCCCACTATAAAATCGTCGGCAACCTCAACGACGTCGTGCCGAAAATGATTAAGGCCATAAGGGAAAAAGGAATCAAGGAACTGACCGAGGTCGAATCAGCCGGAAAATAATTATGGCAAACTTTTATACCGATAACGAAGACATACAGTTTCTGTTCAGGCATATGGATTTGGGCGAACTGGCCGCAGCCGCCGAGGAAAATTTTAAATACGCATCCGAATTTGATTATGCCCCCGCCGACGCCGCCGAAGCTGCCCGCAATTATGATATGGTCCTCGCTTCAATCGGCGAGCTTAGCGGCGAATTCATCGCCCCTCGAGCTGAAGATGTTGACCGCCAGGGCAACATCCTCAATCCCGATGGCACAGTCAGCTACGCAAAAGGTATCGCCGAATCACTCGATAAGCTCGCAAAAGCCGAGGTGATGGGTTTTATCCTTCCGTATCGATTCGGCGGACTAAACTTCCCGAGTCTCATTTATACGATGGCCACTGAAATCGTTTCACGGGCCGATGCCTCGCTTATGAATATATTCGGCCTGCAGGGCATCGCCGAAACCATTAATGCCTTCGCCTCCGAAGAAATAAAACAGCAATACCTCCTCCGTTTCGCCGCCGGCAAAGTCACAGGCGCTATGGTCCTCACCGAGCCGGACGCCGGCTCAGACCTGCAATCCGTAAAACTGCGTGCCTTTCAGGATAAAAATGGCAACTGGCTCCTGCACGGCGTAAAACGTTTCATCACGAACGGCTGCGGCGAAGTCCTGCTTGTTTTGGCGCGCAGCGAACCCGACCGCTCCGGCGGTCTGGGCCTGAGCTTATTCGTTTGCGACAGAGGCCCCACCGTCCATATACGCCGAATCGAAGACAAACTCGGCATACACGGCTCACCAACCTGTGAAATCTTTTTCGACAACACCCCCTGCCGGCTAATCGGCGAACGGCAGCGTGGCCTCGTTACTTACGTTATGTCACTGATGAACGGCGCACGCGTCGGCATCGCTGCCCAGTCTATGGGCATCGCCGAGGCCGCATACCGCATCGCACGCGATTACGCCGCCAGCAGAAAGCAGTTCGGCGTCCCTATCGAAAAACTCGCCGCCGTCCGTGATATGTTGATTGATATGAAAATCGCCATCGAAGCGGGCCGGGCGCTGCTCTACGATACAGCCCGAGTCGTTGACCTCAATATCGCCCTCCAAAAACAGCTCGAATTCGACAAGCCCGAAGACAAAGAGCAGTTCAAGAAGCTAAAGACAAAATCCCGCCGCCTCGACAGGTTCGCCGGAATGCTCACCCCTATGTCCAAATATTACTGCTCCGAGATGTGCAACCGTATCGCCTACGACTCCATCCAGGTCCTCGGCGGTTCGGGTTACATGCGCGATTACGCCTCCGAACGCCACGCCCGCGACGCGAGAATCACAACCATTTACGAGGGCACAAGCCAGTTGCAAATCGTCGCCGCCGTACGCGGAGTCTGCAACGGCACCGCCGAAAAATACTTCACAGAACTGACCCAAAAAGATTATGACCCCAAACTGCAGGACCTGCTCGATATACTCGCCGAAGGCACAAACCACCTCACCGAAACAATCGCCTTCGTAAAGAAACACGGAACCGAATATATGGACCTTTACGGCAGGCCGATTGTCGATATCGCCGTCGATTTAATAATCGGCTATCTGTTCTGCGACCAGGCAAGCTCCAAAGTCGATATGAATGTCCCCGTCGATGACGAGGCGGGCCAATCGAACGGCCGATTCATACAAATGAAAAAACGAAAACAGATTATCGCCCGGCGGTTCATTACCAAAAACGCTCCCAAAATCGACGCACTCGCCCGGCTAATCCGCTCCGGCGATAAAACCACTATGACCGATTACGCCTCGCTCGTCGGCCCAGTCCCCGCACAATAATGAAAACGACACGGATTAACACTGTTTTTAGTTTTTTCTCTGTGTGCTCTGTGTCCTCTGTGGCTAAAAAATCAAGATTTCTCTGTGGCTCAAGGTGCTGATATGTTGAAAGCGGCCATATTCGATTTTGACGGCGTTCTCGTCGATTCCGAGCGGCTCCACTACCAGGCATTTAATCGCATCCTCTCGCCGTTAGGCGCTGAAATATCCCTTCAGCAATATTACGATAAATTCCTCGGCCTCTCCGATGAAGAGCTGCTGCGCCTCGTAAACAAAGAGGATAATCTCAACCTGCCCGAACCCCGCATCCAAAAGCTCCTCAAAGAAAAGGCCGGTATATTCAAGGACCTCGCTGTAACACAGGCGGCCGTCATCGACGGCGTTCCGCAGTTTTTGAATATGCTCTCGCAAAACAAGATTCCTATGGCGATTTACTCCGGTGCGCTATTGGCTGAAATTGAATTGCTCCTGAAAGGCGCCGGCTTACGGGATTTCTTCGAGGTAATCGTCTCCGCCGAACAGGTAAAAAAAGGCAAGCCCGACCCGGAGGGTTTTACGTTAGCGCTCGAAAAACTGAACAAAAAACTAAATGCCCGAATCCAGCCGGGCAACTGCGTAATTATCGAAGATTCTCACTGGGG
>CAYLYB010000099.1:0-1135 GCA_964387605.1 uncultured Pirellulales bacterium | reverse complement strand
TCTTCGTCATCGACTATTGTCTTAAGGCCGTCGCCTAACGGTATCTCTTTCATAATCCTGTCCCGCCTTTCATTTCTTTCGCTTTTTAAACCTGCCGATTATCGACGAGCATATTTTACATAATTTCGCACCGATTGAACAGCAAAATCCGCTCCGTTCGGTTTTTTCAGCCAACCTGTACCCGTTTCCGGCCTTTACATAATCTTCACGGGGAAAATTCGTGTTAGCGAAATCCTTATGGTATTTCAGGGCCGCCATATCATAAGCTCGTCCGGCTGCTGTTTCTTCGCTGAAGTAACCCAAGTGTTTAGGTATTCTGCGGTCTTTGCGCATATAAGAGATGTTAACACGCCACTTTTTCATTTTTTTATCCCAATGGACACCAATGTATTTCGAGGAAGTATTCGGCCTTTTAGGCCTGTTAATCATATTTTGAGAGAATGTCGCCTCTCGCAGGTTCGAGCGGAGATTATTCAGCGAGACATTGTCCCTGTGGTCGACAAGTTTGCCCTTTCGGGGATTGACAATTTCCCTGTGCAGAACACTCCTTTTGGTTTTTTGAGGCCCGATTATCATCTCCCGTGTGGCATACCCTTTTATTCCGTTTCCGACAAAAAACCATTTGTATTGACATTTCTCGTAGTAAACGTCCGGGTCAACTTTTGTGTAAATCCCCTCGCCTAAGTCAATTCTTCGGTATGGCTCGCCATATTTTAACCACCGATACAGCATCAAAGGCCAGACGAAGCTTTTATCCAGCCAAACCGGAATATTGATTGTCAATTTCGCCTTCATTCCTCTCTCCTTGCTTGCCCCGTGAGATGACGAAGTCTATCTCATCGGGGTCTCCTGTTCTCCTGCTCCACTTTACACCTTTCTCGGGGTCCACCGCCTCCTGGCGGTGCTCTTTTTGTGGCACGGGCTTCCAGCCCGTGAAAGCACGGCCAGGGATGGCCTTGCCACGCCATTGATTTGTATTATACCAAAAACTAATCAAAAGTTCAATGAATATCAAACATTATTTAAATGTTTAATGACGCTATAAGGTCTTTAATGACAATGAGTTGCAGCTAAACAGCAAAAAAGATGGGGAAATTTTTGCAGAAACAGCGTCTAAACCGGACAAATCCGTAAG
>CAYLYB010000098.1:0-9531 GCA_964387605.1 uncultured Pirellulales bacterium | reverse complement strand
GCGGCGGTTCGGAATTGAGTTTCACAGTTTGCCGGTGGAGCGGGCGTTTAAGCTTGACGTGCGTTTCGATGCCGAAAGCGGCGGGCGTCATATGCTCGGGCCGGCTATGCCCGTGCGTGAATACGGGCCGACCAAACTCGATGAAACGGATGCGAAGATTTTAACCGGCCTGCGGGGGGGATTAAGAGTTACATTGCAGCCGTATGATTTTTTGTGTCGTGAAGACTTGAAAATCGACGAGGTTTTGTCACGTATAAAAGAGATGATTAAAAGGGGAGTAATCAGCAGGTTGGGGGCGGTTGTGGACCATCACAAGCTCGGATTTGTTGCCAATGCGATGTTCGTATGCGAGGCGGAGAATAAGTGCATCATTGAAAAAGGCGAATTGCTTGCGAGCTTGCGGAACGTTAGCCATTGTTATGAACGGAAGACGTTCGAGGGCTGGCCGTTTAATCTTTTTGCGATGATACACGGGCCTGATATGAGGGTGATTCAGGATTCTATAAATGAGTTTGTGCAATCGCGGAGGATAAAGAAGTTCGAGATTTTGGCGACGTTGAAACGGCTGAACGCAGGTTCGATTCAAGACTGAAAACATAAGACTTCGGGCATTAGAAACTATGCAAAAATAAAAAAGCAGCGGGTGATGATATCGCCCGCTGCCGGGGTTTGATTTTGGACGGTAACGATTAAGGGCACTCGAGGCAGTCGGTTGGGACACCGGTGCCTTTAGTCGGCTCAAGAACCAGCCAGTTCGGAATCAAAGCATCCAAATCGGTTGTTCCAACACGCCAGTATCCGGCCTTTGCACTACCCTCTTTATCACGGGCAAAATCACCGCAAATCTGGTTGCCGGTAAGACCGGGGCCCTTTGTCGGCTCAAGTACCAGCCAACCGGCAATCAAGATATCCAGGTCGGGCGTCCCGACATACCAGTATCCGCCTTTTGCACTACCTTCCTTTAGGCCATCGGCGTCGCCGTGGCACTGCCTCGGAAAGCACCAGCAATCCGGTGCGCCAAGAAGACACCACTGTATAAAATCGGGACTATCAGAAGGCATGCAGTAGGAAATATTTAATATCCTAATGCAGCCGGGCGGTGCGCCACTACCATCCGACGGAAGATTTACAGTTGCTACTTCCTCGCCATTTTCATTCACTATGCCGCCTCGGGTTTCGTTCAACGAGATGCAAAGATTGCAATCATAACTAAAGTTATCGTTGATATCGAGGACAAACAAAGTGCCCGCTGACGGCGGTTCATTTCCGGTAGTATACAGCGAACCCATTTCAATGGTTATTCCGCTCTATCCGAGACCGGGCTGTCTGTCCGGGTCGCCGCCAGCGGCGGTCGGATTGTAGTTATCCGTGTACCAGTTCGGGTCCGCAGGGTCAATCCCCGCTTCCCTGAACCTGCCCCGGGAAAATACCGTAGCCGTTGTTGTCGCCGACTTCGAAGTCACGGATGCCCTCGATTTCCATCCCGTTATCGACGGTTATGTCAAGGGCGAAGGCCCTTATCGGCTCAGTGGCAGTATAGCTAATCGTAATCGCATGGTCATCTTCACCTGTACCCTGAGTCGCGGTGATTATGACGGACGCGAATGAAGCCGACGCAAGGATAAGCATTGAAATTATGACCAAGCCCTTTTTCATAATCTATCCTCCTTAAAAGGCGTGAAACCGCATAAATGGGCTGATTTGAGAATATAGTGAAATATCATGCCCCCCGGCAACGGCCATAAAGCTGTGCAAACAGCGTTAAGCATTACCGCTCCTCTTGATTATTTACGATGCTATATACTTTTTACACCAGTAACATCGAAAAGTCAAGAAGAAAAAACGGCAGCGGGTGAGGTATCACCCGCTGCCGGATTAAAATACTTCTGTGTTCAAACTCATTTTTTAAGGTTCAAGCGTTCCGCCGCAATCGGGCGGGACACCCGTTCCTTTAGTTGGCTCGAGAACCAGCCAGTTCGGAAGCATAGCATTCAAGTCGGTACTTCCAACACGCCAGTATCCGCCCTTTGCACTACCTTCTTTATCATGGGCAAAATCGGCGCAAATCTGGTTGCCGGATAGTCCGGTTCCCTTTGTCGGCTCAAGTACCAGCCAGGCGGGAATCAAGATATTCAAGTCTGGCGACCCGACATACCAGTATCCGCCTTTTGCACTACCTTCTTTGCCGCCGTCGGCGTCGCCGTGGCACTGCCTCGGATAACACCAGCAATCAGGCTTACCAACCGACTCCCACTCTGCATAATCCGGATGGTCGGTCGGGAGACAATCTGCTGAGGGTTGATATCCTACTACCTTAATGCAGCCAGCAGGTGCACCAGCGCCACCCGGCGGAAGAACTACTGTTGCCACTTCCTCGGCATCTTCATTAACGATGCCGCCGCGGGTTTCATTCAACGAGATGCACAGATTGCAGTCCCAACCACCGTTGTCGTTGATGTCGAGCATAAACAATGTGCCGCTACTATCCGGCTCGTTGCCGGTTGTATACAAGGAACCCATTTCAACAGTGATTCCAGCGTAAGTAAGTCCGGGTTGTCTGTCCGGGTCACCCCCTGCGGCAGTCGGATTGTAATTCGCCATAAGCCAGTTCGGGTCTGCAGGGTCAATCCCCGCTTCCCTGAACCTGCCCGGGAAGATGCCATAGCCGCTGTTGTCACCGACATTGTAGTCATAGATGCCGTCAATTTCCGAAAGCATGTCAGTGGTGATATCAAGGGCAAAGGCCCTTATCGGCTCAGTAGCAACATAGGCAATCCGGACCTGACCGTCACCTTCATCGGTAGCGGTGATTGTGACAGCCGCAAATGACGTTGTCGCGACAAGAGCCAGCGTCGTAGCAATCAACAAAATCCTTGTCATAAACTTTACCTTCCTTTCTTTTCTTCTCTGCAGAGCCACACGCTCCACAGCGTTTTGGTTTCCCCTGCTAATAGAACTTTCGCCTAATTACACCCGCTCAAACATTTCGACTCTGACAAATCTACTTACATTTGAACTCAGCGTCCGACCGGCAGGAACAGCCGAAAGAAGGAAATCGATACAGCTATCCGCTCCTCCATTGCCTCCTTTCCCGCCCTAAGGCGTAATCGTGCGATACATAAAACATATATGCACAAGGTTACTATTGGTGAAAGTCAACATTATCCTATCAGAAGTACCGCCTTAGAGTCAAGTAATTTTTATGCGAAAAAGGCAAAAAAATTGAAGAAACACCATGGAATCATCAAAAATCCCATAAAAAGGCCCCTATTGATACTAAGACCTGTTTTTATAACAACTTAGCCAAGGTGGCAATATGGAGAAAAAGGCGAGTATGGGCGATATATTTGGCTTACGAAACCTTAAAACAGGTATGCCGAAAAAAATATTTTCCCGGGTTATTACGATCAAACACTTGCATAGTTGATTTGAAACGGCCTCTTTTTACTTAACTTTTGGCCATCGTTTGCTATTCTTTGGCTATGTTTGACTTACTAAAAGGCCGCCTGATTATCGTCAGAATCGTATTGCTGGCTGTCACTTTGATATTAACGCTTGTGGGCATTATAACCATTTATGCAGTTGGACATCCCAAGCATGCTGATTTTGCTGAACAAACCGCAGACCTCGCTACTTTTTGGAAAAAACAGGTCGTTTTTGCTGTTATAGCCATCGCCGCCCTGATTATAGTCAACTTTGTCAGTTATCGCCGCCTCGGAGAGGTAAGCTACTGGATATATGCCGCGGTGCTGCTGCTGCTGGTCGTGCCGTTGATTGATAAAGTTGTGGATTTGCCCTTTGTCCCGGTAATCAATGGTGCGCGCCGATGGCTGCGAATCTCTATCGGCTCGATGTCACTCAACATTCAGCCGTCGGAAATCTGCAAGCCCGCATTTGTGCTGGCGCTGGCCTGGTACCTGCGATACCGCAGCAACTATCGCAACTTCGGGACACTGATTGGACCTTTTGTTTTAACACTGCTGCCGACCGCGTTGATACTGTTGGAGCCGGACTTGGGAACAGTGCTTCTTATGATGCCCGTTTTTTTCACGATGCTGTTTATCGCAGGTGCCAAGGTAAAACACCTTGCGATGATTTTGTTAATAGCTTTAATAATCAGCCCGCTTATGTGGTATAAGATGCAGCCGTATCAGCGAGTCAGGATAAGCAGTGTGCTGCTGCAAAACGACTGGCTTCGCAAAAAGGCCGAGCAACACCCCTCGTTGAGCAGGATACTCGTCGGCAGCAGCTTTTCTGAAAGAAAATGGCAGGGCGGCTGGGGCTATCACCTTATCCGCTCAAAATACGCCGTTGCTTCAGGCGGAGCAGCCGGCTATGGCTTTGGCCGAGGCCCATTTGTCAAATACAACTTTCTGCCGGAACGGCACAATGACTTTATTTTCGCCATAATCGCCCACCAGTGGGGTTTTTGGGGGTGTCTCGGGATTTTGTCACTTTATATCGTGCTTTTGTGGTGCGGCCTTGAAATAGCCGCTGCAAACACCGACCCCTTCGGCCGGCTCCTGGCCGCCGGAATCGTAACTATGTTCGCTCTTCAGATAATAGTGAATATCGCGATGACTCTCGGTTTGATGCCAATAACGGGGCTTACCCTGCCTTTTATCAGTTATGGCGGCTCAAGTCTGCTGGTCAGTATGGCCTGTGTGGGCCTGCTCAATAACATCGGACGACGGCGACCATTCACTGTCGCGCCAAGACGATAAAGAAATACATCCTTTCCCGCCGAATAACCTGTAACGAAGTATAATCTTCAGAAACTACACAATGGTAAAAGGATTTCGACAAATCGCGGCCCTGACTACACTGAGCAGAGTGCTCGGTATGGCCCGGGATATGGCATTTGCCCACTTCTTCGGGGCCGGCTGGCTGATGACCGCCTGGACGTGGGGTTTCAAGGTCCCAAATCTTTCACGCCGGCTGTTCGGAGAAGGGGCAGCAAGCGCATCATTCATTCCAATCTACAGCGAACAGCTCCACCAAGACCGCGAAAACGCATCCCGCCTTGCCAATACCATACTGACCGTAGTATTCATAATCCTGACGGCTCTTGTGGTTATAGGCGAAGTACTTGTCATCGGGTATTATCTGCTGTTTGAAAAACGACTGGGGCCAAGAACCGGTCTTGCGTTATGCGCGATAATGCTGCCCTATATGGTATTCATCTGCATTACTGCCCTTCTGGCAGGCATTCTTAACGTCCACAAACACTTCGCCGCCCCTGCGGCGGCTCCGATTGTCCTAAATATATTTATTATTGCCGGCATACTTATAACGGGCACGATGCTGAATATCGAGCCGCAAAGACAGGTCTTCTTCGTCGCCGTTGTCGTTCTGTTCGCAGGTGTTGCGCAGGTTGGCCTGCAACTTGTTCCCTTGCGAGCAACAGGCATCGCTTTAAGGCCCGCCTGGCAGGTCCACTCGGAGTCTTTTAAAAAAATAATGCTTATGATGGCCCCGATGATAATCGCCCAGACAGTCACACAGTTGAATACACTGGCAGACGACATAATTGCGACTACCTTTATGAACGAAAACGGCTACCCTTTAAGCTACAGTGCAGTGTCATATCTTTATTATTCCCAACGGCTTTACCAGTTCCCGCTGGGTGTGCTCGGCATCTCGCTGGCGACCGCGATATTTCCCGTTATGAGCGCAGACGCCGCAAGAAAAGACTATGACGCTTTAACTGAGACCGTATCACGCGGCATTCGTTCGGCCGTGTTTATCGCCATTCCCGCAACAGCCGGCATATGGCTCGTAGCCAGACCGCTCGTATCCATCATATTCGAACACGGACAGTTCAAGAGCACCGACACCCCAGTGGTCGCATTCACCCTGTCTTTTTACGCCTTGGGGCTTTGCGGATACTTCTGTCAACAGATAATGACACGTGCCTTCTTCTCACTGCAGGACTCGAAAACACCAATGAAAAGTGCTATGTTTGCAGTAGCTACCAACGTGATATTGAACCTGACGCTGATATGGTTTATGGGCACAGCGGGCCTGGCCCTATCGACAGCCATTTGCTCATATCTGCAGGTGATAATCCTGACAATATTGCTGAGAAAGCGGTTCAAAAGCTCGCCAATACACGGCCTCGGCACTGCCATTTTGAAAGCCGCGGCCGCAGTAGGCCTGATGTGTATCTCAGGCGGCGCAATATTGATACTGACCGACAAGCTGCCGCAAAACCATAAAACCGCACTTTTGCAACTCGCCCTTATCGTCCCGCTCTCGGCCCTTGTTTATCTGCTGGCCGCAAAAATCCTGCGCATCGAGGAACTCAGTCTATTAATCGGCGCCTCAGCAAAAAAACAAGGGCCCCACGACAAATCCTGACCACCTTTTAATACCAACAGCCGATATAAAACAGGCCCGATAACCTATTGGCACAAATAACCAAAAAACGCACATACGACGATACGAGTCGTATATATGCAGTCGACCAGTACAATTCGTGCAAAGCCATTCAATCAATCAACTTCGGAGACGGCAATGCCTAAAGGACGTGCTGCAAACACCCGAAATACACGTAATATGGGAGTAGTATGTTTCGGTATGGACTACAAATGCGAAAAACTTTCAACAGCTTTATAATATTATTTTTATCGTTGTGCCTGGCACTTTGTGGCCTGGCTGTGGCCCAGCAACCAGCCGAACCCAATGTGCCTGTTCGTAAAAACACGGACACAAACCTGTTTCAAACGACACCTGAGACACTTTTTTCCCCGTCGGTAAGTCAGTTATTTTATGACACGGCTTACGAACTGACACACTCACAAAATATTACTGACACTCAGTCAGATCAGGCCCTTTTACTATTGAACGCCGCCAAAGAACTTGACGCGAGCACAGCTCTGGTAACGGCTGATACGCTCTCAATCTTATCACGGCCGGGGCCTCCAAAACACCTGCAAACGCTTTATGATTCGCTCATCAAATACGTCGATAAAAACGCTGACTGCCTTGTTGCAACAAATGCGGTTCGATATCTGCTCGAACAGCTCGACAATCGCACGCAAAGAGAGGTTTTCCTCGACCGTTTGATTCGAGATATCGGCGACTCTAACCCTGCTGTCCGATCGGAACTGGCGACTACAATGGGACTTCTACTCGCTGAAAAAACCGACATTGTTCATGCCACCAGAACCCTGGCCAGAGCATATGTATTTAATAAATACAATCAATTGGCTTTTGATAAACTTGTGGAACTGTCGCCGGAAGAAATCAGTCCGATATCACAACTGGAATATCTTCGGCTGAAACTGCGAGAAAATCCGCTCGACATAGATACCGCGATGGCCTTTGCACAATACGCCCAGAAACTGCAACTTTACGAAATAGCAGTAGGCACTTACCAATATTGCGATGATTTATTGCGGTTTCTGTATCCCGGCGGGGAACTTCCAACCGCCACTTATATAGACTGGATGACATGCTGCTACAACACTACACGAAATCAGCCCAAGTGCCTGCAACTGGCCGAGCAATTCCGTGAACAAGGCCGGTTTAATCTGAAGATGGAGGTCCTCGCAGCCAGGACCGCTGCCAAGACAGGTGACAGCGAGACTGCAAGCCGGCTTCTTAAAACGGCTGAACAAACGGCGCTTCAACTCGCCTCTCAATCCGACGACACAATCGAGTATGAGAATCTGGCATGGTTTTATTGTTTCGTCAGTCCGGATTCTGACCAGGCCGTCGACTGGGCCAACAAGGCCTATTCGGCAGAGCCGAATTCCCCATCTTCGGCAGCACTGCTCGCTTACGCATTAGTCGACAACAATCAGCCCGACCTCGCAAAGCCACTTATCGAAAACTACTCCAAAACTCAAATTTCAATGTTTGCTCAGGCAAAGCTACAGCTTGCAGAAGGACAAAAACAAACGGCACTCGACTCTCTCAGGTCCGCCATCGACGAAGCCCCCGGCTCGATTGTTGCCGAACAGGCAAAACGGCTGCTTACCAAACAACAGTCGGATTACATCCCAATTTACGATGCCGACGCAATTGCCGCAACCTTGACAGAAACAATTGGAGAACAGATTGTCCCTCAATTCATCCGGCCCGAGCAGATGCTGTCATTTCAACTCAATATACGCGGCAAAAAAATCTCCTATGGCAGTGATTTCTCCGGAGCTATTTCTATCACAAATAACTGGTATGAGCCGCTCGTTATCTCCGAGGACGGCCTTATAAGGGGCCACATAGTAATAAATGCCGATATAACCGGCGACCTGAATCAGCGAATTGAAAACCTCGCGTCAATAACAACAAGGCCTTCGGTGCCGATAGAGCCGGGACAAAACATCCTCATTCCCATCCGCCTGTTCACGGGCCCGCTTAAAACTCTGTTGCTTGGCCACCCTCAGGCCTCGCTGAACGTGGAGTTTACAGCTTATCTGGACCCAGTCATTACAAGCGAAGGCAAGATAGTAAGCGCGATACCGGGCATAAAACCCGTAACATACAAAATCGAACGGCCTCGCGTCGAAATTACTACCGAGTTTTTACAAAACCGTCTCAACTCCATTTCAAGAGGTCGACAGGGCTCAAAGATTAAAGCCGCTCAGCTTTTTGCCGGAATGCTTATGGAAAGCCGGGATTTTACGAACCGTCAGACGACTTACAGGCTTATCTGGACTGACGCGATGGAACCCATGTTAAAATCCGCTCTTATCTATGGCTTAACTGACAGCGACTGGGTGGTCAAAGTACACAGTATGGCCTTTGTTGCTGATTTGCCGTTTGATTACGAAATAATCAATGCCGTGGCACAGGGGCTAAACGACAAAAACTGGCCGGTGCGTATGATGGCGGTTTCGCTTCTCGCCCAAAAACAAGGCGGTAACTTTACAAAGGTCCTCGACCACACCGCTCAGTATGACAACAACAAGTTTGTTCGCAATATGGCCCTCGTATTTGGCGCAAAAGAACCGGAACTGAACCAAGCAATCGAACAACCACTGTTCGAATTGCTTAAGCAGGAACCAAATGATGCCAACGAATGACCGGTCTTCGGTGTTGCTGCATCAATCTTCTCCTTTAACCGTTTACCGCATATCTCAAACCCTTGGCCGGTATAGAGAAATTTTTCAAAAATTTGTTTTGTATTGGCATCGCGATTTTGTAACATCTCGTCCGTTCGTTCGTAGCTATTTTTTATTGGTCGTGTTAAAGTCGTTTTTGAAAGGATGTTGTAATGCCAGCAAAAGTTGACAAGGAAAAATGCACTGGTTGCGAAAGCTGTGTTTCGGAATGTCCGAGTGAGGCCATTTCAATGGTTGATGGAAAAGCGAAGGTTAATCCCGAGGCCTGCATCGATTGCGGCGTATGCATCGATGCCTGCCCGGAAAGCGCAATCAGTATGGAGTAAAAGCAGATGACGGAAGACAGAAGCTGGAACCGCAAATCACGGCACAGCCATACGTCTTCCGAATCGGCCCCATCGTCTAGGCAGGTCTAGGACACCGGGTTTTCAACCCGGCAACAGGGGTTCAAATCCCCTTGGGG
>CAYLYB010000097.1:8213-9606 GCA_964387605.1 uncultured Pirellulales bacterium | reverse complement strand
AAAATCACCAAAACCAGCCCGCTGACGCTCTTTGGCCGACTCGCTTGATTCGGCGGGGTACCCCGCCACAAAATCATTTGAAAATTTACCCGTTTGCGGTATGCTGGCCGATTGTATTGTGATGAATACTTAAAATTTACGGGAAAATTTATGAGCGAATTCAAGATTGAACCGGCACAGAGAATAACCCGTCTGCCGCCCTATCTGTTCGGTCGGCTAAACGCCCTGAAACTCGAAAAGCGCCAGCAGGGCGCTGATATTATCGATTTGGGTATGGGCAATCCCTGCGACGGCGCACCGAAAATCGTCATAGATAAGCTCTGCGAGGCCGCCAGGGACCCACGTAATCACCGCTACAGCGCCTCCAAAGGCATAAAAGGATTGCGCCTCGAAATGGCCAAAAAATACGCCCGGCTCTGGAATGTCGAATTAGACCCGGAAACCGAGGTGCTTGCCTGTATCGGCTCCAAGGAGGGTTTCAGCCATATGTGCCTGGCGATGCTTGGTCCCGGCGATACCGCCGTAGTTCCCGACCCTGCCTTTCCAATACATAATTACGGCGTCGCGCTGGCCGGCGGCAACGTGATTTCGGTCCCTTTGGGCACGGACCAGAAGTTTACAGATAACATTGCGATGGTCTGCGAGCACCTGTACCCAAGGCCGAAACTTCTGATTCTCAATTACCCCCATAACCCGACCGCGCTGACGGTGGACGAGGGATTTTTCGAGCCAATCGTCGCCGTTGCCAGGCGATTCGGCATAGCCGTGATTCACGATTTCGCCTATGGCGAGACCTGTTTCGATGGCTATAAGGCGCCGAGCTTTCTCTCAACCAAAGGCGCAAAGGATGTCGGCGTCGAATTTACGACGCTGAGCAAGCCCTATGGTATGGCCGGATTCAGGGTCGGCTTCGCGGCTGGCAATAAGAATATGATTGATTACCTCGCCACTATAAAGGGCTATTACGATTACGGCATCTTTCAGGCGGTGCAAATCGCTGGCATAATCGCTATGCGAAACTGCGATGAGGAAATCGTTGCTCAAAACAAAAAATACCAGGCCCGGCGGGACGTCGTCTGCGATGGCTTATCGCGAATCGGCTGGGATGTTCCCAAACCACGCGGCAGTATGTTTGTCTGGGCCAAAATCCCTCAGGAGCATCTCAAAGGCAAAGGCACTATCGATTACGCGATGGACCTGATGGAATATGCCGAGGTTGCGGTCGCACCCGGCAGGGCGTTCGGCGAAAACGGCGAAGATTACGTTCGCATCGCCCTTGTCGAAAACGAGCAGCGGCTCAGGCAGGCAGTCCGAAATATCAGCAGGTTCATCCGCGAAAAGCCGGTAAGAAAAGCAAAGAAACAATAAAGCGTTATAGTATCGCCGCCCGCTG
>CAYLYB010000097.1:0-8113 GCA_964387605.1 uncultured Pirellulales bacterium | reverse complement strand
TGAATATCGAATCACGGCCAGCGGCGAGAATATGTGGGCGGATAAAGATGCCTTTCATTTCATCTACAACCGCCTCAGCGGCGATTTGAGTCTTACTGCCGATATCAACTGGCTCGGCGAAGGCAAAAATCCCCACAGAAAGGCCGGCTGGATTATTCGCCAATCGCTCGACGCCAATTCGCCTTATGTTGATGCCGTGGTTCACGGTGACGGGCTGACTTCGATGCAGTTCAGGAAAGCTGCGGGCGACGAGACTTTGGAAATCAACTCGCCGACGAAGGCCCCTGCGACAATCGTCCTCGAAAGGCACGGCGACGTCTTTTCGCTTTCGATAGTTTGCGAAGGTAAAGCTTTGCAGCCCGTGGGCTCGATGTCGTTAGAACTGGCCGACCCCGTTTACGTGGGGCTGGCGGTTTGCTCTCACGAGGCCGATACCGCCGAGACCGCCGTCTTTAAGAATGTGAAACTCGAAAATCCGGGAGTCATCGCTATGAAAGAACGAACACTCGAAAGCACGCTTGAGACGATTTCAATCAAAACCGGCGAACGAAAAATCATCTACCGTGCCCGCGAACATTTTGAGGCCCCTAACTGGTCTCGTGACGGCAAGACACTGTTTTATAACAGCGACGGCAAAATATACACGATACCCGTTGAAGGCGGGCAGCCAGCTTTGCTTGATACCGGCGAGGCGACAAGGTGCAACAACGACCACGGCCTGTCGCCTGACGGCAAGCTTCTCGCCATCAGTCATCACGCCGGCCGCGGAGGTAAATCGCTCATTTATATACTGCCGAGCACGGGGGGAACACCGGAACTTATAACAAAGCAGGGGCCTTCTTATTGGCACGGGTGGTCTCCCGACGGCCAAACTCTCGCCTATTGCGCCGAACGCGAAGGCAAGTTTGATATATATACGATTCCGGTTAAGGGCGGTGCCGAAACCCGCCTCACCGATGCGCCGGGCCTGGATGATGGTCCCGAATATTCGCCGGACGGTCAATACATCTTTTTCAATTCTGAGCGGACCGGCCTGATGAAAATATGGCGGATGAATGCCGATGGCACGGACCAGCAGCAGGTAACTCGCGATGATGAATATGGCGACTGGTTCCCGCATCCCTCGCCTGATGGAAAATGGATTGTATTTGTTTCTTATGACAAAACCGTCAAGGGCCATCCCGCAAACAAAGACGTCGCGCTGCGCATTATGCCTTCGAGTGGGGGCAGGCCCAGGATTTTGGCCCGATTGTTCGGGGGACAGGGGACAATAAACGTTCCATCGTGGTCACCGGATAATTTACGCGTGGCGTTTGTAAGCTATCAGCTTTTGCCGCACAAATAAAAAGCTATTTAAGATTGAGACTATCCGGTAATATCGGGAAATATGCGTTTTTAGGCCATATTTGGCCTTTTTAGAACTGTAATAAGAGAGGCGCAAAAGAGTAAAATTTTTTTAAAAAAGTCTTGACTTGTCTATAGCAATATGTTTTAATAACACTATCAGCTTGGGGGCTGAAGAGAAGACTCACAGTAAGGAGTAGTTTATGTGCTCTTTGACAATGTGCGTTTTCTCATTTTTTATTACCAGATAGAATCGGGGGAATAGGGAAAACTCACCAAAGGAAATAGCTGTAAGTGCTTTATGAGAGGCATGTTATGGCTATAGAGCCGGTGGTTTGGCAAGGGGCCTGACTGTCGGTATCGGAGCTGAGGGAATTTCAAGAGAAGAGAATTGAGAAGAAACGGGCGCCGGTTCTGCGCGCATACGGCAGAACGCGTGCGGATTCGGATGTTACGCGTGCTTTTAAATGCATGCTTTGGAGATAGAAGATAAAAAATCAGGCAAATGGTTGGCCTGAGGCGTGGAGGTAAGTGGTGAGCAACGATGAGTTAAGCAGTGAACAGGTTATGGTAGTCGCATTTATGCCTGAACCCGGCATGTTGTCACTGTTGGGGCTGGGAATGCTGTTTGGCTTTAAGCAAAGGCAGCGGGGAGTAAATGAAGTGATGAAAAGATATCGCTTTGATTCTTACTTTAGAGGGGAAAAGAAACGATGAGGATGCCCTTAAGAGTTTACTTTGTGAGTTTACTGATTTTTTCTACGCTGTTGGCTCAAAGTGCTATAGCCATTACGTCTTTACCCTATAGCACATACGGTTCACAGAATGGCTGGAACGGCTACAAGACTTATAAGCAAGACGGTTTTGATGTGGTTCTGTACTTTAATGTCTATGACGTTCTGGCATATCCGACGCAGTTTAACTGGCAGGGCGATGTCGAAATGCCCGCTTCAGACAGGTATATATATGCTTATGAAGTGGTTAATACCTCCAACAGCTCTATCGATATCTCCTTTTTCAGTATTTTGGGATTCGATGGCGAGCTAATAAATCAGGAACTCATGCATTCCACCTGCTCACAGGAAGATGGTTTTGGAGCGGGGATTGCACCTGACCCGCAGGTCAGTGATGATGATGAGCAGGGAAGCTGGGCATGGTCCGCTGAAGGGGGATATCTGACCGTGAATTCACGTTCGTGGATTTTGATGTTTACCAGCGCCTGGGCGCCCACTGTAGGCAGTTTTAAGATAGAGCCGCCCGGTGAAACCGAACCGCCCGTTCCGGGCGATGAGGATATCCCTGAACCGGGAACTATTGCTTTGTTTGGGCTTGCTTACGGCTTATGTGTAAAAAGACGAACAAGAAAACGTCCCAAAACGTAAAGATTCTGTTGAAAAATGCTAACGGGGGATAATGATACGCCTCGATTCAAATACAATTGAATATACGGCAATTATTAGCTGTGTATTCTTTCTGCTTTATTTCGCGGGGACTGCTTATTGTCAGGAGGATGGCACTGCATTGATGCTGGAGATAGTGCCCTCTGATGGCGGATATCTAAACATCGCTCCAGGTGTTCATTCTTATGACAGGTATGCGTATCTTACTCTGAATGCAACTCCCAATCCTGGCTATCAGTTTGTTTACTGGATGGGTAATGTAACCGAAGCCACGGCAAGCAGCACCAGCGTATATCTTGATGGTCCGAGGATTGTTATAGCGGTTTTTGAGCGGTCCAAATTTACATTTGACGATATGGAGGAACGGCCTCAGCCATCACTCAGCGGGGGAGGTCTTATACCCTCTGCACCGGATTATCCCAATGCGGGTGGTGGGGGTGGTGGTGGCAAGCGCCCCTCAAAGTTCCGACGACCCAAGCCGCCGAAGCCTAACGAGGATATTCCTGTTCCTGAAGAGGGTGGCGATTTTCCTGTTCCTGGTGAGGATGGTGATTTTCCTACGCCGATTCCTGAGCCGGGGACTATTACGTTTGTTGTTACCGGGTTGTTAATAATCGCACGCCGACGCAGGAGGGGTCAAACCACACCGAATCTGACGCTATAATCAGTTTTGTCCCCCTGTTTGCCGTTTCGGTCCGGCAACCCGGAAAAGCCAGAAGGCCTAAGCACCTTCTGGCACTTTTTTTACGCCTCAGACAGCTTTCAATGTGAGCTGATTATACCTTCCTGAAGACCGCCACTACATTTTCGACCTCGACTACAAACAACCGGTTGTCTCCTTCGAAGTCAACGGGTATGGCGCCTTTCGGATTAAACAGCACTTTGTCGTATTGTCGCAGCGGTATCTCCGGCATATTTTCAATCTCTGCCGATATCGCGACGACCCTGCCTGTTATAGTCGGAATCTCGATATTGTCCGGCAGTTGAATACCGCCTTTGGTTTTTTTCTTGTCCTCGTCTTTACGAATGAGAACACGTTTACCTATCGGCTCGACCGTTTCAAGCGGTTCTGTCTTGCTTTGATTCTTGCTGGCCATTCTTTGTTAACTTTCAAATAGTCCTTGATATCCGATATCATTATGCGCTCTATGCAGCGGTTTTTGCAACTATTTTAACTAAGCTTAGATGCTGTTGCCGCACTGTCTGATTAGAATTTAATTGGTCTGCCTCGCGGGGGGGAAAATTCTCAACCACTGCGATATGCTTGAACTTATTTGACATTATAGACTATCGAATGGCAGCTTGATATAGACCGGGCAAGGCCGGGCGATATTTGGACGATTGATTTGAGCTCCTCACTCGTAAATGGATTACGAAATTGGCGATAAAGCAGAATAAAACCGAGTGAGCAGTTGTGGTGATTAAGCGGCACCCCCGCTATTGCTACCTTTTGAAGAAAGCTTGGATTGCACTGAAGACCCATTGTCAGCATGTCGTCAAGAGTGCAGATTTTGTTTGAATTTGAAATGTTGTTCACTAATTCCGTGGTGAAAAGGTTTTCAATTCGTCTGTCCTCAAGGTCTATCGGCTGGTTACTCTCGAATATGTGCAGTTCGAAATTATATGGCTGTAAGAGAAAGAACGCGACATTTACTTCAGAAACATGGTCTTTAATAAGGTTGCCGGCATTACAAAGTAATTCATTCAGGTCTGTCAAACCGATTATAGACTCGTAAAAATCCGCGGTGAAACTGATGACTTTCAGTGCTTTTAAAAAATCCTTTTGGGCCGAAACAAAATCGTTGCAAAGAATATCGATTTGCTTGCCCTGCCTTTTTCGCTCTTTGTTTAACCTGGAAATCAACAGCCGTAGTCTCTTATGTCGTTTTTCGTCACTCACCACTTCCTCGCATTATAAAGTCGATATAATCAATGCTGTTTCTCTAACACTCTTCCTGCCGGGATGCTTTGTTAATAATCCTTGAGTTAGCCGGTCTTGAGCAACGATTTTGCCTGCTTTGTGTCAACAAGTAATTCGACGTGACCACAATCAAGACAGGTAAGTGCACTGATCGGTGCGCCGGTCGTAAAAACAGCCACAAATTTCGCCTTTTTGGGTCGGGAATAAATCCTGCCTGTTGATAGCAGGTCGCTGGGACTGACGTTTGTGCCGCCGCATCTTAAGCATTTCATTTCTATGTCCATAATCCGGCCTTTCATCTCGATTAATGACTTTGGATTTGTTCTCTGCTTTCTCTTCTTAATATTCGTCATAAAGGCCGACCCTCTGCACAAACCCCGTTTCTCTCGGAAACAGGCCGTTGAAACCTTTCGCCTTAAATCGCCCCTCGTAGTATCGCTGGGCGGGGATTTTGAGACCAATTGGTAGTTTTATCGGTGTATATTTAAAGGAAAAAGCCGGCGATTGTGCTCGATAGGGTCGTGTTTTAGGACTTTATTGCACCTAAAAATTTCGGGACAGTTACCTGTTTTCCCACATGTCGCTTGCCTGCCCTTCGTAGCGCAGCGTAGAAGGGTCATTCCGAGCGCCTTGTGGTGAGCTTGTTTATCCTGAGCTTGTCGAAGGAGTCGAACCAAGTCGAGGAATCTATTTTAAATACTATCGCGCAGCTTGTGCCTTAGGTGCGACACATAAAATCATCATTAATCATTTATCAATGAATTCTCCGTGTCCATCCGTGTTAACTTGTGCCATAGGTATCCGTGTCTAAAACCTCATCATCCCGTGATACCTTAACTTAAAACTAAGCGCTCAAAACTCAAAACTGATTCTCCCACTTCACGCTTCACGAGATACGGGCCACAAACTTTATCCGCCTCCGGCGAACACGAACATCTCGTATCCAGTATCCAGTATCCAGCATCAAGCATCGAGCATCCAGCATCGAGAATCTACTACACCTTACTCGGCAGTGTCACCGTCACCGCCGTGCCCTTGTTCGGCTCGCTCGTTATTTTCAGCTTGCCCCCGTTCATCTCTATTGCCCGCTCCGCGTGTGCAAGCCCCATCCCCCTTTTTCTCCCCGCCGGCTTCGCCGAAAAAAATGGCTGCCTCGCCTTGTTCAGCGTCCCCTCATCCATCCCGCAGCCTGTATCAATGACCTCGATACTGACGCTTTTCTTCCCCTCGGCGGCTGTCGCCTTTATAGTTATTGGCCCCGTCCCTGTCGGGTATGATTCGAGACTGTTACAGAAAATATTCGATATGGCACTCGCTATCTGTGCCGAGTCAGCCGATATGTTTGGCATATCGCCATCGATTTCGACCTTGATGTCGAGTTTGTCCGTATTTTTTTTCTGCCGTGTTAAATCTGCCGCCTCGTCGATAATCTGCCTTACCGGCGTTGTCGTTGCCCTCGGCCTTTCAGGCCGTGCGTAGCTCATCAGGTCGTCGATAATTGCAGATAGCTCTCTCGCGTTTTGTTGAATCTGCTCTAAAATCCTCTTTTTCTCAGCGTCCGTTTCGGACCCCGCCAGCAACTGTGCCCGGCCGGATATCACCGACAAAGGATTGTTTAGCTCGTGCGCGGCACCCGCCGCCATTTCAGCTAGTGCCTCCTGTTCCCCTTGCGCCGGTTGAACGGGATGCTCCTCAGTTGGCACCGGCTTTTTCAATAACTGCGCAAATCGCTCCGCATACCATTGCTGACTTTCTATTGTCCTTAAAATATCCAGTGTTGCTCCTCCGAAGCGGGCACATGCCTCAAATTTCTCAGATATCTTACTTTCAAATGCGTAGCGAAGCTCAAATACTATAACTGCCGCCGTCCGTCCCCCCGCCTTAAGAGGGGCCATCTTTGTATGTGTAAGGTCAAACTCCGGCTCAACCTGCTCAAGAAGCCAGTCGGTATAATCAGCGGCGTCTAAAACAGCAAATTGTTCATTGAATTGCTGCGGCACTAAAGATGTATCTTCCGCAACATCAAGGATGACCGTTTTTACTTTCGCCTGATTTTCGACGATTACCGCTTCAACGGCGCTCGTTTTGCCTTCGCCGACCAGATAAATGCACACCGGACCCGTCTTGTAGAACCTCTGCCACGTTACGGCGAAGCTCTCCGCTAATTCAATCGAAGTCATACTCGAGTTGATTTTTGGCAGAAATTCTTTTATGAAATCAAAATTGTCGGCTCCGCTTTGCAGTTTAGAGCTTTGGTCGGACAGTATCGAACTTTCCTCAGCCAGCTTGCCGACCATTGCCTGCAGCGCATGGCAGTAAGCCAGGCCGGGTTTCAGCAAAGTCAATCCCGCAATTTCAAATTTCCGCTTGACCATTTCGGCCAACTGCTTTTCAACCCGATTTATCTGTTCTGTGTTCAGCCCAAGCGTTATAGCCAGCTCTTCCGAGATATCTTGCTCATCATAACTGCCCGATTCGCCTATCCCTGCCCGGCGGACCATACTGTCCGCAAGCTCTACTGCCGCCGCTATTCTCGCCTGCGGCATTGACTCTGAAATCGCTCCTGTCTGGCTGTGGTGAAGCCAGATTCCTAAAATAATATCGCTGGGTAAATGCAGTTTCTGCGCGAACCGCTTTCCGATAATTGTGTGGTCGAGACCCAGATTTTCCTGCTCCGATTTGCAAGAGCTTGTTTTCCCCTTTCTCGCCTGCTCCACAAGAATATCGAAGCTCTTCGGCATCACTTCATCAAGCAGAAATTTCCCCGTATCGTGAAGCAGCCCCGCCAGGTATACCGACGCTCCGTCGAGATTGCCGCCCGCAAGTTGCGAAAGCTGCTCCCCGCAGCAGGCCACCGCAACACAATGCCGCGTAAGCTCCCTCCTGAAAATTTCTCTCGGCCCTTCCGTTAATCCTCCGTATATCCCCGCTGATAATACTGCTCCTCGAATCTCACGCAGCGAAATCCCCTCTAATACTTGCTGTATCCATCTGCTGCTCTGACTGATGTTGATGCCCTTGTTATGGCAGAGCCGCAAAACAAGTATTGTCAATGCCGGGTCCGATTCTATCAGCTCCGCAAGCGACCCCGGCGTCAGTTCCATACTGCTGAGCTGATTTAAGAACCTCGCTGCCGTCGACGGAAGCAGCGATAGTGCCTCACATTCCCCAACGGCAAGTTCTACCCTCATGGCGTCGGAACCGCTTGGATTCTTTCCCGACATACGACTATCCTCATTTTCCTATTTTACGTGCTGTTCGGCGGCGCGACGCCTCCTCCAACAAACGTTTTTCCCCGGGCGTGTGCCAATTCCCCGACCGCCTTATCCGGCCTTACGTTGCTGTCCGGCAGACCCATTTCTCCGGTAAGCTTTTTCCCCGGCTCTTCTGCCGAACCCTGCCGCCTTATCCGGCCTTATTGTTCTGTTCGGCAGTCCCAATACTCCTG
>CAYLYB010000096.1:2995-10227 GCA_964387605.1 uncultured Pirellulales bacterium | reverse complement strand
AACGAGGAATACAAAGCTATGAAACGTAAACGGCCGGGCACGGCCGATATTGAAATTCGCATAGTTCTTTGTGTTTTGCTTGTTCTGTCAGCCGGAGGATGCGCAGCTCGGCCGGCAATGATGGTTCCGGCCAGCTTCGAGGTTGCGAGAAAGATACCGGGGACTGTAATGGTCAAGGAAGCCGTAGGCGGACGTGAAACCAATCCATTGGGGACGTCGCAGATTTCGGGCAGGGCCTTTACCGAGGCGCTGAGGAGCTCGATAGCCAAGGCGGGGCTATTCGATTCCGTCGTGGAGCAAGGCGACGCAGATTATCTTTTGACTGTTGGGATTCTGAGCTACAGTCAGGTCCAGGTCGAGTTTGACTTCTATGTAACGATACAGACGACGTGGGAGTTTACCGAAACGAGGGAACTCACCGTCATCTGGTCGGATACCTTCGTAACGAACTACAGGGCAACATTTGACGATGCATTTATGGGTCCGGAACGGCTTCAGCTGGCCAACGAAGGAGCCGTTCGGGCCGACATCGCTGAAGGAATCAAGCGGCTGTCTGAGGCAAGATTCTGAGCAGGAATAACTCGTAATGAGTATAGCGTATCCGCCAGATGGACGGCGGTAGGGTAAACCGTATCTCGTGAAGCGTGAAGCGTGAAGCGTGAATCGGATAAATACAAGGATCAGGTGCTCAAGAACAAAACATTACTGTAAGGGCATACATCTGGGTTATTACGATTCCGAAATAGCAGCGGCGAGGGCCTATGACGCGGCGTTGAAAAAATATCACGGCGGATTCATCAGGCCGAATTTTATTGATAAGAGCCGAGGGCTGTGTTATTGTAAGCCGGCATAATTTAGCGGAGTAAAACGCGTGGAACTAACGTTTGGAATGAAGATAAGGATTGCCCTGTCGATGGCAGTGGGGGTGGGGCTGATAGGGATATTGTCGTGGCCTCTGGTAGGGCCTCTTGAGCCATATGACGTAGTTTCATTTATCAACGGCCAGATAAGCGCTAATGACGTCATATTGCTTCTGGCGATATCCTTTGGAACAGGTCTTCTTGCATACGTTGTTTCGTGGCCTTATGGGAGTCGAATCGGCGTCCTTGCGGTGCCGGCGGGACTGGCGGTATGGGCGATGCGCTCAGGAGCTATAGGGACATTGATGCAGGTCAATACTTCGATTACAAAGCGCGAGGAGATATTTACGGTTCTGCACTGGGAGGCGTTTTTGTGGCTTGCTATGGTTGCGGCCGGGTATCTGAGCACGCATCTGTTGCGAGAGCCCAAAATTGGAGCCGCGACTGAGCCCAGAAAGCTTAATAAAGGGGCGTTTATCAATCCAGTACTGGCAATAGTGGGCACGGCTGTAATAGTGCCTATTATTATCAGTATATTCGCCCGTGATTTCACCTTGTGGGACGACAAAATAGGAACTGCAATGGGTCAGCCTGCCAACGGACAGATAGCGTTTTCTGTGATAGTTGCTTTCGGAGTAGCGGGATTTTTAGTGAAGAAATTTCTTGAACTTGACTATATCCTTCCGCTCATTGCGTCTTGTTTAATAACTCCTGTAGCTATAAGTATTTACGGCAAGCCGGGCACACTTGAATTTTATGCAGATTACTGGCCCCCTGTTTTCTTCCCCAATTCTGTTCTGGCTGTCCTGCCTGTTCAGATAGTCTCATTCGGTACTATAGGCGCTATCGCCGGGTACTGGCTGGCAATTCGTTATAATTATTGGCGCCTTAACGAAGCAAATAGCGAGTAAAACGACCCCCAAAACCGCTTCTATAAGCATAGCATATCTTTTTTTAAACTCTTAAATGCGATTTAAGTATTGCATATATAAGCAGTTAAGAGCATATCGTCCTATAACTCATCAAAGGTGAAAATCCAAACACAAAATATATGTGTTTTCGCCAGTTTATTTAGCCGAAGAAATAGTTGGTTTTGTGGGCGTTTTATGATTATGGGCAGAGTTTTATGGACGAACAGCAACGACTGACATCACGTAAATTATTATAAAAGCCCAAGCTACAAAAGGAGTTGAAAAATGCTGGTGCTAAGCCGACAAAAAGATGAGTCAATTATAATCGGGGATGACGTTGAGGTTACGATAGTTGACGTTCGTGGTGATAAGGTTCGGCTTGGTATAACGGCACCGAAGAGCATATCAGTTCATCGTAAAGAAGTTTATGAAGCGATTCAAAGGGAGAAAAAAGAGGCGCAGCAAAAAGGGTGATTTTTTAGAGTGCCAGGATTATGGCGTCCGGTCTTTGGGACAAAGACCGGTTTTTTTATGCGCGTGTGTGGCAAATAAAAGCTACCAGGCCAGAGCCAGTTCTGCGAAATCAAAGAAGTCCACGACTCCGTCATCATCGAAATCGCCATCGCCTGCTGTGAGCCAGTTCCATGCAATCACGTCGAAATCGCCTAAACCGATAGAGCCGTCGCAATCAAGGTCATAAACATTGTTTGCGACATAATTCTGGTCATTTACGTCGTCCAGCACATCGACATAATCCATATGGTTCGGGTCAAAAGAGTAATTATTTTTGTCCGGTGTTACGGTTCCGGACCAGCCGGAATCGACCCATACCTCGTAAAAGCCGTTGGCGTCAGTGGTGTCCTGAGCGCCGCCGTTATCGGCATCGACTAATATGCCTTCTATGGGGATGGAGCATTCATTTTTGATATAGCCGGTGATTATGAAGTCATACTCGGTTGCGGTGTAATCCTGGCTGGTATAATCCTGTTTGACGTCGTTGTAGTGAATGCTGTTTGGCTCGAAGCCATAGGCATATTTGCGTGGAATTACGTTGCCGGACCAGTTGTAATCGACCCAAAGCTCGTAGTAGCCGTCGGCATCTGTCAGCGATGAGGCGGCGTTTTCTGCGGAGACGTTGATGTCATTTACGGGTGTGTAGTCGGCCTCGAGGACGTAGCCGGAAATTTTAAAGGTCATCAGCGAGGCCGAATAATTCATATTGTTGTAATCCTGATTAACGTCGTTATATATAAAGACGTTGGGTTCGAAGATATAGCCCTCTTTTTGCGGGGCAGCGATACCCGACCAATTTTCATCCACAATCAGCTCGTAGAAGCCATTTGCATCGGTAACGGCATTGATGTCGTTGGCGTCGTCGGTTTGTATCAGCACTCCCTGCAGTGGGGTGTTGGCGTCGGCATCGAGGACATAGCCGGAGATTGATTTTAATAAGCTTTCTTCGTATTCAGCCAAGGCGTCATACCAGACTGCGGCCATTTTTGTATAGCCGTTGTCGTTCGGATGCAAATCGTCAGACATATCCGTGCTGTAGTTCAAGGCACTTTCCATATTCACAATGATAATGTCATCTCCGGCAGCGATGCGGTCGAGGGCCATATTTTTAAGACCATTGTTGTATATTGTTGTCGCAGAGTTATATGTAATCCTGTTGATTATAAGAGCCAGAAAGACGGTAATATGTTTGTTGTTTGCTTGTTCATAGGCATCAATCATATCGAGGATATCGTTAACCTCTTCAGGATCCTGGTCATTAAACCTGATATCATTAGTGCCGATATGAAGGAGGACGATATCCGGATGGTCAGAATTTAGCCAGTCTTCGAGTTTACCCTCGGCGGGGTAAGCCGGTCGGCCATTGAGTAACTCGTCTGCTTTCCAGCCGTCACGACCCTCGTGGTTTGGGTCCGGGAAGCTGCCGTCAGCCCTGATTCCGACGAGGTCGTAATCGTAGCCGTTGCTTGTGATATTATCGTACAAGGGCCGGCGATAACCCCATCTGTATACAGAGCCGTACCAGCCTCTTGTAATGGAGTCGCCGAGGGGCATTATGCGTTTTTTGGCTGCGGCAGCGGGCATGGGGCAGGACAGCACCAATACGGCTGTAATAAGAAGGGATGTTCGTAAAATCCGTTTTTTCGATACAATCTTTGCGCTGAAATAGAGACGTTCCATTAGACGCCTTCTCCTCTCTATTACTCTCGCCCCAAACTAGATAAGTATGTATATTCTATACGGCCGGGGAGGGAAAAATCAAGGGAAAAATCGGGATTTTTTGAAAAAATTTTATGGAGTGGAAATTGGCCTGGATAAAGGCCGTTTTAGGGCCGGATAAGGGCTGTGGCTTCTAAACCGTATCTCGTTCCGCAGGAAAGAAAAGCGTGAAGCAAATTGAGAAGAAAACAGAATACAGGACATCCGCCAAACAGACGTCGGATAAATTTCGCGGGAATGACCCTTCTACGCTGCGCTACGAAGGGCAGGCAATCCCCGGTGAAACCGGGGGGGGGTAAATATAACGATAGAACCCCCTAATAAATTAGGGGGCTAAGTTTATAGGGAGGCCTCCACAGGACAAGTTACGGCGGTAATTTTTAATAGATTCCTCGACTTGGTTCGACATAGCTCACCACAAGTCGCTCGGAATGACCCCTGCTGTTTTGCTCCACAAAACAAGACGCGGGGGGTAAATTGATGATTTAGGAATAGTGTTGAGGGGAGGGGGGAGGTTTGCTAAAGTATCGGGGATGGATTAAAGAGCAAAAAAGGACGGTTCATACAAAAGGATTTGAGGTAAGAATATGAGAGTATTACTTATCGGCAGCGGGGGACGCGAGCACGCAATAGCGTGGAAACTGGCACAATCAAAGAACCTCAGCAAGCTCTATATAGCACCCGGCAATCCGGGAACGGCGGAATGCGGCGAAAACGTGGCGATAAAATCAGACGATATCAAGGATTTGGTGAAATTCGCCAAAGAAAAGAAAATTGAGCTTGCGATAGTGGGGCCAGAAGACCCGTTGGCGGCGGGGATAGTGGACGTTTTGGAAGCGGCGGGTATAAAGGCGTTCGGGCCATCGGGGGCGGCGGCGCAATTAGAGGCGGACAAGGGATTTTCGAAGCAGATAATGCGTTCAAGCTCGGTATCGACGGCGGAGGGGCGGGTGTTCGACCGGTTCGAGTCGGCGAAGGCATATATAGCGAGCAGGGACGAGGCGGTTGTGATTAAGGCGGTGGGGCTTGCGAAGGGCAAGGGAGTGATAGTATGCAATGAGCCATCGGACGGGATATTGGCTGCTGAAAGGATAATGGTGAACAGGGCGTTCGGGCCTGCGGGGGACAAGATAATAGTCGAGGACAAGCTGATAGGTGAGGAGGCGTCGATATTAGCGTTCGTGGACGGGAGGAGTATTTACGTGATGGAATCGTCGCAGGACCATAAGCCGATAGGCGACGGGGATACCGGGCCTAATACCGGCGGTATGGGTGCATACAGCCCTGCGCCGATTGTTACGGATGCGATGATGAGCCAGATTGAGCGGGAGGTTTTGGTGCCGGTAGTGGATTGTATGAATCGCAACGAGACGCCCTATAAGGGAGTGCTGTATGCGGGGCTGATGATAACGGCTGGGGGGCCGAGGGTGCTGGAATTTAACGTTCGATTCGGCGACCCGGAGACTCAGCCGATTTTGATGCGGCTGAAGAGCGATTTATTGGAGGTGTGCACGGCGGTCTGCGAGCAGCGATTAGATGAGATGAGCTTAGAATGGGACGAGCGGCCCGCGGTTTGCGTGGTGATGTCGTCGGGAGGGTACCCGGGGGATTACGAGAAGGGCAAGGTGATAAGGGGAATCGATGAGGCGGAGAAATTAGACGACGTTGTTGTGTTTCACGCGGGGACGGCGAACAAAGACGGGGAATTAGTGACGGCAGGGGGAAGGGTGCTTGGGATTACGGCTTTGGGGGACACTATTGCCGAGGCGAAAGCAAGGGCTTACGAGGCGGTCGAGAGGATAAGTTTCGAGGGTGCGTATTGCAGGCGTGATATATCGGACAAAGCGATAAAAGCCAAGAGATAATTTTGGATGGCGGATTTTATGCCGTTTGGTTTGAAGGGACGTAAGAAGAAGAGCGGCGGCAGGAGGGCGTGGGGGTGGTTCGCTGAGTTTTTAGTTTCCGGGGTGGTGATATGGGTGGGGTTCGCGATAGCGGGGCGAGTTTTGCCGAAAATGGCGCTGAAGCAGCTTTCGGAATTGACGAATACGAAAATCGAGGCGTCAAGCGTGAATTTCAAGTTCGACGGTTCCGTGCTTGTACAAGATATTGTGATTCGTCCCCATGCGCGGTCAGATTATGACAACTCGATATTAGAAGCGGAGACGGTTCGGATACATTTTCGGCTGAGCAGTATGCTGCGATTTCGGCCTCGTCTGAGGGAGATATACGTAGAGGATTTTTTGCTTCGTGCGCAATACGATTCCGACAGCGGAGAGTGGAACCTTTCGTCATTGAAGCTGCCGACGCCGAAGGGCGGGGGCGGGCGAATGCCGCTTGTGTGGCTGGAGGACGGCAGGGTGGAATACAGCAGAGTCGCGGGGGGTCGTGTGAGGGTGATAACAAGCTCGCCGATATCGGCGAGGCTTCGTCCGGCGGAGAAGATATTGGGGGGGTACAGTTTCGATATCACGGGGGCGAAGACGCAGGACTTCTCGAAGAGCGCGGTATTCGGGTCGTGGCAGCCGGGACGAGTGATGATTGGTGGGAGGATATCTTCGGAAGACGTGCCGGGATTCGCAAGGGCGTGGTCGCTGCGGGTGCTGGACGCGGAACTGAATTATGAGAAGGACAAAAGTTTTGTACTCAAGGCGAAGGTGAAGGATTTTTCGTCGCCGAAGGGTGAGAAGCGCGAGCTGTTCGCATTCGATACGAAATCGATAGCGGAGAAGCTTCCGGTTGTTCATGCATTGCAGGAATTCTTTTATAGCTACAATCCGTCGGGGATAATAGATATTGATATCGAGGGGAGCGGTAATCTGAATCATGTCGGGGAGAGCAAGCTGAGCGGGACGGTTTACTGCAAGGATGCAGCCGTGAGTGACCTTAGTTTTTCTTACCCGATGGGGCATATAACGGGCCAGATAAATCTTACGGAAAACAGCGCGACACTGGACGGATTAGCGGGTTGGCACGGGGATGTGGAGCTCGAGCTTAACGGGTGGGCGAGGGATTTCGGGCCTGACTGGAAATATCATTTAGAGATAATTAGCGAGAATATGATTCTGGATAACGACCTTTACAGCGCACTTGGCGAAAACTCGAAGAAACTCTGGTCGGAGTTTGCGCCGAGCGGGCTAATCGGCATCGACTATATAAAGACCCACAGTTCGGCTGAGGATAATGAGACTGAACTCGAAGTGAGACTGCTCGGCGTCGATGCGAATTA
>CAYLYB010000096.1:0-2895 GCA_964387605.1 uncultured Pirellulales bacterium | reverse complement strand
AGGGAATTTACGGCGGAGGTATTTCCCAAGGATTGTTCGCTTCGTGCGGAGGTATTGCCCATATTAGTGAAGGACGTTACAGGGAGGATAATTTTCAGGCCTGGCGAGGTTGATGTCGAAGGGCTCGAAGGCCGGTATGGAGCAGGGACGGTATTGTTTTCGGGGAAGATATGGCCGGGTGACAAGAACAAGGAGATTGGATATTGCCTTGAGATGAAGGGGGATGGAGTTGAACTGAGCGACGAGCTTTCGTCGACGCTGCCGGGGCCGTTGTCGGCTTTGGTGGGGGAATTAAAGCCCAAAGGCGTAGTGAACCTGAGGGCGGATATGAGCAAGAATGCCGAGGCCGGCTGCACGGAGGATCGGCTGGAGATAGAATGCCTGGGTAACGCGATAGATTCCAATTTGCTGCCTTATTCGCTGAGTGACATTTCGGGGACGATGATTTTGAAGCGGACGGGGATAGAACTGAAGGACGTTGTGGCGCAGACATTACACAAGATTGGCGGCGAGGAGGTGCAATCGGTGATGAAAATTGCGGGACAGGTGGGCTTCGAAGAGGCAGACAACGGCGGGATTGAAATATCGGGCGGAGAGGTGAGGTTTTCAGGAGAGAACGTTAAGTTCAAGGGCAAGTCGCTTACGATGGTGGATACGGTTTTGGTATACGACGCGGAGAGCAGGCGGTGGCTGTCGCGGGATTTTGTGGCGGATTTTTACGACGGGAAGATGATAGGCAAGCTGGAGCTTAATAAATCGGACGAGGGGGGGCTGAGCTACACGCTCGAAGCGAGCGTTGCGGGGGCGGATTTGAAGAAGTTTCTTCTGGATACGCCGAGAGAGGATGTGTCGGAGGAGCATTATTCGACCGGCTCGATAAGCGGGTCGTTGAGCATAATGGGTTCGGTGGCGGACGATACGATTCGGTTGGGGCGTTGCCGGCTGAGAATAATCGATATGCAGGTAGGCAAGCTGTCGCCGATGGCGAAGCTGCTGCAGGTTCTTAATGTTACCGAATCGAGCGATTACGCTTTCGACCAGATGATAGTTGATGCGTATATCCAGGACAACGAGGTATTTTTCCGCCAGCTCGATTTGTCGGGGAAGTCGCTTGCGTTCAACGGTTCGGGCTGGATGGACCTCGATACTGATGATATCGATTTATCGCTGACGGCGAGGGGTAAGCGCCTGGCGACGTCGAAGCCGTCTTTGTGGCAGTCGCTGACGGAGGGATTAGGCAGGGCGGTTGTGCGGATTGACGTGAAGGGCAAGAGCAGAGACCCGAAGATTACGACGAAGACGCTGCCCGTGATTCGCGAGACATTGGGGATATTCGGGACCAGGCGGGAGCAGACGAGAGATAAGCAATAAGCAGCCGGTGTGGCGGGAGCTGGATAGTGGGGTATTGAACTTTTTCGGGTTTTGGTGCATATATCAGGTAAAGTCAGAAGTAGTTACAGGGTTAAAGCGGAGAACGATAGCAGATGGCGATAAAGCAGGGAATAGTCGGTTATTCAATCAGGCATTATAAGCAGGTAACGGCGGTGATGGCGGTTTTTACGATTGTTTTAGGGGCAATGATACCGCTAATCAAGGTCGATACTGACCCTGAGAATATGCTGTCGGCGGGTGAGCCGGTGCGGGTATTTCATAACTTGGCCAAAAAGGAATTTGCCCTGAACGATATCGTGGTTGTGGGTATTGTTAATAACAAGAACCCCAACGGGGTATTCAATCCGGCATCGCTTTCAAGAATTTACGAGTTGACCGAATTTTCGAAGACGCTGAAATGGCCGAGTGATGAGAACGCGGGCGAGGAGGTTGGTATTGTCGAGGGGGATTTGCTTGCGCCATCGACGGTTGACTATATCGGTCAGGGCGGGGCAGGGGAGGTGAAGTTCGAGTGGCTGATGAAAAAGCCGCCTGCAACGGAGGATGAGGCGCTTGAAATCAGGGACAAGGCGATGAGCAATCCGCTGCTCAAGGGGACGCTCGTATCGGAAGACGGCAGGGCGATATGTTTGTATCTGCCTTTGACGAGCAAGGATTTGAGCTACCGGGTTTACAGTGCGCTTAAAGAAAAAATCGCCACGTTCAGCGGGGACGAAGAATATTACATTACGGGGCTTCCCGTCGCGGAGGACACGTTCGGGGTCGAGATGTTTATTCAGATGGCGATATCGGCTCCGATGGCGATGGCGGTGATATTCATATTGATGCTGCTGTTTTTCCGCAAGCTGGTGCTGGTTGTCTCGCCGATGATAATCGCGATGGTGGCTGTGATATCGACGATGGGTCTTTTAATCGGGCTGGGGTTTCCTGTTCATATAATGAGCTCGATGATACCGATATTTTTGATGCCGATAGCGGTGGTCGATTCGGTGCATATACTTTCGGAATTTTTCGACCTTTACACGAAGGAGAAAGGCAAGGTCGATACCATAAGGGAGGTAATGGGTAATCTGTTTACGCCGATGCTTTATACGTCGCTGACATCAGCGGCGGGATTCGCTTCGCTGGCCTTGACGCCGATACCGCCGGTTCAGGTTTTCGGGATATTCGTGGCAATCGGTATAATGATTGCGTGGGTATTCACTGTTACGTTTGTGCCGGCTTACGTGATGATGGTAAGCGAGAAGTCGCTGAAGAATTTCGGGCAATCGGCGTCGCACGAGGAAAAAGAGAGCTGGCTTGCCCGGCTGCTGAAGAGGACAGGGAATTTTACCTATAACAGGGCAAAGCTGATATTGTCGGCGGTTGTGTTGATAACGGCGATAGCCATTTACGGTATTACGCACATTGAGATAAACGATAATCCCGTTAAGTGGTTTTCGAAGAGACACCCGATTCGCCAGGCGGACATCGAATTGAACAAGCATTTCGGCGGGACCTATA
>CAYLYB010000095.1:0-10247 GCA_964387605.1 uncultured Pirellulales bacterium | reverse complement strand
GGGAGATAGGTCGGCTGTGTATTTATTCGAAGTATAACACGGAGGCGCATTTATATATGAAGGCATCGAGCGAAACACTCGAACTGATTCGGCTGTTGTGCGATACCGCCAAAAAAGGACTCATCAATTGTTATCCGCGAAGCGATGATTCGAACATAATTCGTTTGCCACAAGCGCGTGATGCGGTGCTGAGTATGGCTTCACACCTGCGATACCTGGTAATTGCCCAGATTGGAATTAAGCGGTGGGAGAGTTTTAAGGGTAAAGATGAATCTGAGCTGCCTGATTTCTGGAATTTGATTTTAAAAAGACGAAATGAGATTAACGGCGTGGGTGACTTTGGCCTCGCTATCTGGGCTGGCGTCGAAGGTTTTGAGGAAGAACTTGATTATTTCGCTGACGGATTATCATCAGGGTGGCTGGCACAGAGTGAGAAATGTAACGCCGTCGAATTAGCGTGGATTGTGCAGGGACTGACAAGACTCGCACAAAGTGAAAAGGGTTCAACAAGTCTCGATGAAATATTAAAGCAGGCCCACCAGAAATTATTGGCCTTATACGTTTCACAAAGCCGGCTGTTTGCCCGACATTCTCGCAAGGGTATTGTCGGCGGCATGTCGGCACGAATCGCCTGTTTTGCAGACCAGATTTATCCAGTTTTGGCGATGGCAAATTACGGGAGACGCTTCAGCCATCAGCAAAGCGTCGAGGCGGCTTGTGCCGTTGCGGACAGATTATGTGAGTTACAGGGGCCTTTGGGGCAGTGGTGGTGGCATTATGATACCGGGAAAAACGTAGTGGCAGAGCAATATCCGGTTTTCTCGGTTCACCAGGATGGTATGGCGCCGATGGCTTTGCTGGCTTTGGACGAGGTGGCGGGCACGGACCACTCCAGATATATAGAGGCTGGGTTGAACTGGCTTATCGGGCCTAATGAATTGAATCTGAATATGATACAGCCACAGAAGGGGATTGTGTGGCGTGATATTCATCGCAGGGAGGTTGCTAAGGCCTTTAGATTTGTGCGGGACGGACTGAGTTTATCCGGCTGGGGCCGGGCACATCGAGTTATGGGCAAGCGATGGTTTGGGTATGTGGTAAATAAAGAGTGTCGCCCATATCAGCTCGGATGGATTCTTTATGCATGGGCGCCTCTGTTTTGCTAAAAGCGACTCTGGATTAGACAATGAAAACTACTGAAAATCAGGACGGCAGACGAAAATACAAGAGAGTCGATATACTCGGGCTCGGATTGGATAAAATGACGATGCAGGACGTGCTTAAGGCAGCCGAGGAGAGTATCATTTCTCGAAAGCAGATTCTGTTCGGCGTGGTGAACGTTGCTAAGCTTGTCAAGGCCCGAAAAGACGTTCAATTGCGGCAAAGCGTGGAGCAGGCGGATTATATATTGGCCGATGGTCTTCCGCTGGTCTGGCTTTCCCGCGTATTGGGTCGGCCTTTGCCGGGCAGGATCGCCGGTATCGATATTATGATTGAACTATTGAAAGAAGCGGGCGTAAAGAACTGGCGTGTTTATTTTCTCGGGGCCAACCCCCATGTATTGGCACGATTTATCGAGAACGTGCGAAAAGACTTCAATAACGTTCAGATTGCGGGTTTTCGTGACGGGTATTTTACCGAAGAGCAACAGCAGGATGTTGCCGATAATATAAAGAAGAGCAGTGCCGATATTCTTTTTGTCGGGATTAGCTCGCCGAAGAAGGAGAATTTTTTGAGCCGATGGCATCAGTATATTAATGTTCCCGTTTGCCACGGGGTTGGTGGCAGCTTCGATGTTATCGCAGGGGTTACGAAAAGGGCGCCGCTTTGGATGCAAAAATGCGGCCTCGAATGGTTCTACAGATTTCTTCAGGAGCCCCGGCGAATGTGGAAGAGGTATCTTGTAACAAATGCCGTCTTTGTTGGATTGAGCATAAAAGAGATTGTAAAAACCTGGGCAGGGCGTCCGGCGGGGCATAACACTGCTGCTGATTCCGTAAAACGAGAAGCAGATTAGAATTTATGTTGTTTAATGACCGAAGCATGTAAATATGAGTGACAAATTGAAAATAATTCACGTTGTGGGTGCGAGGCCGAATTTTGTAAAGATTGCCAGTGTGTTGCGGGGATGTAATAACGACTCCGGGATTTATTCGCTGCTTGTTCACACCGGCCAGCATTACACAAGAGAGATGGATAAAGAATTTTTCGAGTCGCTCGATATACCCGACCCCGATATCAATCTCGGTGTTGGCTCAGGGACACACGCAAAACAAACAGCCGAGATTATGAAGCGGTTTGAGCCGGTGCTGCTGGAGCATAAGCCGGATATTGTGCTGGTTGTCGGCGATGTTAATTCCACTATTGCCTGTGCGCTGGTGGCAGTCAAACTGGGTGTTAAGGTGGTGCATGTCGAAGCCGGCCTGAGAAGCTTCGACCGAAGAATGCCGGAGGAGATAAACCGTATTTTGACCGACGCAATCAGCGATATTCTTTTTGTTACGGAGCCGAGCGGAGTAGAGAACCTAAAGCGTGAAGGCGTCGATTCAGCAAAGGTGCATTTAGTCGGCAATGTTATGATTGATACCCTCGAATGGAGCAGAGAAAAAGCCGAGGCCTCGGATGTTTTGAAGCGTTTGAATCTTCAGGAAAAGCAGTTTGCGGTCGTTACTCTGCACAGGCCGAGTAACGTGGACCACCAAAACGCATTGGGCGGGATACTCGCTGGCCTGACCGAGATACAAAAGGACATCAAGGTGGTTTTCCCGGTTCATCCGCGAACAGCGAAGAGTTTATCCGCCGGCGGTTTTATGGATGAATTGGAGCGATTGCCAAATATGGTAATTACAAAGCCGCTTGGTTATCTGGATTTTTTGAAGCTTATGACCGAGGCGAAAGTTGTTATAACCGATTCCGGCGGTATTCAGGAGGAAACGACGGTATTAGGAGTGCCATGCCTGACGGTTCGCGAAAATACTGAAAGACCGATTACCGTTAAGGATGGTACAAATACGCTTGTTGGTTGTCAGCCGGAGAGAATGATACGGGGGTATCGAGCAGCCGTTAGTTCCAGTAGAACCTGCAAAAGACCTGATTTATGGGACGGCAGGGCCTCTGAGCGTATTGTGAAAATATTATTGGAGTCAATGTAGTGTGGTAAGCCCATTGCCTGAGATAAAAATGACTAATTGTTGCAGCAGCATAGACAACATCGAAGTTGTGATACTTAGTGGCAGCAAAGATTTCGGTCGATGCCCGATTGCTTCCCGGTTGCCTGTAGCATTATGGCCCGTTTTACAAAAACCTGCCGTAGAGCGGGTTATTGATTCTCTCTGTGCCCAGGGTATCAAGGACGTTTGTGTTTGTTCCGAAGGGGATATCGCCCTTTTCAGAGAGTTATTGGCAAATAATAAGAATATACAAATTAGATTTTTTGAGGAGCCTCTTCGTGCTGGAACAGCAGGGTGTATTCGTGACTCCATTTATCAGGAGAAAAAGGACAAAGGACTTGTTGTCGCGGTCCCCGCGGTCATGATTTTTCCTCCGGATATAAATAATCTGATATGTGCCCACCTTAAGCAAAAAGCAGACCTGACCGCCGTATTTAATCCATGTTGTGAAGAAATCTCATCGGGAACTTCTGTCGGCGTGTATATCTGTGGTAGAAATGTTTTAGAGAACATACCGGAGGATGGTTACTGCGATATTAAAGAGTGGCTGGTACCCGAATTGGTGCGGTACGGAAAATCTGTTAAGGCACTGGACCTTGCCTGTGATGTCGGTAATTTCCGCGACGGGCCTGGGTATTTAAGAGCCATGGCTGATTATCTTGAGAAGGGACCCATACTGGACGCAGAGATTCCTTCTTTAAATCGCAGGGAAGGGCAGTATTTATGGATAGATGAGACTGCTGAAGTCGACCCTTCTGCAAAGTTTTATGGACGTGTTGTAGTTATGGCGGGCGCAAAAGTGGCAGAAGGAGTTGTTGTGTTCGGGCCGAGTATCATAGGCCGGAATTGTCGAATCAGCCGTGAGAGCGTCGTGGTAGGCAGCGTGCTTTGGGATAACTCCGAGATAGGTGCTAATTGTCAGGTTCAAAAATGTCTGCTTGATTACAGTGTCAAAATCCCTAACAACAGGATTGCCCGGTACAGAACAATTTCTTTCAAGGAGGTCTCGGCAATCACGGCATTATCGATTAAGGTATCCGGTTTAGCTGAAAAGAGTATTTCTTTTTTACAGCACTCATTGGGGCAGTCAGGTCTGAAATCTGGTGATGGTTCAGTGTCCGTAAAATCTCTGTGGCGGTCGAAAGTTGCCTGGCTCGCGGGAGCTGCTGTCTTTATGGCTTTTTTATGGTCTTATTGGCCGATAGTCGCCGATTTGTGGAATGTCTGGCAGAGAAGTGATGAGTATTCCAGCGGACTGCTTGTCCCATTCCTCGCTGTTTATGTCTTGTGGTCAAGACGAGAACGCTTAAAGGACGTCCCGATAAAGCCATTATTTTGGGCTTTGCCGATTCTTTTCTTAGCCGAGGGGTTAAGATTGTTTGGGCTGTTCTTTATGTTTGGCTCAGCGGAGCGATTGAGCGTGGTTATTTGTATCATTGCCCTTGCAGTGTTTCTGTTGGGCTGGGAGTTTTTCAAAAAGACGGCGTTTGTGTTTCTTTTTTTGCTTCTTATGTTACCCTGGCCTCAGAGAGTTCAGCAGGCGGTGTCATTACCTCTTCAGAGTTGGTCAACGTCCTCGGCGGTTTTTTGTCTCGAAATGATAGGCTATAATGTTATTCAGGAAGGTAATATTATACACATCAATCAAACCAGCGTGGCGGTTGCAGAGGCCTGTAATGGCTTGCGTATGGTTACGGCATTTTTTGTGATAACAGGATTGGTTGTTCTTTTGGTAAGAAGACGACGATGGGAAAAACTGATTGTATTGGCGTCAAGTTTACCTATTGCGCTGCTTTGTAATACAATACGTTTGGCAATCACGGCAATCGCATTTACCATACTTCACGGTGATTATTGGGAGAAGATATTCCACGATTTTGGTGGCTACGCCATGATGCCTGTGGCACTTGCGGCGGTAATAGCGGAGCTTTGGGTGCTTAGACGCCTTACTGTAATTCCAGACAAAACTGAAGCTGTGATAATCACGAGGTAATAAAAAACCGATATTATAATTGTCCTTTTTCAGAGAGCATTAAATGGATGACCTGACAAAATATGAAGACGAAGTACTCGGCCCCAACATGACGGGATTTGCGCAGATGCCGGAAGTGGCCGGCACAAGCGCGTTCGATATGATTGCTTCTGTTCTGCTTCGACGATGGCGCACCGCTTTGATTGTCTTTTCCCTGATTTGTGGCATAGGCCTTAGCGTAATATGGCTGGGAATTTCTCCTGCATATGAAGTTACGGGAGCGATAAGGGTTGCGCCTATATTATCAAATATTCTCACCGGAGAGGCGGATAGGGGCGAGGTGTCGAACTACCAGAGCTTTATGAATACTCAGGCCGAGATGATGACCAGCACACAGGTTATTCAGAGAGTGGCCGATGATTTGACAGGCAAAAATCTGTCGTTTTTCGAAAACATGTCTTCGGATATGGTCGATATAATTGAGCATAAATTTGGCAGCACTTCAAAGAATACGGATTACGCCGCGTGTCTGAAGATGGCTATTAATAACGGCGTCATCGTGGTTGCCCCAGCGAAATATACCGAGTTGATTAAGATAACTATGGAAAGCGGCAAACCCGAAGAATCGCGGGTGATTGTTGATACTTTCATCCGGGCTTATATGGCAATCGAGGGGCTCAGGTCCACGCAGGATGAAGACCAGACACTTGATGTTCTCGAAGCAAAACGCAGAACACTCGCTGAAAAGTTACAGGGTCATAGAGAGGCAATAAGACAACTGGCTCAGGAATATGGAACAGAGTCTCTTGATACACGTCAGAATATGATGCTTGAGGGGGTCTCAAGTATTCTGAGTGAACTCACACGCGTTGAATCGCAGAGGATAAGTCTTGAAAGCCGAATCCAGCAGCTAAACGAGCAGAAAGATAGCGCGATGCCGGATGAATGGTTAAAACAGCGAACTGAATATATAAATTCCGACCCCACAGTTCAGGAAGTTATCCGTAATGTGGTTAGACTTGAACAGGACCTCATGATTGCCAGGCAGACGATGAAGCCTGAGAATCCCATTCTGCAGCAAAAAGAGGAATTTTTGGATTCTTTTAAGAAACGCCTTGAAGAAAAGCGTGAGGAGGTAGGTAAAAACTTCGATGCTATGATGGACCAGGAAGTTACTCAGGCAAGGAGTAACGAGCTTCTGAAAATCCAGAACGAATTGGATATGGTTGTAGCGTATGAAAAGCGCCTCCGCGAAAAACTTGATACAGAAGATGAAAAAGCGATAGAGATGGGCAGAAAACAGCTCAAAATCAAGGATATGGAGTATCAATATCAGCTTGACGAGGATATGTATGATACAGTGATGCGGCGTATCCAGACGTTGGAGATGGAGCGTAAAAGGCCGGCGAGAGTTTCAGTTGCATATCATGCCGATATCGCCTCGATTCGGGACAAGCGCATCAAGTATACGTTCGCTCTGGCCTTTATGGCTCTTGTTGGCGCGATGGGAGTGGCCTTTTTAAAGGATAAGACCGACCCGAGCTTACAGTCGCCTGAGGATATTGTTAATCGCATCGGCATCAGATTAATAGGCACTACGACAAGTCCACGGACTATCAAGAAGGCATTTTTGCCGAGGCAGCTGACTGAGGATTATCAGACAATTCGTGCGAATCTCGGATTGCTCGATGGCGGCGGAATGCCAAAAAAACTGGTTGTTACAAGTCCCGGGATGCGGGATGGTAAGACTACTTTCTCTGTTAATCTGGCCACTAGTCTCAGCAGAGCCGGTAAAAAAGTGCTGCTGATTGATGCGGATATGAGAAAACCGGACATAGGCCGGCTGTTGAATGTTCCAAAAGACACCAGACGCCTTCAGGATGTTCTTATGGGCCATGTTCCTGCTGAATCGGTCCTTGCTGTTGTCTCGCCGGGACTGCATGTGCTTAGTGCCGATATGCGAAACTCTGTGGACCCTTATGAGCTTTTGGTTCTGCCCGAAACGGCCGAATTGATAAATGTACTGGCTGAGCAATACGACCATGTAATTATCGATACGCCACCCGTGCTGGCTTTTCCGGATGCCCTTATTTTGGCTAAAATCAGCGGTGCGGTAATTTTGACGAGTTTCGCGGGACATACGACAGGCCCAGACCTGAAAGAAACCAAGGACAGGTTGACACAGATTGACGTGAAAATACTCGGCACGGTCATGAGCAACGTTCACGTAGGCCACACTTATTATCGTTACGGGTATAACTATTACTCACAGGGCGGAAGGACAAACAAAAACAGAAGAAGACACGGGGCAGATACGTTGCTGTTACCCTCAGATAAGTCCAAAGAAGATACTGACCAGCCGACTTCCTGAAATCCGGAGTGGAATTACAACTAAAACAATCATAAGAAAGCTTATCCAAAGAATTTATGCATTTGGTCGTTGTCCACCATCCAGCCGATTCGGCACTTAGCGTTGATAGCTCTTTGCTTCGATTGGCGTTCTCCTGCAGGCCGTTGACGGATATAGTTCTTGACGGGATTTCCAGGAACTGTGGTTTGCACAAGAATGATTTTGACGTTGCGATTCCCTGCGAATGGGAAAAAGAAGATAGTTTAGACAATTCGAATATTAGATTCTACGAAAGTAAAGTTACTCTTCCTAAGCTGACGCAGTCGCATCGGTATAAAACCTGGTTTGTTATTTCCAACGGCAGGTTTCTTGTTTGGACCGATATGCGATTGCTTTATAAAACAGTAGAGCAACTCGGTACGGATGTTGTGACTGTCAACATAAGGCCGGGCCTGAGAGCGGGACATGAAAAGGTTCTTGCAGACTCAGATGGCAATCTTGTTGGATTCCGGCTGTTATACGCTGATACCGTCCAGCCGGAACCTGTGTCTTCTGACTGGCCGCATTATGTGTTCGTTAATTCTAATCTTGTCGGTGGCCTTTTCACCGACGGCAATTTAAGTCGGTCTTTTGATGATTTTATCGAAAAATGTAATTCCATTTCCGCCTCTATCAAGAGCATTTCCGTTGGCGGAGATATCTTAGACCTGAATACCGAGAAAGGTTTGCTTTTATTGCTGTCGTTCGGATTGACTCAAAATGATTCTCGTATCCACGGCGGTAACGGACACATAATATCGGATTCAGCCCGATTGTTTGGTGAGATTGTCTTGGGCCGCAAAGTCGAGATTGGAGAGAAAGCGATTGTGGCGGGTCCGGCTGTTATTGGTGAAGGAACGCGGATAGGTGAAGAGGCGGTTATTCATTCTTCTATAATCGGACCGCATGTTTCAGTGCCGCAGGGTTCTATCGTCCGCAACAGGGTTATTACTGATTCTCGCCAGTTCTCACGGATACCTTGTCAGACCGCAAATAACATGCCGGATGAAATTGGTAATCTCAATCTGGCGGATATCGGAGCTGGCCAAAGTTGTTTCCGTACCTGGCCGAGACTTTCTTACGCCCGATTCACAAAGAGAATAGCGGATTTGATCGTCGCGTTAGTAGTGCTTGTCATTTTCGCCCCTGTTCTGCCGATTATTGCCTTGGCTGTCAAACTCAGTTCCAGGGGACAGGTGTTCTTTAAAGACCCTCGCCAGGGTTTGCATGGCAAACCGTTTATCTGTCCTAAATTCAGGACTATGCTGGTCGGTGCAGACAAGCTGCAGGAGAAGTTAAGAGTTATCAATGAAGCGGATGGCCCACAGTTTGTAATTGCCGATGACCCCCGAATGAGTAAGGTGGGGCGGTTCCTCAGGGAAACCTATCTTGATGAAATACCTCAGTTTTTCGCTGTTCTGCTCGGTAGGATGAGCGTCGTTGGACCGAGACCGTCGCCCGAGTCGGAGAATGTGCTTTGTCCGTTTTGGCGCGATGCCCGTTTGTCTGTCAAACCCGGCATTACAGGGCTTTGGCAGGTCTGCAGGACACGCCGGCCGATGAAAGACTTTCAGGAATGGATACATTACGATATCGAATATGTCAGGAACCTTTCTATGGGGCTTGATTTATGGATATGTTGGAAGACAGCGGTAAAGATGGTCAAAAACTTTATTAGTCAATTTTAATGACATTACGGTCGCAAAGCAGGTGAGTCGATGAGAAAAAGATATTTTAACTGGAAATTGGCAATTGTACTTGTGATGGGGATGGCAGTGTTGGCGGTTACGGCCTTTGGATTGCGACACTGGCAGAGGGGAAGAAGGGTCAAAAGCGGGCTCAATCTCGGAAATAAGGCGTACAATGAGGGGAAATGGAATGAGGCTGCAGTGCAATATGGAAAGTATTTAAGTATTATAGCAGATGATGTTGAGGTTCTGCTTAAATACGCTGATGCGCAGCTTAAAATCAGGCCGTTGAAACAGGGTAATATTCAACAGGCAATTGCTGCCTACCGCAAAATATTGCGTTTAACACCGGGCGATGTAGATACTGCCTATCGATTGTCGGAAATATATCTGAGCGCCGGTATGGCTGGCGATGCAGAACAGGTTATAAACAGAGTGCTTCAATCCGGTGATTCTCCGAAACTGCAGAAAATGCTGGCAATTGCTATGGTGGGGCAGCGTAGATTCGAAGAGGCCGCAGCCAAACTCGAAAGTCTCATCAAAAGCAATCCTGAAGATGTTCAGGTATATGATATTCTGGGCAGACTCGTTGAGCAAAGACCGGAGGATTTCAATGTTTCCCCTGTATTTTGGTTGAATGAGGCAGTTAAAAATAATCCCTCTTCTGCACAGGCGTATATTGTTCGTGGGACATATTTTCTGCGACGGGGAGAAAAGACACAGGCAATGACGGATTTCACGGAGGCCTCGCAAAAAGATTTTGTCGACCCCAATATCAGACTACAACTTGCTGAGCAGCTTATCTTTGCAGGGCAATTGCAGCAGGCGACAGAACAACTGGAAATTTTTAGCAAAGATGATGCATCTAATACAGTGTTGTGGAATATCTGGGCAAAGCTGGCCCTTCAATCCGGCTCTAAACAGACAATATACGAAGTTGCTGAAAACGGATTAAAAGAGCTGTCTTTACAGCCCTGGGATTTTATGCCAGCGGCCGCGGAGTTATATATTCGAAGCGGCGAGCTTGA
>CAYLYB010000094.1:0-10307 GCA_964387605.1 uncultured Pirellulales bacterium | reverse complement strand
GCCATCCGGCTCGCCTGCGGCGAGCAAGCGTTGCCGAGAGTGGCAGGGCTAAATAATCAACCATCGTTTGATGGTTATTGGGTTTTTACTTTGACCTTCAGGGGCTTTGCCTTTTCGGATTTGGGCAGCGTAAGGGTGAGCACGCCATCTTTGCAGGCGGCTTCGACCTTCGAGGGGTCGACATCGGTCGAGAGCGTCAAATCACGCCTGAATGAGCCGAAGCTTCGCTCGGCGTAGTAATAGCCCTTTTCCTTTTTTTCCTGCTCGTGCTTTTTCTCGCCGCTGATGGAGAGCGTGTTGCCCTGCACGGAGATATCGATATCCTCTGCCTTGCAGCCGGGGACCTCGGCCTTTACGGTGATGGCGTTTTCGTCTTCGGAAATATCCAGCGCGGGCCAAACCGCGCGCTCGCTCAATGTGGGCCAGCCGCCGAAAAACGAGCCGAACAAATCGTCCATATCCCTGTGCAGACGTGCCAAATCACTCTTTTCTCTTTTGAAAGGTACAAGTGCCATAGTCATACCTCCTTTCTTCATATTCAAATTTGTTTTTCAAGCTGTCAGAATTTTTCTCACTTCACTAATACATAAATGCAAACATCGTGCCAGATTTTATGCCCTGTTTTTCGCGATAAAAACGGGGCTTTGGGGTGAATTTTTGGCATTTTTGGAGGCCGACGGACTGCCAAATTGGCAACGAGAGGGGGGACCCCGATGAGATATACTTCGTCATCTCACGGGGCAAGCAACCCCCAGGCAGGCCTGGGGGCTAAACGATAAGGAAAACCCCGCGACTGCTTACGCAGTCAAGCCCGGGGGCTAAATAATAGGATACCCAATTTTTAACGGGAATTTATTTTTTGGTTTTTACCGAGGTATCCTGGTTTAGCATACCCTTCAGTATTGTGCCCATAAGGGCATCGGTCATACCTGAGCCGGGACTGCCGACCATAACGTCGGGGGTAATCCGGACGCCGGTTTCCGAGGTCACCTTCATAATCTCGATAAGGGCGGCGTTATCGGGGCCGAGCACTTCGGAGATAAGCTGATATGCCTTGGCCTTGGCTTCTGCGACCAGCTTGACCTGCTCGGCTTCGCCCTGTGCGCCGATGATTTTCTTTTGCTTGTCCTGCTCGGCGATTTTGACGTCGTAGGTGGCGGTGGCGAGGCGTTTTTCCTCGTCTGCTTCCTGTGTGGTCTTCGAGAGGGCCTTTTTCTTTTCTGCGGCCCGCTGCTGCTCTTCGAATGTTTTTTGCTCCTGCAGGGCTATTTCACGGTCGGTCTGGGTCTTGAGCAGTGTGCCGAGACTGGCCTCGTCGCCGATATCGCCGATGCTAAGCTCGAGAAATGTCGCACCGTATTTGGTAAGGTCGGCCTTGAGCATTTGGGCGCTCTGCTGCTCCTGGTGCGAGCGGTTCTGGACGTAATCGAGTGCCTTGACCTTTTCGGCGTTATTTCTGAACGTCGCCCTGACCCTTGGCGTGACGACTTTATCGAGAATAAGGTCGTTATCGCCTATCATAGCAACGGCCCGGGGGGCATTTTGCGACTCGATACGGTATGTTATTCGCACATCGACGGGGAAGGTGAAGCCGTCAGAGCTTCGCACGGTAATCGGCTTTAACGGCTGGTCCTTCGTTCTTTCGCCGGCCTCAATATCCTTGGTGTAGCTGACCTTTATCTGTCTTATGTCAATCATAGTTACTTCGTAGGCCAGGGTATTTAGATAATACTGTCCCTCGGTGAGGGGCTTGTTCCATATACCTCTTTGCCCGACTTCCACGAGACGGTCCTCGGAGGTAACCATATCACCTACGTTACTTTTAATGACCGCGACGAAGCCCACCTTGACATTGACAACGGGGACCTGCTTCACCTCGAACAGGGCCGTATTGATTCGATAGGCACCGGGTTTTAGAACGGTCAACTGCGGTCCTTTGAAACCCTTGCCATCGCCGAGGAAGTATTCGGCGCCAATCATCTTGTCCGGCTCGTCCCACTCGGGGGCGTAAATCGTATTCGGGGGGAGTGTCCGGCCATCCTTTGCGGTTATCAGGCCGATTTTGCCCTCGTCTATTTCGGTCCAGGGAACTTTTTTAATGCTGTATTGCCAGGGCCAGTAGAAGAAGTGCCAGCCCGGCGAGAGGACCTGTGCCTGTATGCCGTTTTCGCGGTCAAAGGCGATGACGCGTCCGGCGGGCATTTTGCCGCCGCCGAGTTTCTTTTCGACGATGCCGACCTGAGTGCCTCCGATTTTAACGGTCGAAAGCAGCAGTAAAAAAACGAACAAAAACAGAATTATCATAAAAAACATCGCGCCCAGGCCGAACTTCATAAACACGCCGTGTCCGCGAACCGGAACATCTTCCCATTCGTTATCCATAGCTATCCTCCTTATCATCAAAAGCCAATAAAATACACCGCCTTCTTTGCCGCAAGTATGAGCCATAACCCCGGTATTCGCAAGGCATTTTATATCGTTTTTTCGGGCCTTCCGTTCAAAGAGGCATTAAGGGGACATATCAGGCCGGGACAATATACCCGAAAATTACTCAAAAATTTTGTTGAACGGAATTGGCGTTTCATATATGTTTATTGTGCGTAACGGGCGTTTTTTTACAGTCCTCGGGAAATCGCCCGGTTTAACCACGAGGGAGTCAGCAGTGCGGGTTTTTCGAAAGCCCAAGGAGAAGCAAGTGAGTTCAGGTAAAGTAAAATGGTTCAATGAGAAGAAGGGTTTTGGTTTTATCGTCCCCGATGACGGCAGCGAAGATGTGTTTGTGCACCACTCCAAGATAATTTCGGAGGGTTTCAGAACGCTAAGAGAGGGCCAGGCGGTCGAATACGACGTCGCTCAAGGCAAGAAAGGCCCGGAAGCGACGGACGTAAAACCTTTGTAACAGCACAGCACTACCGCAAGAACCCACGGTCCCGCAAAAACGCGGGACCTTTTTTATGCGCAAGAATACACGCTGCTCCGGTCTTAAAGGTGATTAGTCGAGCTGCATCTCAAAATATCGCTCGGCGTTGTTGAAGCAGATATCCTGCACAATTTCGCCGAGCAGTTTCATATCGCCGGGCAACAATCCCTGCTCCACGTCATCGCCGAGTATGTTGCAAAGAATTCTTCGAAAATACTCGTGCCTCGGGAAGGAAAGAAAACTTCGCGAGTCCGTCGTCATTCCGATGAATCGGCTGAGCAGCCCCATACTGGAAAGCATTTTGATATGCTCTTCGATTCCGTCCTTCTGGTCGAGAAACCACCAGGCGGGGCCATACTGCATTTTGCCCGCACACGAGCCATCCTGAAAATTGCCAATCATAGTCGCGATAACGGCGTTATCTCCGGGATTGAGGTTATAAAGTATCGTTTTTGGCAGTTTGCCGGCGGTATTGAGCTTGTCGAGAAACTTTGCCAGCGGCCGGGCAATTTTGAAATCGCCTATCGAATCATATCCGGTATCGGGCCCGAGCGTTGCGAGCATTCGAGTGTTGACGCTGCGCAAGGCGCCCAGATGAAGCTGCATCACCCATCCCGCCTCGGCATCCATTTTTGCCATTTCATACAGCACAGCCGACTTGAATTTCAACTGTTCGATTCTCTCAAGTTTTTCGCCGGTCCTGAGCTTTTCAAATATCGATTTAATCTCACGGGCCGTATAAACTTCGGCGGGAACGGTTTCAAGTCCGTAATCCGAGAGCCGACAGCCCGCGTTATGAAAATATTCGTGCCTGCGATACAACGCCTCGATATACGAATCGAAACTGAGTATTTCCCTGTCGCAGAGTGTGGCGAGTCTATCGATAAAGGCATTCAGGCCCGACAAATCCTCTACGGCAAGGCCCTTGTCGGGGCGATAGGCGGGATACACTTTTATGCTGAAGCCATCATCATCCCTGATTTTTCGGTATTCTGAAAGGTCATCCAACGGCCCTTCATTGGCGCATACGAGCCTTATGTTCATTTTTTTAAGAAGATTGCGAACGCTGAATTCCTTCGACTTGAGCAATTCACTGCAGGCATCGTAAATATCTCTCGCGCTGTCGGCGTTTAAAAGCTTCTCGATGCCGAAATACCGCTTCAATTCGAGATGCGTCCAGTGATACAGCGGATTGCGAATAGTAAAGGGAACCGTCTTGGCCCAGTTGGTGAATTTCTCAGAATCGCCCGCATCGCCCGTGATATACTTTTCATCGATACCGTTTGCCCGCATCGCCCGCCATTTGTAATGGTCGCCGAGAAGCCATACCTCGGTAAGGTTGTTGAACTGATGGTCGTTTGCAATCAATCCCACAGGCAAGTGACAGTGATAATCGTAGATGGGCAATTGCTCGGCGTACTCGTGATACAATCGCCGGGCGGTCTTTGTCTGCAGTAAAAAATCTTCCGTTAGAAATTTTTCACTCATTTTTCTTTAGCTTTCTTTGCCGCTATCGGGCTTTTCGGTATCTGAAGGTCCCTGTTTTTTGGGCCTTTTTGGCGGCTCGAATTCCGCCATTTTCTTTGCCCAATCGGCCACGGAACTCGACGCCTGCTGGTATCGCTGCGAGCGCTGTCTTGGTCTTTGCTTTTCGAGTTTTCGCTGCCATATCTCCCAAATCCAGTAACCAACCCAGCCGATAGCCACAATTACAGCCGCAGGAATGATTATTTTCCAGAATAAATCCATAACTTTCCCTCGTAAAAAATACCAAGGAAAAACTCTTCAGTTCCACTCGGCAAAATATACTCTACCCGCCCACTCAAGTCAACCCGCCAAAAAGGATTACCCGGAAATACCGATATCTGTAAAATCTATTTGAATTGTACCGGATAGGCCGGCAGAACCGGCAGAATCACAGGGCGGGCGATGCGGTAATCGAGTCATCGCCAACGACTTCGAGGCCCGAAATACAGGGGTCGTCGTAGCGAATTTTAAGCTCTTCAATACGTCTTTTAAGCAAATTCAAAACCTGCTGTCTTTCGTCCCTGATTTTCCGCCTTTGAGCATATTGCGTTCGCGCTATATCAAGGTCCTGCTGTTTTTTTTGCGCCTGCTGAAACATCCTGTCAAGCTCTTTCAATCTGCTTTGCAAAACCTTAAGCTCAACCTGAATATTCTCAGTATTTGCACCGGCATTGACCTGAGGCCCGTTGGAAGAGGAATCATCGGGCTGAGGCAATAGGGTATCAAGGCGAGCGCGTAATTGAGCCATAAGCAATGAGCAATCGTCCTGCTCGGCCTGCAACCGTATCAGCCGGGCAGTAACAGGGTGCGGCTGGTTGTTTTGCTGGAGGTCGTAAATGCCGTATCTGCTTCGAACTGCTTCCAGCTCCCTTTCGGACAGGTCAAGGTCTCTTTGCAGGCGAGACAGATTTTCATCAAGGAACATAAGCTTTTTGGTAATCTGCTTTTTCTTTGCCGCGGTTTGAACCTGCACAAACCAGCGTGCCAACTCGTTTACTATCGCTGAAGCATCTTCTTCATCACCGGCCATAGAAAGAACTATAAGATTAGTGCCTTCAGGGCAACGAACATGCAGTCGCTTTTTCAAATCTGCCACAGCGGCATTAAGATTATGAGCTTTTGAACCGCCGAATTTTTGAAACCATTTTGTCTGCTGAATCCTTTCCTTTTCAACGAGTCCTTTGAGAATATCTTCATTCAGAATAAGCTGAGACTGCGTGTCTTTTGCAGCTATGCCGGTCTCATCCTCAGCCGGCAGGACCTTTATAAAGGCCTTTCCTGAGGATTGAGTCCAAATGTCCGGCTGAAAATCCCAGACGAAAAAACCAATTATTACACCGGCAGCGAGACCGGACAAAAGGATGATTAACGTGCGCATACAATTACCTCCCTTCAAAAAATATTATGTCCTCTTACTTCATGAAACGTTTTTTTGAGAGAAACATATGCCGTCAATAAGCGGCGATTTTGAGAGATTGAATATGAAAGCGTTTTCCAGCAAGTTGATCGCACGCCGTTAAAACTCACATTAAAATCATTCGACAATACGTAAAAAAATATTCCTTGTTCGAAAAAACAGATATATTCATATCAATACGGCCCAAAAATTCAACCGGGCAATCACCCCATAATTCAAAAAAATATAAAATATCCAAAAATTATCCTTGCATTAAATCCTCACAGCCATATACTTTTTTCGAAAACCAGCCTGTGCTGGTTTTCGTGGTTAAAGAAATTCACCTTACGATACACCCAACAGCCGTTTTGGGTCACTTGAGGGAAGAGGGTATAAGCTATGGAGGAAGAGTTAAAAAAACACATCCAGCAGCTAATGACAAAGACACAATGTGATAATGGCTTTCGCTGCTGCAAATCCGATTTCAAGAATCTTTGTAAAGCAACGATTATAGGCGACGGTCAGCTCATCGACTGCACAACACACGACACCGGCAGCTGCTTAAGGGAAAGCCCGAAAAGCTGCAGCCACCGCATTCCTTTCGGGTTCGGCCATTTCTGTTCGTGCCCGATAAGAATTTTCACGGCAAAGCATCCCGGTATCTCAATCGCCGCTATTGGGGCCAAGGAGGCCGAGACCAGCACCGAACCGGTCCTGCCGCAGGAATAATTTTACGGTCTGTTGAAATTCCGTTACGCTGTTCATATTATCCGGCCGTATAATTATTAAGGCGTTATTATTTCGTTTGGTCCCTGATGATTAAAAATCAAGATAATTCAGGTAGTTTCCGCAAAGCCCCAAAACTGAGCGAGATAGGTATTGTCTCGCTTATCGCCGCATTTATTGCAATACCATTGATGTTTATTTCGTTTAACAGAATTAAAAGACTGCAGGACAAAGATATATGCTTAGTCAAAGAAACACCTGCCTACACGGTTATTCACTCACTATGCCCCATTTTATCAGCAGTTTCCATCGCCTTTGGAAGCCTGTCAGTGATACGCTGCCGGCGTGACAAAAGCGGTCTAAGTGCTGCAATTCCGGGTTCGGCAGGGATACTGGTGTCCCTGACATCGCTAACCATTTATACCCTTGCCCTGCTGTCCCTGGTAAAAGGGTATCTTTAAGCCACCACTAACTTTGCATTATTCGCGAGTTCGTGTTAAAGCCCCTCAATCGGCCCGTCGATAAATGTTTTATTCAATAAAAGCCGCGAGGTATCGGTAACGAATTGGGGTAATAAAGTCACCATCCGGGGTATCGAGGCCCGGAATCGCCGACAAAACGGATATTCAGGGAGTTATACTATGGCGACAACGGACCCTTTCAGTTCCGATAACACACACATAACAGCCACTATTGAAGCCGAAGCGCCTTCTGCAGCCACCGAAAAAACCAGGGCAAAGGACATCGCTCAATTCGGTATCGTCTCAATCGAAAAAACCGCTTCTATATATCAGGCGATAGCGCTGATGGTCAAAAAGAATATCACCGGCCTGCCCGTGGTTGACGAGTCGGGCCTTGTCGGCATCATTTCGGAAAAAGACGTCCTTCGCCTGATTTATGAAAGTGAATTCGTTTCAGGATGCGTCGGCGATTATATGACCACCGAAGTTCGCACTTTCGACGAGGAAGACCTGCTCAGCGGTATATGCCAGTGCCTGATAGATAACAGTTTCCGAAGAGTGCCCGTATTACATAACGGCAGACTTGCGGGGATAATAACCAGAGCCGACCTCATAAAGGCCAACAAACACAAATTCAGCCCATCTACCGGGGTTAACGGCACGGCGGATAAAACAAGTTACGTGCCCGCAAAACACGTTATGAAGTGCGGCCTGCTGACCGTGAGAAAAAACACACCGATTTACGAGGCAATGGACATTATCGCGACAAGGAATATCACAGGGCTGCCGGTAGTCGATGACGCTATGAATCTCGTCGGCATTCTCTCTGAAAAAGACCTGCTCAAGCTGCTCTATAACGACGATATAAGGCCCGGCCTTGTAGAGGACCATATGACGGAGAACGTTACGACCTTCGAGCAGGACGATTCCTTCTTCGAAATCTGCCGATGTCTTGTCAATAACAACTTTAGACGCGTCCCGATTCTCGACCACGGCAAGTTAGCCGGCATCATCAGCAGAACCGACATAATGGTTTATATAATGAAAAACCGCTCCCAATTTTTCAGTCAAAAACAAAAAAGCTGACACCCCGGACACTAAAAACTTTTAAGGAGCCAAGATTATGGACACCAATGAATCGACAACCACTGTGAAGATTCAGCAGGATGAAGACAAAATCAGGGCAAGAGATATCGCCCAATACGACGTTGTCTCCATCGATAAAGACGCCTCTGTCTATCAGGCAATAGACCTGATGGTCGAGAAGGATATAACCGGGCTGCCCGTGGTCGATAAAACCGGCCTCGTCGGGGTCATCTCCGAGAAAGACGTGTTAAAACTGCTCTATGACAGCGAGTTTGTCGGGGGAACCGTCGGCGAATACATGACAATCGACGTGGTCACTTTCGAAGAAGAAGACGACCTTACGGATATCTGCCGCTGCCTGATAGAAAATGACTTCCGAAGGGTCCCCATATTGCGTAATAACAAAGAGCTGGTCGCCATCATAACCAGGGCCGACATGATAAGGGCCAACAAATACAGATTCAGGCCAACCATGCCGCATGACCCATCAATGTCACATCCGAATTTCCTGCTCGCCAGACACGTTATGACATGCGGTCTGCGCACCGTCGGGAGGAACAGCCCTGTCTATAAAGCGATGGAAATAATTGCAACGGGAAATATCACCGGCCTGCCCGTGGTGGACGACTCTCTTCATCTGCTCGGTATCGTATCCGAAAAAGACCTTTTGAAGCTGCTGTGCAATCGCAACTCCAGGCCGGGGCTAGTACAGGATTATATGACAAGAGACATAGTGAGCTTTAACTGGGATGATTCCCTGTTCGAAATATGCCACTGCCTGATTAACCACAACTTCCGCCGTGTGCCAATACTCGACAAGGGCAAGTTGACGGGTATCATCAGCAGGCGGGACATAATTATCTACATTATGGAAAACCGCGCGCACTTCTTCGAAAAGAAGGCCCAGGCAATAAGCTGACCGCCGAAGTCCTCACACCGTATAGGTCGAAGCGCTGGTGTCGCCGCCTCTGCCCGTCCAGTTCGTGTGGAAAAACTCTCCTCTTGGCTTATCAACCCTCTCGTATGTATGCGCGCCGAAGTAATCCCGCTGTGCCTGCAGCAGATTGGCGGGCAGCCGGTCGTGTCGGTATCCGTCATAAAATGCCAGCGCCGAGCTTATCGCCGGTATCGGGATACCGAGCTTTACAGCCGTAGTTACAACCCGTCGCCATGACGCCTGTGCTTTGCTCACCGCGCGTTTGAAGAATTTATCGAGCAGCAGGTTTTCAAGGTTCGGCTTTTTGTCGTATGCCTTTTTTATCTCACCCAAAAATACCGAGCGAATAATACACCCGCCCCGCCACATCAGGGCCACGCCGCCGTAGTTCAGGTTCCAGCCGAATTCCGCCGCCGCAGCACGCATCAGTTGATAGCCCTGGGCATAGCTGACGATTTTAGACGCATACAGGGCCTTACGTAAATCGTCGATGAACTTCGCCCTGTCGCCTTTGAATTTAGCTTTCGGCCCCTTCATAACCTCCGATGCCTTGACCCGTTCTTCTTTCAAAGCCGAAAGGCACCTGGCGAAAACCGCCTCGCCAATCAATGTCAACGGCTGGCCCGCGTCCAGCGCAGCAATCGCCGTCCATTTTCCCGTTCCCTTCTGGCCTGCAGTATCCAGTATCAAATCAATTACCTCGCTGCCCTGCTCGTCCTTATAGGCGAGTATGTCCCGAGTAATCTCAATCAGATACGAATTCAGCTCGCCCTGGTTCCACTCGGCGAATACCTTATGCATCTCGTCGTTGCTCATCCCCAGCCCTTCCCTCATCATTTGATACGTCTCGCATATCAATTGCATATCGCCGTATTCGATTCCGTTGTGCACCATTTTCACGAAGTGTCCCGCACCGTTTTCGCCGACCCATTCGCAGCACGGCTCGCCGGCATCGGTCTTTGCGCAAATCGCCTGAAAAATCGGTTTTACGTGCTCCCACGCCGCGGGCGAGCCGCCCGGCATAATCGAAGGCCCCCGCAGCGCCCCTTCTTCACCGCCCGATACGCCCGTGCCGATATACAGCTTGCCTTTGCCTTCGACGTATTTCGTCCTGCGTATCGTATCCGGAAAGTGCGAGTTGCCCCCGTCGATAATAATATCGCCGTCCTCCAAAGTGGGGAGCAGCTTCTCGATTAAATCATCGAGCGCCTTGCCCGCCTTGACCATCAGCATAACCTTACGTGGTTTCTTCAG
>CAYLYB010000093.1:0-10713 GCA_964387605.1 uncultured Pirellulales bacterium | reverse complement strand
TTTTTATTGCATCGTGTGCGCAAAAGCGGCCGGGGGAGCAAGTGCGGTGCGCACGCTCAAAAGACGGTGAAATAATCAGCTATAACGTTTACGGCGAAGGCGAGGTAACCTTGCTTTTTGTTCACGGGTGGAGCTGTGACAGCAGATACTGGCGGGAGCAGGTGCCATATTTTGCCAAAAAATATCAAGTTGTTACAATTGATTTGGCGGGGCACGGTCATTCATCGCAGAACAGGAAAATATATTCGCAGGAAAGCTTCGCACAGGATGTAAATGCGGTAATTGAGGCCATCGACGCGAGAAAAGTGATTTTAGTCGGGCACTCGTTCGGAGGAGAAATCGTATCGGAGGCGGCAAGATTGGCGCCAAAGCGGGTAATCGGTATTATCGGCGTCGATACCCTGCAAAACGTGGAGCAGTGGTACAGCAGAGAACAGGCCAGCGAGCTGATAGGGATAGACGGATTCAAAACGGATTTCAAGGCGTCAGTGAAGGTGTTTGTCGAAGGAATGCTGGGTAAAAACATCAAGCCCGAATTAAAGGAATGGATTATTGACGACATGTCATCTGCGCCGCCGAATGTCGGGATAAGCGCGCTCGAGGAATACATAGGAACAATAGCAGATAGGAAAATGATAAGTGTTTTCAAGGAGGTCAAGGTGCCGGTGATATGCATTAACGCGGACATGTGGCCTACCAATGTCGAAGTCAACCGGCGTTATATGTCGTCTTTCGATGTTTCAATAATAAAGGGGACGGGGCATTTTCTTATGCTGGAGCGGCCTGTGGAATTTAATAAGCTGTTGAACCGCAGTATTGAAGAGATAATAAGAGAAGGCAAAATTCGAAATCCTAATATCTAAATCCGCCTACGCCGATGCTCCGGCGGACAAGTCCTAAACAAATCCGAAGAACCAAATTTAGAAATGATAAAAACTGGATTCGGCGCCTACGCGGGAATGACATAGTGGAATCAAACGTAAGAATACGGTTTTTTCCCCTGGGTGGTTCGGATTTGGGTCTGTAGGCCGCGGAGGGTATCGGTTAGTAAACAGGCGAACTCCTCGTCGCCCATTTCTCTTACCCTGTCGGCTGATATGGGTTTGGCGTAGGAGACGGTGATTTTCGAGCCGGGTTTGAAAAGTTTTTTGTGCCTGGGCCAGCACTCGAATGCGCCATCAATCAGGACTGGGACGACGGCGGCATTTCCGCGGCGGCACAAAAGGCCGAATCCGCCCTTGAACTGGGCGATTCTGCCATCGTGTGTGCGGGTGGCTTCGGGGAAGAGGCAGACCCCTCTGCCCTGCTTCAATTTTGCGATAATGGTTTTGATAGAGGAGAGGTCGGGTTTGCCGCGTTTTACGGGAATGGCGTTGACAGATGCGATTAAGGGCCCGAAGAATCTGTTTTTGAATAGGGTATCGCGTGCCATAAAGCAAAGGGGTCTTTTCAGGGGTGTGCCGCAAAAGAGGGGGTCGAGAAAACTCTGGTGATTGGAGGCGAGCAGAAATGCGCCTTTTGCGGGGATATTCTCTTTGCCGTAAACGCGCACACGAAAAAAGAGCAGGCAGAACACCCTGCACCACCAGCGGGCAAACCGAAACCAAATATCATTCAAGCGTTCCACGAAGATTTTTCTTTCACAAAGTTAACGAGTTTGCCGACAACTTCCTCAAGGGTCAAATCAGTAGTATCAATGATAACGGCGTCATCGGCGGGTTTCAAGGGTCCGACATTTCTGTTTTCGTCGCTTTCATCTCTTTGCCGGATATCGGTTCGAATCCGCTCAAGTGATTGAGAGATGCCATTTGCCTTCAAATCCTTTTTTCTTCTTTCGGCCCTCTCATCGAGAGCAGCGGTGAGATAAAACTTCAAATCGGCATTTGGGAAGGCGACGGTTCCCTGGTCTCGGCCTTCGGTAACGATTTTTTCGTGGGCCTGAGCGAACTGCCGCTGCAATTTAACGAGTCGTTCGCGAGCCAAAGCTGAAGCGGCGATATACCGGGCATTTGCGGTGACTTGCGGGTCTCGGATTTTTTCGGTGATGTCGGCGCCATTGGATTCGACGCGCATACCATCGGGAGCCGGAGTGAATCTGAAGTGCGTTTTATCAAGCACTTCGAGCAACTGCTTTTCGTCGGTCAAATCGGCGCCGGCTGAGAGCGCGGCCAGTGTTCCGGCACGGTACATAGCACCTGTATCGAGAAAGGCCGCACCCAGCTTTTTCGCCAGGAGTCGGGCAACGGTGCTTTTTCCGCTTGCCGCGGGGCCATCAATAGTGATAACAAATCGAGGCATATTAATTTAGTATTTCTTCTACCGGTTGCGGTTAATTGGCTTTAGCGACCTTGACAATGACCATACTGGTATCATCAAACTGTCGGGCAAGGCCGACGAATCGTCTTCTGTATGCGAGGATATTTTTAATCATCTGCCCGGCCTGCTGGGAAGCACAATTTTTGAAGGTTTCAAGCAGGGATTCCCTGCCCCAGTTAACACCCTCGAAATTCGTAGCATCGATAAGCCCATCGGTATATAGCAGCAGACAGTCATTATCTTCGAGCTGCACTATTTCGGACTGGTATTCGGTCTTCGGCAGGACGCCAAGCACAAGGCCGCCTTGATTGAGGTCGGTAATGCGGCCGTTTCTGAGCAAGGCGGGCGGCTCGTGTCCACAGTTGCAGTAATTAATTGTTCTTTTTTCAACGTCGATAATGCCGTAGAACAGAGTAATAAACTCACCGGCCCGGCATTCATTACAGGCCATTTTATTGAGCCGTTCCACGGTTTCGAGCAGGGTATCCGACCAGCAGCGACACTCGGAATACGCCCGCAGGGCGCCGCGGAAGGAGCTTGTCATTATCGCAGCGGGAAAACCTTTTCCGATGACGTCGGCGATAGCGATGCCGATTCTATTTTCGTCCAACTGCAAAAAATCATAGAAGTCGCCGCCAACATCGAAACACGGGATATATTTGGCAGCGATATCGAAGCCCGGCAGTTCCGGGGCCTTATCGGGTATCATCCGGCGCTGAATATGGCCGGCGAGACGGACCTGCTCGGTGATACGGGCAGCTTCGATGGCTTCGGCATACAGTTTCGCATTGGTTATGGCAACGGCACACTGGGAGCCAATCAACCTCGCAAGCTCGATATCATCTTCTTCGAAATGACGGGGTCTGTCACTATAGAGGCGCAGGACGCCTATGGGTTTGTCCCTGAACTTCATAGCGACGGTAAGCTGGCTAACGAGGCCTTCATCTATTGTTGCGTCTTTGTAAAGGACCCTGCCATCGACGCGCATATCATCGAGGACGACGGCCTGTCCTGCAAATGCGGCCTCAACCACGGGGTCATCCTTTGTGACGGCTCCCTTGTTTCGATATTTTTCGCTGAGTCCATAGGTGCTTCGCATCTTGAGGTCTCCGGCGTCTTCGTCGAGCAGACGAATCGAGCAGGCCCTGACGCCGGTTATTGTGACGGCGGCTTCGGCGAGGCGGTCGAGCACTTCCTGAAGCGTAAAGCGCCCGGCTACCAGCGTGGTTATCTGGTAGATTTGTTCGTCTCTTCGAGTTTGTTTTTTCGTTTTTTTAGGCATAGCACGTTAATACTGAAATCGATAGGCACTTGTGCGAAGAACCGCACGATTTTTTTCAAAAAGTAATTCGTGAGATTATACCTTAGTCAGGGCCAGCCGTGAACATCAAATTAGCCGGTAGGCAATTCTTGAACATCGTAGAGTTCGAGGTTACTATTTTGTTTTCAAAACGTTAATTTTCGGATAAGATAGAGCGATGGAATCGACGGCAAAGCATATTGTGTTTTCGGGCCGGGTTCAGGGCGTGGGGTTTCGTTTCACGGCACTGAATACAGCCAATCGCAACGGCCTGACAGGATACGTGCGGAATTTGCCGAACGGCACGGTTGAAATGCTGGCGCAGGGGCCGGAAGAATCCATAGATGACTGCGTGCGTGACATTGAAGAATCTTTTTCGGAATACGTCAGCCGGACAGACATTCAAACAGTGCCGACAGAGGCGAAGTTGACCGGCTTTAAGATTACCTTTTAGGCGGTAAAAAGGGGGATTGTAATACATGCTTGCAATGGTGTTCGGTCTTGGGATGAGGGAGGTGTTCGTAATTGTTATTGTTACGGCGGTGGTGGTATTTCTTTATACACGGTCACGTAAAAAATAGCCATTTCGGAAGCTCGTGTTTTTTTAAATCGTCAGTGCTGTCGTCCGGTATATCTTTTCGGGACCTCGAGGCCATAATTTTCCATTAATTTCGAATCGGACATTATTTTTTCAGCGGGGCCGACAGCGACCACGCTACCGGCGTTTAGAACTACAGCGGTATCGGCTATTGCGGCGGCGAAATCCATACTGCACGTTGCTATTACGAGGGTCTGCGGCAGCGCGGCGAGCAGCTCGACGAGATTGTTACGGTTTCGGGGGTCGAGACTTCCCTCCGGCTCATCGAGGGTGATAATTTTCGGGGACATTGACAGGACTGTAGCGATTGCAGCGGCACGTTTCTGGCCTGCGGAGAGATGATGGGGAGCGCGCTGGGTCATATCGGTAAGGCCGACTTTTTCGAGGGCAATTTCGACTCTTTCTTTGACCTGTTGGGGTTCGAGGCCCATATTTAACGGGCCGAATGCCACATCGTCAAACAAGGTGGGCATAAAAAGCTGGTCTTCCGGGTTTTCGAGGCAGCAGCCAATACGAGAACGCACCTGTTTCAGATTGCCTTTTGTGATTTCGATACCGTCGATGACGACGCTGCCTTGGCCCCTGATAAAACCGGTCATCGCGAGCAGCAGGGTTGATTTGCCCGCGCCGTTGGGGCCAATGAGGGCGACGCGGCTGCCATAATCGATATCGAGCGATATTTGCGACAGGGCAGTCGTGCCATCGGGGTATTTATAAGAGAAATTTTCAATGTGTATCGCTTTTGTCATAGCCAATTACTGTAAAACCGGTCTTATGAAAAAATATAATCCGAAGATAAAGCACGCGGATACGGTCAAAAACACATAGTCCTGTGCGCAAATCACCGAACGGCTGATTGAGCGCCAGCGGCCATCAAAGCCGCGGGCGTGCATCGCGGTATTGACCCGTTCGGCGGTATCGACGCTTCGAACAAATAACGAGCCGAGCATCGCGGCGGCGAAACCGAGCCGAGTTTTAAAGCCGACTTTGCCTATGGAACGTGCGGCACGCGCCTGAAGGATGTGCTGGGCGGTGTCTATGAGAAGGAATATATAGCGGTATAAAAAGCCCAGTTGAATGACGAGAATCGTGGGCATTCCCAGCCGCTGCAGGCCAGCGAGTAAATCAGCGAAACGGGTTGTCGAAACAAGTGCTATCAAGGCCATCATTGTAACGACGAACTTACCGACGATTGCCCAGCAACGTAGCCAGCCGAGGGTCGATTGCCAGGCCCAGGGGCCGAAGGCGATTGCTGCGGGCGTTTTATCGTATAACGGCCCGGTAAGGGCCAATACAATGATAAAAGGGCTGACAACAATTATATGCTTAAAGACAAAGGCCAGCGGTATTCCGGCAATGACCAGCACGATAAACGGGCCGACCACATAGCAAAACAAAATACTGACCGAGGTGCGAGGCAACAAGATGACTACGGCGGTAAAGACAAATGTAACGATGAATTTTATTCTCGCATCGAGGCGATGAACGGGTGAATCCTGATAGGCGAATTTATCTATATATGCGTGGTGCATATTCAGGGCCAAATCAAAGTTAAAGTTCTATACGGGCAACTCACGCATATCCAAATACCATTAATGACGAATTTTTACAAGTTTGCTTTGGGCTGAGTTTTTCTCAATACCAATGCAACGCCCCAAACGACGAGCATTGTCAGTATCGAGCCGGCGACGCCGGCGAAGCTCGTCCAGGCGGGGCCGGAGGCCTGCTCAACGTCGCCGGGGGTATGTCCAAAGGCGGCACTACGTGTGGAATAATCAGGCAAAGGCGAGTATTTCGTCTGGAGCCGGTCCACGGCGGCGATTGAGTTATTTTCATTGGAGACCATCGGCTCAAATTGTGGCTGGTCGGGTCTTTCGGCGTAGCTCCACTCGAGGCCATCGGGGAAATCGGAAGCCAGCAGCGAAAATCCTGCGGCGGTAATAATTGCAAAAACCAGCAGTGTCGCCAGTACCGCATTTCTGCTGAGGCGAATCCTGCCGGGTAGGGCATTCAAAACCAAATCAGGCCTGACCTGCTGTATATAGGCCAATACGGCTACGGTGATGAGTCCTTCTACGAGGCCGACGAGAAAATGAACACTAACCATCGTAATCAGGAAAGTGGAAAAAGGGACGACCAGCACGCCCGACAATGCGGCTTCTATGGGGACGAGAATAGCGCCAACTTCAAGCGCGACCACGCAGGCGAGAAGCGCCGCGACGTACGTTCGAATACCGCTGCTTTGGCCGAGGGTTATTGTTTTATAGAGGTAGTAGCCGAGATAACACGGCACCAGTCCCATATTTATAATATTGCAGCCCAGCGCGAGCAGGCCCCCATCCTGAAATATGAGGCACTGGACGATGATAACGGAAGAGATCACAATCGCGGCCAGATGAGGCCCCAGTATAATCGCCAGCAGTACCGCCCCAACCATATGGCCGCTGGTTCCGGGCATTGCGGGGAGCTGGAAATTAACCATTTGGGCGGCAAAGACGAACGCACCAAGAATGCCCATCAAGGGCAGCTTGTCGGAAGTGACGATTCGCCTGACCTTACTGCAAATCAGGCCGATTCCCCCAGCCGCTATCGCCAGCGTTCCCGTCGCTACGGGCACTGATAATAACTCGTTAGCCATATGCATAATTTATTTCTCCTGCGAATATCTATTGGGCTGTGTTAATTTTGGTTCGGTTACAATCCCATATCAGCCGTATAAATTAGAAAATTATCAATGCGCGTGCGCCTAAAACGAGTGCATCGCGAGCGGAGCCGTCGCCGCCGGGATTTATGACATACTGGACGTCCGGGCTGATAATGAGCCAGGGCGCCAGTTGAACGCTGTAATAAAGTTCATAGGCGCTTTCATAATCGTCGGTATAGGTAGCCGAGGCCAAATCGCTGAAGGTTCCGTGAGCAAAGCCGATGCCGAGGACATCGTCATCCCTGCCATCGATAAGGCCCTGATACTGCAAGCCGAAGCTCCAGAAGTTGGTGATATCGTTACGCTCGCTTTTTGCGTTGCCATATCTGAAGAAGAGACCGAGTCCCTGTGAATCGTCCGGCTCGGCGTTTTCTTTTGTTATTGCCTGGTCGAAGGCGAGGTAAAAGCCGACATCATCTCTATAGCTTTTTCCGGCGGCATCGAGGTCGGTATTTGCCTTCGGCTGGGGGTCATACCACAGGCCGAAGCGATACGCTCCGGGTAACGAGCCGTTTTCGCAGCCCAACAAAGGCGTGATGCCGGCTTCGGCTATATAGAAGAAATAGTCTTCGTCGTGAAAGGCGGTATTGAATCCGGTTTCTCTCATATCGGCCTGGGCATCGGCGGCGGCAGCGGAAGCATACCAAAAGTTGTTCGCGGCATAATGCAAGGCAACGCCGAGTCCATAATCCGGAAAAGGTATTGTGGGGTTGTTAATGAGTGCGCCGTTTAAGAACTGGGTATTTTCATCATTTGCGAAGCTGCTGCAATCAAATGACACAGGGCAGTTGTGATGCTCGAAGCCGCCCGTGAGGTCCATTTTTCCGAATCTCAGCCGAAGAGCCATATCGGCGAAGCTCTGTTCATACCATAACTCCGCAACATCCATCGTCCTTCTTGCGGCGCCATCGCCATTGACATTAAAGACGCTGCCCACGGATGGGTCGTTAATGCCTCCTGAGGCGGACCAGCTTCCCATAGTCAGGGAATAAATTCTTCCTCCTTCGATGCCGAACAGCCGTTCAAAATCCAGATTAACCTCGAGGTCATAGCTTCCCGAATACCTTCCGGCTCTTCGATGAGTACTAAGGCCTCCTTTTACATTTTGCTGATAGATTTGAGTAGCGCTGAGAGCGGCCTCAATTCCATTATCGGCCAGACGGTCGTTCAAGCCCCAAAAACCATTCGTAAGCGTTTCCTGCTGCCAGAGCGAGACATCTTCATTGTGTTTTTCGGTTTCGGCGACTCCGGCCTGCACAAGGCCCGCAGCAAACAACAGTGCGCTCCCAACAACAATCATTTTGTTAATCATATCCACTCCTTTTTATAACAGCCGTCAATCATCTGCGCATAAGATTATTGATTTTGTGCTACTACGTCAATACAGAAAATAAGAAATTATAAAAATTTTATTGGAGTGATTCGAAAAATGAATGTTGACCGCTCCTTAGCGAGGAGCTTGACAGCCTCTATTTGTCTTTTAAGACGTGATTGAAGACAGCCTGGAAACGGAGCTTATGCTTTACTTCCTCCTCGGCAAGGGCGAGGAGCAATTCTTTGGCGTCCTGATCGGTAACGATACCGGCCAGTTCGACATAAAGCCGAAATGAAGTCTCCTCTTTCTTCATACCCATAAGCAGGATACCCTTGTAATCTAAATCAAATTCCGAAGGCATATAATCGGGCTGACCTTCGAGCAGACTCAAAGGAATCCTGTCGGTATCCACAACCTTTCCCTCTTTCATTATCTCCAATTCGAGTTTGGCCTTGTGTTCGAGCTCTTCGGCGGCCAATTCCTCGAAGATTTTGCGCATATTGGGGTCTGTAACTCTCTGTGCGAGTGACAGGTATAATCTGTTTGCGTCGGCCTCACGTGCAACGGCCATTTCGAAAATTTCATCCTGAGAGAATTTTCCCACCGTCAACTCCTCTAAGAACTTTCGGCGCATAATACAATACACTAACGATAGAGGGGCGTCAAAAGAAATTACCTATCCGTGAGGAATTAAAAACCAGGACCGTTACATACTGAGAATGATTTTAATATCGGCCATAAAGAGGGAATGACGGCGAAAACAGGAGGAAATAATTTTAACGCGGATACCGATTACCAGTTATCAGCGGGTTTCTCACCGATATATTGTTTCCAGGTTTTTCCGTCCTTCTGGAAGTCCACGTATTTTTTCGCAATTTTTACAACGGTAACGCCGTGGACGACATCTTTTTCGCGGACGATCTGGTCATCGAGCACCGCGGCGCCGTTACCGTCCAGGAAAGCTATACCACTTACGAAGCCCAATGTTTGCTTTCTTTTGTTAAGCCAGGGCGGCGGCGGAGCTTTTAGACTTTCTTCGAATTTATCCACCAGCAATTCGAGGGCAATTTGTTTTTGCTTTTCAAGGTCATCGATTGCGTATTGAATCTTTGACCGTATTGATTTTTCTTGTTGTGTCCGCTGTTTTTCGGCTTCGTCGATTTGGCTTTTGGAAAGCAGGTCCCCTGTAGGGACGTATCCAAGTTCTTCTTCGTATCTGTTTCTTTTTACCAACTCCTCCTGGTCCAGCTTTTTACGCTCGAGCTGATTGACATCCTTAACGGCGGAATCGGCGCGGCCTCTGAGCTGTTCAATCTGCATATCGTAATATTGTTCCACCTCCTGGCGCTGACTTGCGAGCGAGTCAGCAGGTGAATCGCAAAAGGCAGGCCTTGCGGCGAAAAGAACAATCATGAATCCAACTGAGAAGGCAAACAAAACGATAACGCGAGATTTGTAAAAACCATCTTTCATTATTCATACCCCAAAATAAATCGGCTGTAATCTTCAAAAGCACATTATTACATCTTACCTAAATTATACGGAAATAAGGTAATATGAGTTGAGTATTTTTATCGGAAACAGCTAAATGACGGTTTTTAGGGCTTTTTTGAGTGTAATAACGCGGTCAATAGGCAAAAAACTTAAAAAATTAGTCCGAAAGAGCAAAAAGGCAAATTATTATAGGAGTTATCTACAGGAATTACTTTCGCACGAACATATTACCCGGTAACTGCTTTATGAGGCCCTTGAGACGAAGCGAAACAAGGGAGGCATTGATACTGCCGGGAGGCAATTTTGAGCTTGTTATAATCTGCTCGACATGAACGGGTTCGGAGCAGAGGTAATCAAATACGGATTTTTCAGCGTCGTCGAGATTCAGCCGAGCGGTGTCAAAGAGGGGCAATTGTGAATTAACGTCGAGCTTTTCATTTACAGAACCGACGTGTGGGGCGAGGCGTCTGCCGACATCGCCCAGTGAATCCATAATATCCTCGACGTTTTCAACGAGCCGGGCGCCCTGTTTTATAAGGCGATTCGTTCCGCGGCTAAGCGGTGAATCTATTTTACCGGGGACGGCCATAACATCGCGGTTATATTCGAGAGCAGCGACTGCGGTGATGAGTGCGCCTGAATTATTAGCAGCTTCAATGACAATCGTTCCCAGCGAAAGGCCTGCGATTATCCGGTTGCGAGGGGGGAAGTTTTCGGACAACGGCTCACAGTGAAGCGGCAGCTCGCTTACGCAGGCGCCGGAGGCGGCGATTTGTTCGAACAAGCCCTTGTTTTCGGGAGGAAAGATATTTGCCAGCCCGCAGCCCTGAACGGCGATGGTTCTTCCTCCAGCGGCAAGGGCGCCCTGGTGAGCGGAGGTATCGATTCCGCGTGCCATTCCGGAACAAATGGTAAAACCAGCGGAAGACAAGATATGCGCAAAGCGAGAGGATTGCTCTTTTCCGTATAAGCTGCAAATACGCGAG
>CAYLYB010000092.1:4605-10776 GCA_964387605.1 uncultured Pirellulales bacterium | reverse complement strand
TGTTGACTCCCGAAGGCGGCTTTTACGAAAAGCACCCCGCCAAACCCAACAACGACTACGGTGCAGCCGTAAGCATCACGCTCACATTGAAGCCGAAGGCCAAAATGACCGTGCCGGTCGCGGTAGTCTTCGATTTCCCTGAGCAGTGGTATGCCGACGATACGGTATTCGCCCGCAAATATACCCACAGCTTCAAAAACGAGAAAACCCGTGCGAAGGATATGGCCAAACTCGCCCTCGATAATTACTCCAAGTGGGACAGCCGCACCGCCGAAATACAGAAAAAAATCTTCGAAAACGTTCAAAAGAATCCCGCTTATAAAAACGACCGCGCCGGCGCATTACTGCTGACCCGGCTGATGCTCAACGAATGTCATTTCCCGCTGGCCAATGCCGCCGCCTGGATTGAGACCAAGGAAGGGGACGTGGCCCGGTTCCTCGAATGCTTCGATTACCCATACGTCAACTCTCAGGACGTTGACTGGTTCTCGCCGATACTGCTTATGCTGTTCCCCGATGTAGAAAGAGAAATCTGCCAGCGGTTCATCGACTCGATACTCGAAGAGAATCTCGAAGAGCGCTATTATCACCTGCACGCGTCATTCCCGGAAGCGAGAAAGCATTTCGTGGAGCAGCCGGAAGCATACGAAGGTATGTCGCTTACCCACATAAAGGCCCCGACCAAAATCAAGGGCAGCGTCTCGCACGATTTGACCGCGCTGACGTTCGGCAACCCGATGCGGAATAAAAGCGAATACGCCTGGTATAATACCAACTACTGGATTGACCTGTTCCCGAAAATCGCGCTGAGGGTGCTGCGCAACGTCAAATACACCGGCGAGACCGAGTTTTTGAAAAAGAACTGGAAGACGCTGAAATTCGGATTCGAATATCTCGAGCGGCTCGACCACGACGGAGACGGGATACCCGAAGGCAATCCCGGCGAGGTCAAAAATACCTTCGACAATATACCCCTGTTCGGAATCGATTCTTACAGCACCAACGGTTTCCTGGCCTCCTGCAAGGCAATGAGCAAAATGGCGGAGATGATGAAAGATACAGCCGCCAAAGCAGAATATGAAGAGATTTTCGAAAAGGGCCTCGAAATTTACGATAAGCTCTGGGTAGAGAAAAAGACCAGCCGGGGCAAAATGCAGTATTACGCTACCTGCCGCGACTTCGAAACGGGAAAGACAAACGCCGACGTCTGGACCAACCAGTTGGACGGCCTGTGGTATTTGATATTGATTGGCGAAGAGCCATTCCTTCCCGAAGACAAGGTCAAAAAGGCCCTGATGACGATTTACACCAATAACCGTACGCCTATGGGCTGGGCAACCGCCCGCACACAGACCGGCAAACAGGTCGAATCGGACCAGGGCAAAGACATCTGGCTGGCGTCGAATTATATTCTCGCTCAGCTTCTCGATTACTATGGCCTGACTAAGGAAAGCAGAGAGGTGTATAAGGTAATGGACAGGGTCTTGTTCCAGCACGGCAATTCGATGATTACACCCGAAAGTGTCAGGCCGACTTTCGAAAAAGAGGCAGGCGAAACCAAACCGGGCCCGCATTACATCGTTTGCGGCTATACCAGGCCGGGCGCTATCCTGAACCAGTTGTTAATTGAGCATATTAAAGAGCTTCGCAGCCATAACAAGAGTGCTGCTATAGACCCCAAAAAATTGCAGTCTTTCATGACGGATCTCTTTGGAAAATGATATAAGCCGTGGCTCGGCCTGTGAGTTATACTTATTAACCCCCGGCTTTTTATCCGCCGCAGAAGGATTATCCGCCGGCGGCGGATGGAGGTTCTTATGCGAATAGCCACTGTGTTTAAAAATATATTCTTGATTAGCATTTGCCTGTTTGCTTCGACTAATCTCGCCTTTGCCCTCGACCAGAATAAATACGTGCAGGCCGAATCCTGCGAAGGTGCCTTTTGCCTCGCGCAAAAAGACGCCCTCGCTACTCTTTACGTTGATGCCCAGGACCACAACGGCGTCGCCCGTGCCGTAAACGACCTACGGGCCGATATCGAACGTGTTACGGGCCGGACCGCTCAAATCGCAGCCGACGTCAACCGGCTTGCCGGAAACACGGTAATAATCGGCACGCTTGGAAAAAGCCCGACCATCGACCGGCTGATTAAAGACGGCAAAATCGATGTCGAACAAATTAAGGGTAAGTGGGAGGCGTTTATCATCGAGGTAGTTCCGAAGCCGCTGCCCGGTGTCGAAATGGGCCTGGTTATTGCGGGCAGCGATAAAAGGGGAACTATTTACGGCATATACGATTTGTCGGAGCGAATCGGCGTCTCTCCCTGGTATTGGTGGGCCGATGTCCCCGTTGAGCATAAGGACACGCTTTACATAAAAGCGGGGCGATATATCGGCGAAGAGCCGGCCGTAAAATATCGAGGCATATTCATCAACGACGAAGCGCCTGCCCTGACCGGCTGGGTTCGCGAAAAATTCGGCAACTACAATCACGAGTTTTATACGAAAGTATTCGAATTGCTACTGCGCCTCAAGGCCAATTATTTATGGCCCGCAATGTGGAATAATGCCTTTAACGAAGACGACCCGCTTAATCCTAAGCTCGCCGACGAATACGGCATCGTGATGGGAACATCTCATCAGGAGCCGATGCTGCGGGCACAAAAGGAATGGGACAGGCGGTATAAGCAGCACTGGAACTATTACACCGACGCCAATACGCTGCGAAAATTCTGGCGCGAAGGTATCAGGCGTAATAAAGATTACGAAAGTATTATCACTATCGGCCTGCGCGGCGCGAACGATACCCCGCTCGTTCCTAATGGCACGGCCGAAGAATGTATGGCCTTTCTCGAAGAAATCGTCAGCGCTCAGCGGAAAATTATAGCCGAGGAAAGCAATTCCGATGTTGCCAAAGTGCCGCAGGTCTGGTGCCTGTATAAGGAAGTGCAGGAATACTACGAAAAGGGAATGCGTGTCCCCGATGACGTCATTTTACTCTGGTGCGATGATAACTGGGGCAATATTCGACGGCTGCCGAGCGACCAAGAAAGAAAAAGACCCGGCGGGGCGGGTGTATATTATCATTTCGATTACCACGGCGGGCCTCGCTCCTACGAATGGCTCAATACCCTCCCAATCACGAAGATTTGGGAGCAGATGAATCTCGCCCACGAATACGGCGCGAATAAAATCTGGATTGTCAACGTCGGCGACCTCAAGCCGATGGAGTTCCCAATCGAGTTCTTTATAACCTTTGCCTGCAGCCCGAAAGACTGGCCCAAAGAGAAAATCTCCGAATATACCGAACTATGGGCACAACGCGAGTTTGGCCCCCAACGCGCAAAAGACATTGCCGATATAATCTCGAAATACACTAAATATAACGGCCGGCGAAAATCTTCGCTGCTTGCGCCGACCACATACAGTCTCGTTAATTATCGCGAGGCCGAAAGGGTATCGGCAGAATTCAATGAAATCACCGCAAAGGCCGAAAAAATTTACGCCGAACTGCCCGAAAGCGCCAAAGATGCCTTCTACGAACTCGTTCTTTACCCAACCAAGGCCAGCGCAGTAGTAACCGACCTTTACATCACCGCAGGCAAAAACCGCTTATACGCCAGCCAGAAACGCGCAAGCGCAAAGGACCTTGCTGCAAAGGCAAAAGAGTTATTCAAAGAAGATGCCAAGCTCTCGCTATATTACAACCGCACTATGGCAAACGGCAAATGGAACCATATGATGGACGCCCGACATATCGGCTTCACCTCCTGGAACCCGCCCAATAAAAATAATATGCCGAGAGTTACCGAAATCGAAATCCCCGAAAAAGCGAAAATGGCAATTGCCCCCGAGGACTCCGTATTCGCCTGGCCCGGCCCGTCCGATGAGCCGGCTCTCCCGCAGTTCAGCGTATTCAATCAGGAAAAACATTATATCGACGTATTCAATCAGGGCAAAACACCATTCGAATTCGAGGCAATGGCGACCGAACCGTGGATTATACTTAACGAAACGAAAGGAACGATTGATAAAGAATTGCGCCTATGGGTCGATATCGACCGGACTAAGGCGCCGCAGGGCGAAGCAGACGGCTTAGTTAAAATTACCGGCTCAGAAGGAACACAGGTTGATGTAAAAGTTAATTCTTTCAACCCTGCAGAACCTGCGAGGGATTCCTTAACGGGCTTTGTAGAATCGAATGGCTGTGTCTCAATCGAATCCGTGCACTATACAAATAAAGTTGACGCCGGCAATGTTCGCTGGGAAAAAATCGACGACTATGGCCGGACATTATCGTCTATGACTATTTTCCCCGTTACCGCCGAAAGCGTAACACCACCCGAAAACTCGCCGCGTCTCGAATATAAGATGTATCTGTTCAATCCCGGCAAAATCGATGTCGAGGCGATTTTCGCGCCGACGCTGAATTTCGTTCCCGGCAGGGGACTTAGGTATGCGATTTCATTCGACGACGAGCAGCCGAAAGTCGTTGAGATACTGCCGAAAAATTTCAATGCCGAAAACGGAAACAGAAACTGGGAGCAATCCGTCAAAGACAGCGTGCGGACAATCAAAACAACTCATACGCTCTCACAGCCGGGTTATCATACCCTGAAAATCTGGATGGTTGACCCCGCCGTCGTTTTGCAAAAGCTCGTCGTCGATACAGGCGGCGTAAAGTCGAGTTATCTCGGCCCGCCAGAAAGTTATTATAAAAACGATAATACTGTCTCTGAAAAAAAAAAGACTGAAATGAACAAGAAAACATCAGGCGCATTTTTTACAGGTAACTACCGCAACCTTTTCGTCGAGGCCGGCCACTCCACACAGGAAGTAGCCGACAAGGTCAAAGCAGCCTTCGAGCAGTTGTTCCACGGCGACCCCGACAAACAGGCCCTTTATTTCCCCGCCGGCGAGAACGATAACGGCCCACTCGCTTATATCTACGATATTTATCACGAAGACGTCCGCTCCGAAGGGATGTCTTATGGAATGATGGTTGCCGTGCAATTAGACAAAAAAACCGAATTCGATGCCATTTGGAACTGGGCAAAAACCTATATGTATCACGATTCGCCCGCTCACCCCGCGAAGGGCTATTTCTCATGGTCCGTGCGGACCGACGGCACCATTGAGGACGCAATGCCCGCTGCCGACGGCGAAGAGTATTTCGCGCTCTCGCTTTATTTCGCCGCGAATCGATGGGGCAATGGTAGTGGCATTTACAATTACAAGGCCCAGGCCGACCGGCTTTTGACAGATATGAAAAATCGTGAGCTTATCACGGGCGATACGGTCAACGGCGAGCGTTCAGCTGGCAATCTCTTCGATGCCGAACACAAAATGGTCCGCTTCACACCCGTCATTGATATCCGCGACCATACCGACCCGTCATACCATTTGCCCGCGTTTTACGAATTGTGGGCGCTGTGGGGCCCTGAAAAGGACCGCCAATTCTGGGCACAGGCCGCCGAAGTAAGCCGTGATTTTTTCAACAAGGCAGCGCATCCCCAAACCGGCCTTACTCCCGATTACGCCAATTTCGACGGCACCCCATGGGCCTGCCCATGGAACAGCGACACCGTTCACTTCATTGGCGATTCGTGGCGCACCGCGATGAACTGGTCTATGGACTGGGCCTGGTGGGCGAAAGACGCTCGCCAGCCCGAACTCAGCGACCGAATCCTGGCATTTTTCGAATCCAAAAATATCGCCCGCTACGGAATCAGCTTTACTCTCGACGGCAATCAGTTAGCCGCCAGGCACTCGACGGGTCTGGTCGCCGCAAACGCCGTCGCCGCTCTTGCCGCCACTCATCCGCGTGCGAAACTATTTGTCGACCAGTTATGGAAGGCCCGCGTCCCCTCGGGACAGTTGCGCTATTACGATGGTATGCTCTATATGCTCGGTATGCTTCACTGCTCCGGGCAGTTCCGAATCTGGCAGCCGCAGTAGCATTTTAAATTTACCTGTCTCTCTCAATAGCCAGCAAACCCATTCATCCAGTCCGGCCAGGGTAGCGAATTCCCGCCTGCTAAGGTTCGAGGCCCCGCTGTATTGAACGTGCGATGCCACTTTAACGTCCAAAGCTCCTTTAGCCCAACCTTGCGAACGCTGAAATCGAAAAACAAACAATTTGTATTTCTCCTGTGCCGGTTGATACAGTATC
>CAYLYB010000092.1:0-4505 GCA_964387605.1 uncultured Pirellulales bacterium | reverse complement strand
TCTTCGAGTTGAGCTACCCACCAGTATCCTCTGTTTGCGCCTGTTCTTGAACCAGGGGCGCCGGGCCAGAAGAGGCCGTTATTACCCTCTGCGTAAATTGAGCAGATTAGTCCCCATTGTTTAAGGTTTGACCGGCAGGCCGTTGCCCTCGCATATTCCTTCGCAACATTCAGCCCCGGCAGTAACAGCGCCATCAATAATGCGATTATGGCTATCACGACCAGAAGCTCTATTAATGTAAAACCACCCCGCGGGTAAGTGGAGTGCCGAACTCGTGTATGAACAACTGAATTGTACAAATAAAAATACCCCAATATTTCCTGCCTGTCTGTCTCGGCAGGATAAATCAACTTTTGAGCAGATTATACGAAGACAAACTATTGTTTGTGTGTGTTATTTCTTTTTTTGTTTTGTCTTGGATTTTTTGCCGCTCTTTTTACCACACGACCTGCATCCGCATGTCTTGCACATATTCGGTTCCTTTCAAACCGTATGCATTAACTGTGAATTATTTAATTCTACTTTATTATCACCCTTAAAGTCAATAGCTTCGGTGTCAATCATCAATTGCCATTGCCTCTTATATCTGCTAACATATCCCAAACTAAGAATATAAATCGAATGGCTTACAGGTGGGGCTAATGGATGGTCCGTTAAATCGTTCGCTCGAATCACGGCCTGAAAAAACACGGCTCAAATTCGCCGCGATGGTCGCCACCTATGCAGGCAGCAACCTCAACGACAACTTTTTCAAACAAAGCTCCCTGATTATCGCCGTGCTCTCTGACAAATCCTACCTCCAGGGCTATGCCGTAATCGTTTTTACGCTTCCCTTTATCCTATTCGCCGCGTATGCCGGCTTTTGCGCCGACAGGTTTTCCAAGCGCTCCGTGATGATTACCTCCAAGGCCCTCGAATTTGCCTCTATGCTTTTGGCTGCGTTCGCCTTTTACACGCTCAACTGGCCGCTCATAATCGTCGCGCTGGCTTTTCTCGGGGCGCAGGCCACGCTCTTTGGTCCCTCTCTAAACGGCTCCATTCCCGAGCTTTATCCTCCCGGATATGTGACCACGGCAAACTCAATACTCAGGGCAATTACCACTTCCGGAATCCTCGCCGGTATCGCCATCGCCGGTTTCGTCCTCGACATAAAAGGACAGGCCGGAGACGTCCCATTAGCTCGGCTGGTTGTTGCTTGTGTTGTGATTGCCCTTTCTATGGTCTGTTTTATTGCCTGCTTTGCTGTGCCGAAGTTCCCAGCCGCCTCACTGAACGCCCGCTTCCCATGGGCCGGCCCGCTTAATTCCCTTAAAATACTTTATCAACTGCGCAGGGATTCACTCCTTGCCATATCGATTATCTGCAGCGCCTTTTTCTGGTTCATCGGCTCACTGCAGGTCCTCGTGATTAACCAGCTCGGACTCGCGCAATTCGGCCTTTCGCCTGCTATGACCAGCGCTCTCGTTCTCATCGAGCTGGCAGGCACTGCCGCTGGAAGTTTCCTCAGCCCGTATTTCGCAAAGGGCGTAAAATGGTATCGCGTTTTGATCCCTTCCACCGCCGCTATGGTTGCTTTTATGATAATTATGGCTTACGTCCCTTACCTTCCGCACGTCATACGAAAAACCGCCGTAATATCCTCGCTCGCCGTTCTCGGAATTGCAGGGGGGCTGTTCCTCATACCTTTGATTAGCTTCATTCAGATACGGCCTGCTCCCAACGTGAAAGGCAGGGTCATCGCCGCGTCGAGCTTCGCCGATTTTTGCGGAATCTTCGTATCCGGGGCGGTCATACACCTGTTCAATCATTTTAACCTCAGGCCCAGCAACTGTTTCGGCCTGATGGGTATAATGGTCGCGGTAGTAACTATCTGGTTATTTTTTGTTCTTCCGGGGAAAAAATCTGATGATTGACGCCGTCGTCAGGGCAATCGCCAAATTCGTTCTCTCGCTGCGTTATAAAATCCGCATCGTCGGCCTCCATAAAGTCGCCGAAAAAGGAAAATCAGGTATCGTCTTTTTGCCCAATCACCCCGCCCTCATCGACCCTGTCATAATGTTCACGTATCTTCATGGCCCTTTTCGCCCCCATGGCTTTGGCGACCAGGACCAGGTCAATCGTCCTTTAATCAGCTTCTTCGCTCGCCGCTGGGGCGTTCGCACCATCCCCAGCATTGCGGTATATGGGCCCGCCGCAAGGCCGAAGGTCGAAAAAGTCCTCGACGAAACTATCGAAGGAACAAACCGTGGCGAAAATCTCGTCATCTGGCCCGCCGGACAAATCTATCACGGCTATAAAGAATCACTCGGCGCCAATAGCTCCGTCGAAAGAATACTCCGCAACTGTCCCGATGTCCGTATCGTCCTCGTCCGAACAACAGGCCTTTGGGGAAGCCGGTTTGGCTGGGCGAGCGGCTCACAACCTTTGGTTGCTCCTGTTTTACTAAAGGGCATACTTTATTTGCTCTCTTGCGGAATATTCTTCGCTCCCAAAAGAAAAATTACCATTGAGTTTTACGAGCCGGACGATTTGCCTCGTAACGCCGACCGCAACACATTTAATAAATACCTCGAAGATTTTTACAATGAAAACGCTCCCCATAATACCTACGTCCCTTACACAATATGGGAAAAGGGCGGCACACGCACCGTTCCTGAACCCCAGCCGCCGAAGTTCCAGTCCGATTATTCAATCGTCCCCGACTCCACCCGCCAAATCGTCATCGAGCATCTCAGGCAGCGCACAGGCATTTCAGGATTAAAAGAAACCGACCGCCTTGCCGCAGACCTTGGGATGGACAGCTTGGCCCGAACGGATTTATTGCTCTGGATTGAAAACGAATTCGGCTTTCGCCAGGCCGATGCCGATGCTATGGAGACCGTCGGCGATGTAATGTTGGCCGCCTGCGGAAAGTTCGTATATCTGACGCCCACCTTAATCAAGCCCGTTCCTAACCGCTGGTTCAGGCCTAAAGAAAAAAACCGTGCTCAGTTACCAAAAGGCGCCTCGATTACCGAGGTATTTCTCAATCAGGCCGCTCAAGACCCTTCTCGTGTTATTACCGCCGACCAGGCCACCGGTGCCAAATCATATCGTGATATCATCATTGCCTGCCTTGCCCTTCGCCCCCATATCAAGAATCTCGAAGGCGCTCACCTCGGAATAATGCTGCCCGCCACGGTTACTGCTGATATCACTTATCTTGCCTCGCTCTTTGCCGAAAAGGTCCCCGTTATGGTAAATTGGACCGCCGGACCGAGAAATATCATCGCTTCCCTCGATGCAGTCGGCGTAAAGCACATCCTTACCAGCAAGGCGCTCGTCGATAGAATCGCTATGCAGGGTATCGATTTATCCCAGCTTTCTTCCCGCTTCTGCTTTTTGGAAGAATTGGGCCAAAAAATCTCCCGCGGCGCAAAGCTGAAGGCCGCCCTCACTGCTCATTTATCCTGGCGCCGCCTGCGCAAGGCAAATTGCTCCGATACCGCCGTCATACTCTTCACAAGCGGCTCCGAAACTCTCCCTAAGGCCGTCCCCCTCACCCATTCCAATCTCATATCGAATATGCGAGACGTCCTTACTGCCATTGAGCTTTTCGAAACCGACCGGCTAATCGGCTTTCTCCCACCGTTCCACTCATTCGGCCTTACTGTTACGATGTTGTTACCGCTCTTGGCCGGTGCTCAAGTTGTCTATTCACCCAATCCCACCGAAGCCGACACACTCACCAAAATCATCGACGCCTACAAAGTCACGCTTCTCCTCGGCACGCCGACCTTCGTTGCGGGCATACTCCGCGTCGCGACGCAAAAACAGCTCGAAACCGTTCGTCTCGCTGTAACAGGTGCCGAAAAATGCCCTCAGAATGTTTATGATGCCCTCGCTGATAAATGCCCACAAGCCGTCATACTCGAGGGCTACGGCGTTACCGAATGCTCACCTATAATATCAATCAACGACGAAAAAAAACCCCGGCCATTCTCAATTGGTAGGGTCATGCCGTCGCTCGAATACCTCCTCATTCATCCCCAATCCAATCAACCGCTCACTCCGCCCGCGACCGGCATCCTGCACGTCTCAGGCCCAAGCGTTTTCTCCGGCTACCTTAACTACCCCGGCAAATCCCCGTTCATCGAGCACAATGGCAAACAGTGGTATAACACGGGCGATTTGATTTGTGTTGACCACGATGGCCTGCTCACCTTCCAGGGCCGCCTCAAACGTTTCGTAAAGCTCGGCGGCGAAATGGTCTCACTGCCCGCAATCGAAGCCGTCCTCCAGGCCGATTACCCCTCCGACCCCGACAAAGGCCCGACTCTCGCCGTCGAGGCGGCCGAATCGGAACAACCTGAACTGGTCCTTTTCACAACGCTCGATATCGAACGCGAAGAGGCGAACAGAAAAATCCGAAACGCGGGCCTCTCAGGCCTCCACTCCATCCGCCGCGTCGTTAAGCTCGACCAAATCCCTCTTCTCGGCACCGGAAAAACCGACTACAGAGCCCT
>CAYLYB010000091.1:0-10899 GCA_964387605.1 uncultured Pirellulales bacterium | reverse complement strand
GCCTTTCTGTTGATTTCAGTAATTCCGTCAAATCTTACACTGTCGCGGGATTTTATGCCGCTGACGGCAATGCAGGACAATCCGGCTCAGTTGCTGGAAATAAATGGCGGGTTCATTTCACGCCTGATAAGCAGGGTAGGTGGAACTATCGGGTCTCATTTCGTCAAGGTGAAGGAATTGCTTTATCTACCGACCCGAACGCCGGCTGCAGCGTACCGCCTGATGGATTGACGGGAGCAATTCAAATTGTTGCAACGAACGAGACTGTGCCTGACAATCGTGGTAAGGGTATGCTTCGATATGTAGGACAACACTATTTGCAGTTTGCCGAAACAGGCGATTATTTTCTAAAAGCAGGTGCCGACAGTCCTGAAAATTTTCTCGGCTATGCCGATTTTGACGGCACTTATGACACCGGCGCCATGCAGGGACTTAGCGAGGGCGAGGATGCCGAATTTATTCACAACTTCACGCCTCATATATCCGATTGGCGGCCCGGCGACCCAACTTGGAAAAACGGAAAAGGCAAAGGAATAATCGGTGCGTTGAATTACCTGGCATCTAAAGGTGTCAATAGTGTTTATTTTCTCACATACAACATCGATGGAGGCGATGGAAAAGACACTTGGCCGTGGACGAACCCGAATGAAAGGCTGCGATTTGATTGCAGCAAACTCGACCAGTGGGAAATCGTCTTCTCGCATATGGACAAGCTCGGCATAATGATGCATATTGTAACCCAGGAGACAGAGAATGACCAGGGACTGGATGGCGGCGAGCTTGGCATCCGGCGCAAGCTTTACTATCGTGAACTTATTGCACGTTTTGCCCACCATCTTGCCATGGAGTGGAATCTGGGCGAGGAAAATACGAATACCAATCAGCAGCGAAAAGATTTTGCCGCCTGCATAAGAAAACTCGACCCTTATGACCATCCGATTGTTGTACATACATTCCCGGGACAGTATGATAAGGTTTATAGACCGTTGTTGGGATTTGAGGATTTTGAAGGTGCCTCGCTGCAGATGGGAGATATGAAAAGAGCACATCTTGAAACTCTCAAATGGGTCAAAATGTCGGATACCGGCAAAAAGTGGGTGGTGTGTGTTGATGAAATAGGGCCTGCCGATACCGGCGTAGTGCCCGATGCGAATGATTACTGGCATGACGGGCCGCGAAAATACGCCTTGTGGGCCAACTTGATGGCAGGTGGTGCTGGCTGTGAATGGTACTTCGGATACAAATACCCGCACAACGACCTAAACTGTGAGGATTTGAGAAGTCGTGACCATATGTGGGACCTCACTCGTTATGCTGTTCATTTCTTCCACAAATATTTGCCGTTCGTAAAGATGTTACCCGATAATGCGCTGGTTTCAAATGGTTGGTGTCTTGCGAGCTCAGGTCAGATTTATGCCGTTTATTTGCCAAAGGGCCAAACAGCCGATATCAACCTTCCCTCAGGCGAATTCGGTGTTCGCTGGTATAATCCGAGAACCGGAGGCGAGCTTCAGTCCGGCTCGGTCGAACAGGTTACAGGCCCCGGCGTAGTTAATCTCGGCAATCCGATAGTGGATACCGACAAGGACTGGCTCGTCGTCGTATCGAATTGCTCAACGGCCCTGAAAATTGATTAGCCGACACCGAATTCTCGGGCAATTTTTCCAAAAACTGCGTGAAATATGCCTGACGGTATGTTAATCTGGCAGGTCTATAGGTTATAAAAATTATTAGAAACAACAGTTTAGAAAGGAGCAGGTGAAATGGCGGAATATTTTCAAGGTGTAAAAAAAATAAAGTATGAAGGGGCCGACTCGAAGAATCCTCTTGCATTTAAACATTATAATCCCGAGGAGGTTGTTCTCGGAAAGAAAATGTCGGAGCATCTTCGTTTCGCGGTATGCTATTGGCATACCTTAAAAGGACTGGGGTCCGACCAGTTTGGCGGCGGTACCATTATACGTGATTATAACGCCTCATCCGATGCAATGGAAGTGGCGGACGCGACTATGGATGCTGCCTTTGAGTTCTTTACCAAACTGGGAGTTAATTTCTGGTGCTTCCACGACAGGGATATTGCTCCCGAGGCGGATAATCTTGCTGAGACAAACAAACGCCTCGACAAAATGGTGGCAAAAGCCAAAAAACTTCAGGCCGATACCGGCGTAAAATTGCTTTGGGGCACAACCAATGCCTTTTCGCACCGCCGTTTTATGGCCGGTGCCGGTACCAACCCCTCACCGGAGGTTTTTGCTTATGCAGCCAGCCAGATAAAAAAGGCAATGGAAGCAACAAAAGAGCTTGGCGGTCAGGGCTACGTCTTCTGGGGCGGCAGGGAGGGCTATGATACATTGCTCAACACCGACCTCGGCAAAGAACTGGACCATCTGGCAATGTTGCTGCAAATGGCCGTCGATTATAAAAAGAAAATCGGCTTCGATGGACAGTTTTATATCGAACCGAAACCGAAGGAGCCGACCAAGCATCAATACGACTTTGATGCGGGCAATTGTTTCGCATTTTTGCAGAAGTATAATTTAATCAAGCATTTCAAGCTGAATATCGAGGCCAACCATGCCACTCTGGCCAGCCATGATTTTTGCCACGAGCTGGCGTTTTGTGCTGCCAACGGCATACTCGGTTCGGTCGATGCCAATCGAGGCGACCTGCTTCTCGGATGGGATACCGACCAGTTCCCGATGGATATTTATGAAACGACCCTGGCAATGCGTATTATTCTCAAAGCCGGCGGTTTTACTACGGGCGGCCTGAACTTCGACGCACACGTCAGACGCCAATCGGTAGACCCGGTTGACCTTTTCTACGCACATATCGGTGCAATGGACGTCTTTGCGAGAGGCCTTAAAAACGCCGCGAAGATAATGAAAGACAAAGTCTTCGATAACGCCATTAGTGAGCGATATAAGGGCTGGACCGGGGACATGGGTAAAAAGATCGAAAGCCGGAAAGTCGGTTTCGAAGAGCTTGAAGCTTACATTCTCGAACATGGTGAGCCGAAACTGCAGAGCGGCCGTCAGGAGTTGCTCGAAAATCTGCTGAATCAGTATATCTGATTTAAGACAATTGGTTGCCGCCAGCGGACGCGATTTATAACGCGCTCTTTAGGAGTGTTGGATTATGAAAAAGCAGAAAAATGCTGCGGGCGCAAATGGTGTCAAGATATCTCGCCGTGACTTTGTAACCGGCGCAGTATCGGCTGCGGCCTCGCTCGCCGCCGTTGGCTCCGTTCCAAAAGTTGCCTATGCCGCCGGTTCCGATACCTTGCGTATAGGACTCGTCGGCTGTGGGAGCAGGGGAACAGACGCCGTAATAGACTGCCTCAAGGCCTGTCAGGGTATACAAGTCGTCGCACTGGGCGATGTCTTCAGGGACAGGGTCTCGAACGCCGGTGACAAGATTATAAGCAAGTTGAAAGAGCTTAACCTGCCCAGAGAGGTTTTTAAGGTAAAAAAAGAAAACAGCTTCGTCGGTTTTGACGCCTACAAACAGGTTATCGGCAGTGATATAGATATTGTGTTCCTTGCCACCCCGCCGCATTTCAGGCCGATGCACCTCAAGGCCGCCGTCGAAGCCGGTAAACATATATTTATGGAAAAACCTGTTGCCGTTGACCCCGTAGGCATTCATTCGGTAATCGAATCATCCGAATTAGCCGGCCAAAAAGGCCTCGGCATAGTCACCGGAACGCAAAGACGCCATCAGTCGCATTATCTCGAAATTATGAAGCGCATTCACGCCGGCGATATCGGCGATATTGTTGCCGCGCAGTGCTATTGGAATCAGGGAGGACTGTGGGTCAACGAAAAAAAGCCGGAATGGTCGGATATGGAATGGCAGTGCCGAAACTGGCTTTACTTTACCTGGCTCTCCGGCGACCACATAGTCGAGCAGCATGTTCACAATATCGATGTCGTCAATTGGGCCTTAAATGCCCACCCCGTAAAGGCAATGGGGATGGGAGGCCGACAGGTTCGAACGGAACCTAAATATGGCAATATATTCGACCATTTCGCTATTGAATATGAATACCCCAATGGCGCAAGATTGCTCAGTATGTGCCGCCAGACCGACGGCTGTGCTGAGCGTGTCTCCGAGCGAATAGTTGGAACAAAGGGCTCGACTTATACCGATAGTGCGATTGGTAATATCGAAGGCCCTTATGACTATAAATACGACGGCCCAAACCCGAATCCCTATGAAGTCGAGCACGCCGACCTTGTTGCGAGTATCCGCGAGGGCAAGCCGCTCAATGAAGGCAAACGCATTGCCGAAAGCACGCTGACCGCCATTATGGGCAGAATGAGTGCATATACCGGGCGTGAGCTTAAATGGGATTGGGTTATGAATTCGTCGCAACTGAATTTGACGCCGCCCTCTTACGAGTTCGGTGATTTGTCGGTCGCCCCGATCGCGGTGCCGGGCGTGACCGAGCTCGTCTGAGAAGACGCTGATAACATGGTATATAAAATAAGGAGAGCAATATAATGTCCCGTAAATATAGTATCATTATTACCCTGATTTTAATGATTTTGCTTGGTTTTGGCGTTTCATCTTGCAAGAAATCACCACAGAAAAGCCCGCCGCCGGCCCCGAAACCATCTGGCAAAACCGAACCTGCTGCTGTTGAAAAGACACCCTCTGCTGAACCCGCCGGTGATATGGCGCCGATACCTCTCGTTTTGCCCAAGCCGATGTTTGTGGGCACCCCCGAAAAATGGCAGGGCATCACCAATCTCGAAAAACCGCTCGGTAAACCCAGGCCTTCTTTTTACGCCCCCAAAGGTACTACGAATATCGCGCTCGGTAAACCGATTAGCGCTTCGGATGAAGAGCCGATTATCGGCGACCTTGAAATGATTACCGATGGCGACAAAGAGGCCGCCGACGGAAGCTACGTCGAGCTGGGGCCGATGAAGCAATTTATTACAATCGACCTTGAAACGCCGCATAATATTTACGCTATAGTTCTCTGGCACTATCACAAGCAGGCCCGTGTTTATAAGGATGTCGTTGTTCAGGTTGCAGACGATCCCGATTTCATCACCAACGTGCGGACGGTTTTCAGCAATGACGACGATAATTCGCTTGGACTGGGCATGGGCAAAGATATGAATTACGTCGAAACAGCCGAAGGAAAGCTAATCGACGCCAAAGGCGTAGTGGCCCGATACGTTCGATGTTATAGTAACGGCAATACGAGCAACGACCTGAATAATTACATCGAAGTCGAGGTTTACGGTTTACCCTGAGCGGCGTCGAAGGGCCTGCCTGTGGTGAGCTGGTCGAATCCACCCGCGAAATGAATTGGCCGATGAAATTCTGGCTTACGGCACTTGCTGTTATTGTTGTCGCTTTTGCGCTGCGCGCGTACCGCCTGGACCTTCGCCCGATGCACGGCGATGAAGCCGTCCACGCCTATAAATTCGGGCAGCTACTCGAAGAAAATTATTATCGTTACGACCCGCACGAATTTCACGGGCCCACGCTCAATTACTTCACGCTCATCCCCGCATGGCTTTTAGGCGAAAAAACGTATGCCTCCTTAACCGAATATACGCTGCGCATTGTGCCCGTTGTCTTTGGTGTGCTGGTGGTCCTGTTGCCGTTATTACTCACCGATGCCCTGAGTAAACCCGTTGCGCTTGTCGCCGCTGCCCTGACCGCGATTTCACCCGCCTTCGTTTTTTACAGCCGCTACTACATTCAGGAAATGCTCCTCGTCTTTTTCACCTTCGCGCTCATATTAGCCGGCTACAGGTACATAAAAGGGCGTAAATTGATTTGGGCGTTGCTCACGGGCCTTTTTGCCGGCCTCTGTTATGTCACAAAAGAAACCTGCGTTATCGCCTTCGGCTCTATGCTGTTCGCTTTATTGATAATCTCGCTCATTCGACATCGCAGGCCGCTCCCTGTAACAGGCGAGGTTCCAAAAATTAAAGCAGGGCATTTGCTTGCGGCCGTTGCCGTTGCGGCTCTTGTATCTTTACTTTTCTTTTCATCGTTTTTCACTAATTGGCGGGGCATATTCGATTCTTTAAGGGCCTACACAACATATTTCAATCGTGCCGGCCGCGACGGCTTTCACTTTCATCCTTGGTATTACTACCTCCAACTGCTGTTTTATTCCAAACCCGAAACCGGCGGACCTCCCTGGACGGAAGCATTCATTCTTATTATGTCTGTCATTGGAATATTCCTTGTTGTTGCCAGATATGGCCTGGGCAAAATTGACCTTTGTCTGCTTGATTTTCTCGTTGTTTATACGCTTATAATGATTGGATTCTACTCCGCTATACCTTATAAAACGCCGTGGTGCCTGCTCAGCTTCTATCAGGGCCTGATTCTGCTGGCGGCGATTGGAATAATAAGCGTATTGAATTTAATTAAATGGAAATCTGCCCGCGTAATAGTCGCCGTCTTCTTCCTGATAGTAACAATGGATTTGACCCTGCAGGCGGTCCTGTCGAGTTTTGCCTGCTATACTGATACAAGCAATCCTTATGTTTATGCCCAGCCGACTACTGATGTCTTTAAGATTACCCGGCGAGTCGAAGAGGTTGCGGATGCCTGTCACGAAGGTCGCAAAATGCCCGTTTTTGTCGTCTGCACCGAAAGCGATTATTGGCCGCTCCCTTGGTATCTTCGCTCCTTCGAAAACCTCGGCTGGTGGGATGACGTCAATCAGCTTCCCTTGCCCGCCCCTGTAGTAATCGCCTCCGCTGAGCTTGAAGCGCCCCTTATCGCAAAGCTTTATCAGCTTGCCCCGCCGGGCAAAAAAAATCTTTACGTCCCGTTATTCGACGGCTATACCGAGCTTCGCCGCGACGTTGAATTGCGGGGCTATGTAACAAAAGACCTGTGGGATGAATATCAACGGCTCAGTACTGCCCCCTCAGTTCAATCCGCGAATCCCAACGCACCCGCCGACCCGAACCGCTGATTTATAAAAACCAATTATGCCTCAATCCGAAAACAGCTTGTTCGACGAAAACCTCTCCGGCATTGCGAATCTTCACCGGTTTCGCCACGATGCTATGGCGGCGGCGTTCGAAATTTTTATCGTTCATCGCGACGCCGTATATGCCGAGCAGGCCGCCTGCGCCGCCTTCGATGAGCTTAGCGCAATCGAAAATAACCTAAGCCGATTCATTGAAAATAGCGACGTCTCACGCATCAATTCTCTCGGAATCCATCGGCCTCTCCAAATCGGCCCCGCGGCATTCGATTGCATTCGAACAGGTATTGAGATGTATAAACAGACAAACGGAGCGTTCGATATAACTGTCGGCTCTTCGCAAAATAAATGTAGCTCGTTGAAACTGAATGAATCAGAGCATACCGTTGAATTGCTCGCAGAAGATGTTCAGCTCGACCTCGGCGCAATCGGCAAGGGTTACGCCGCCGACAAAATGGCGCAATTGCTGAATGATTGGGATATCGATACCGCACTCATTTCAGCAGGCCAAAGCACCATTTTACCAGTCGGCAAACCGATTGATATGCCGGGCTGGCCAATAACAATCTCGAACCCTGCCCATAACTATCAACTGTTGGCCAAAATTCATTTATCCAACAAGGCACTAAGCGCTTCGGGGATTAAAAAAGGACTTCATATCATCAACCCCCGTTCAGGTGAGCCGGCCACGAATATGCTCGCCGCCTGGGCTTTAAGCGAAACCGCCTCCACAGGACGCCTGACGGCGGCTTCTGCCGATGCCTTGTCGACCGCTTTTATGGTGATGACAATTGACGAAGTGAGGGTTTTTTGCGATTCTGATACAGCTGTTGCCGCATTATTGCTTGTGCCGGGGGATAAAAACACAAATACTAAAATTCTTCGTTTCGGGGATTGGAGCCGGGCCGATTTCTATTGCGAGTGATTTTTAGTTTTCTGCTTACCTGATTTTAGAATTGCCTTTATCTCCCTCAACTCGGCCAATATCCGCCAGAAACTTCTCGTTGGCGACAATCGGCTGTCGGGGTCGCAGCTCCATTCGATTGGAAACTCTTTGATTCCGTATCCTTGATTCAACGCCCTTATGATTATTTCGATATCGAACATAAAGCCGTCCGTTATACACTCGCTGTATAATTTTCGCCCGACGTCGCCTTTGTAAATCTTGAAGCCGCATTGCGTATCAGTCAATTCCGCCGGTATTTTCATTAGGAACTGGATGAATCGGTGAAAAAGCACGGAGCAGATATGCCTGTAAAGCCCCTGGTCTTTTATGATATCACTACAGGCCATCCTGCGGGACCCGTGTGCGATATCGCACTCACCGGCTGTAAGCAGCTTTAATCCTCGCAGGGCGTTATCATAAGGAACGCAACAGCCGCTGTCCGCAAACATCACATAATCGCCGGTTGATTGCTTCATCGCGTTGCGAATCGCGTACCCTTTACCCCTGTGAATTTCGTTTCGAATTACCTTAATCTCGATTTTAGCCGGGCAATCGCCGCCTGTCTTTAGTGCCTGCTCGCTTGTGCCGTCTTTACTGCCGTCGTCGGAGATTATAATCTCGCCCTCGAAGCCGTTGTTTTGGAAAAACTCACAGGCGGATTTGATGTCACTGGCGATTTTATTACTCTCATCGAATGCCGGTATAACAACGGATAGCTTCATCAAATCCCTTGATTATACGAACAACGGAGGATTGGCAGCTTTAGCTTGCCTGGAACCGGACTTTGGCCATGCCTATAAGATAGAAGCTGCCCGTTATGCAGATTAAGTCTTCCTTGCCGACCGCGTTTTTGGCCAGGTGCAGTGCCTCTCCGAGACTGGAGGCGCTTTGGCACATTTTGCCTGATATTTCAGCGTACATTTCTACTAATTCATCCGGCGGCATCGCTTTAACAGAATTGCTTCGGGTAAATATTACTTTGTCCGCTCCGTACTGCAACTCTCGAAGCATTCCTTTGACGTCCTTGTCTTCATTGCAGCCGAATATCACTATCATCGAATCGTAAGGAATACTTTGCCCTATCGCGTGCATGAGTGCCTGTATGCTGGAGGCGTTATGAGCTGCGTCTATCAGGATGCGGGGATCTCCGCAAATCATTTCCATACGACCGGTAAGCGAGACCTTTGAAAGGCCTTCAACTGTTTTATCGTTGTCGATTGTATAGCCGCAGCCTTTCAGCTTATCCAGCATCGCCAGCGCTAATCCGCAGTTTATTGCCTGGTGTATTCCATGCAGCGGGACGCGAAGGTGCTCGAATTTGCTCGTTGGTGTTGTCAGGCATATACGGTTATGGGGCCCATGTTCCGGTGAAGTCTCAAACCGGTGTGAGAAATCTATATCTACGCCGGTTACGCTGAAGGGCGCCTTCATAGCTAATGCCTGTGCCTTGAGAACCTTCATGGCATTCGGCTCCTGTTGTACTGTGATTACGGGTACTCGCAGTTTTAAAATTCCAGCTTTTTCCCTGGCTATTTCCTCGATAGTGCTGCCCAACTGACGCTGATGGTCTATGCTCAAATGAGTTATGCCGACAACCTTGGGCTTGATTACGTTGGTGCTGTCCAGCCGGCCGCCTAATCCGGTCTCTATTACTGAAACATCCACACCGGAGTCTGCGAAGTGCATGAAGGCCAGGGCCGTCATTATTTCAAAAAAGGTGGGGCAACTGGTTTTCGATAGTTTTTCTACCGGCTTATATATCCGGTTAAGCAGGCCGAGCATCGCGGTCTTGCTTATCATTTGAGAATTAACCGTAATCCGTTCGTGTAGATGCACAACATGAGGAGAGGTATATAGGCCTACTTTATATTGGTTTGCCTCGAGCATTTTTGCCAGCATAGTTGCGGTGCTGCCTTTACCTTTTGTGCCGGCTATATGGACTGTATCGATTTTTTTGTGGGGATTACCCACTAACGAAAGCAATTTCTGCATTCGCTTCAGGTTGAACGTGTCGACATTGTATCGTAAATGCTTTTCCTGCTCGTAATCTGTTCTGTTATATAGATACTTAATTGCCTCATCATAGCTCTTAAATGGCTTTTGGGAGGTAACAGATACAAGTCTGACCTTACGACTTTTAGCCGCTTTCTTCCGAGTTTTCTGGGCAATCTTTGCCATAAACCTTTAAGTATAACACAATATATTGTATTTTTCAATCTCTTGGGCCTGCTATTCGTATAAAAAGCGACTCAACCAGTCCGGAGTGAACGTAACCGTTTATCGATAAAGTTGTTAAGTCTATAACGATAATGACGACACTTGGGTGTAGATACGGCATAGAATTAATATATTAGAATATATAATTAGAACACCTTATACAGCCGGCTCCAATATGTATCTTCAATAATTTACAAACAAAGATACGTATCCTTTTGGCATGTGTTCACTTAAGAATATAAAACGAAAAAAGAAACGCCCGACTTGACCTCTCAAATCAGGCCAATATACTCAATAAAAATTTTACTGTTTTGATTTGTGTTTTTATATGCCTAAACCGCACACTCATTCACTGGATATTGAAAATTGGTTGAAGCTTAAAGGCGCAGATGGCGTTGGCCCTGTCACTTTTATCAGGTTATTAGACTGTTTTGGCTCGCCCGAATGTGCGTTGGGCGCCTCGGTCAATGAATTAACGAAGGTCGATGGAATAGGGCTTCGAATAGCTGAGCGGGTTGCCGCCAGTCGTGAAAAATTCGATGTTAACGCTGAGCTTGAATTGGCTGCGAAGCTTGGTGTCTGGTTGGTTCATTTGCAGGATGAGCGATATCCCGCACTTTTAAAGCAGATTTACGACCCGCCGCCCGTCTTGTATGTCAGGGGAACACTTAGCGAGGGTGATAACCTTTCTGTAGCTATAGTCGGCTCGCGTATTTGCAGCTTATACGGAAAAGAGCAATCCTCTCGCTTTGCGCATATC
>CAYLYB010000090.1:4129-10966 GCA_964387605.1 uncultured Pirellulales bacterium | reverse complement strand
GATACACCTTGGTCTTCTCGCAGCAGTATGATTTCGACTACGAGGACAATATCGGAAGCGACGTAACACTCATCAGGCACTATCACCGCGTCTTCTGGGCCATAACATACGGTATGGACGGTTCGCTCGACTCTCAGTCCATCGTTTTCAGCATCTGGCCCCAGGGCGTCCCCGAAATGGCCCTGGGCAGCAGAAGATACTCCGGTATAAGCGGCGGGGGGTATTGATTAAAATCCCTGCCGTCATATACATTCTTTTTTTGATTTTCGATTCCGGAAAATTCGGCCGCGTGAAGCATTCACTTATGGTAATAGTACCTTGCTTTGTAACGCCAGATATGTCATTATATAATCGAATGTGAATTTTCCGGCCGTAAGATAAGCACACCGATAATGCCTTAAAATCACGACCGGAGGGGGTAGGGATGGTTTTAACTGGTTTCTGTTTTTTTGAACGGCTTTCTTATGAAAACGCATAAAGCATTCACGCTAATCGAGCTGCTCGTTGTCATCGCAATCATAGCGCTGCTTATGGCCATTTTACTTCCCTCGTTGAACAGGGCACGCGAGCAGGCTAAGCGGGCTTTGTGTCTGAGTGATCTCAAACAGCTTACCGCCTGCTGGATTATGTATGCAGACAGCAACAACGACAAGCTCGTTAACGCTGCGCCGAGGACGCCCGGCGACCCCTGTCCGGATTGCCCCGAGGACTGTGCCGCACGTATGCCAACCGCTTCAGATACCGAGAGCACTGCTGCTTTCCATCTAAATGAGCTGCCCTGGGTAGGACCCGGATGGGCCGACTATGCACACGGCGAAATAGCATCTGAGCAATGCCAGAAATGCGCTATTGATACCGGCGCTTTATACAAATACATCAAGGATTACAATATCTACCGTTGCCCGAACGGCAGCAAAGGCGCGTTGGTCACGTATACCATCATCGATTCTATGAACGGCTTGTACCATTGGAGAGCTAGGGATGAAACGGCCAGACCGTATTGCCTCAAGAACAGAATGCAGATAAAAAATACCGCAAAACGCATCGTTTTTATGTGCGCAGGTTTTTTGACTGCGGATAGCTATGCGGTCTATTATGCTTCCGGGGGCCTCGACGCTGGTGGGGGTATGGGTTGTAGCGGTCAGGCCTGGTTTGAGGCCCCGACTGCAAGGCATGGCGGTGGAACAACCATGTCTTTCGCCGACGGACACTCTTCGTATATGAAATATCGCTCAAAATGGACCGTGGAACTTTCCCGGCGAATGGCCATGGGAACTCCTCGATGTCAGCCTCTTCCAAAGGAAGATTGTGGCGCCTTAAACGACCTTTACAATATACAGATGGGATGCTGGGGAAGTATTGGCTACACGCCTTCCAAACCCTCCAACTGCACATTAGTTTGGGACCTCCAATAAATGCGCTTTATCCATTTGGACCAATAGGCCACGGCTGCACGTTTTTCTAAAATAACTCGCCGCTTCATATTTAATAATAAACCTTCGTGTCTTTATGTCTTCGTGGCTAATGCGTGAAATTCGGCCGTGAGAAGTATTCGCTTATGGAAATAGTCACTTGCAATATAACGCCGAATATGTCATTATATCTTCGAATGTGAGTTTGCTGGCCGTATGGCAAAAACGCCGCAAAGGCCTAAAAATCACGACCGGCGGGGGAAGGGGGCGTATTAACTGGTGTCTGTTTTTTGAACGGTTTCTTCTTATGAAAACTCATAAAGCATTCACACTAATCGAACTGCTCGTTGTCATCGCAATCATAGCGCTGCTTATGGCCATTTTATTACCCGCGTTGAACAGAGTCCGCGAGCAGGGCAAACGAATCGTCTGCCTCAATAATCTCAGACAGCTCACTACTGCCTGGCTCCTCTACGCTCAGGCAAATAACGACAAACTTGTTAATGGAGCTCCGTTAGACCCGGGTGGCCCCTGCCCGGACTGCCCATCCGGAGTGCTTTGTGCCGCTGTTGCTCCAGACTCCACGGATTGGACTTATGGAGAGCACAAGAATGAGCTGCCCTGGGTTGGGCCTACTTGGACGCAAATCGGCAAGCCGGACTATGAATGTGCTCAAAGATGCGCCATTGAGACGGGTGCATTGTACAGATACGCGAAGGATGAAGGTATTTACCGTTGCCCGACAGCAAGCAAAGAAGAGCTGATAACCTATGTTATCATCGATTCGATGAACGGTAAAACAAAATGGAACGGTGCTGAAGATAAGATAACGTTGACAAAAAATCTTAACCAGATTCGCAAAAGCTCGTCGAAAATGGTATTTATCGAAGAGGATTTCTTGAGCCCGGACAGCTTTGCCGTTTACTATGACAAGCCGATATGGTACGACCCCCCGATGGTCCAGCATGGCAACGGAGCAAACGCGTCTTTTGCCGACGGGCACGCCGGCCGGATGGTGTGGAAGGCAAAGGAAACCGTCGAGGCGGGCCTGAAAGATTGGGGGGGCTATAAACCAACTACCTGCGAAGGAAAAAACGACCTCTATAATATGCAGGTGCATTGCTGGGGCAAGGTCGGCTACGGCCTTGATAAAAGCTGTGAATTCATAATCGAGGAATGGTAAAATTCACCGATTAGTATTTTCCCGCAACTCAGTACTCGGTACAGTCTGTTCGGTTCTGATTGAACGGCTTTCTTATGAAAAGGCGTAAAGCGTTCACCCTCATCGAACTGCTCGTTGTCATCGCAATCATAGCCCTGCTTATGGCCATATTATTACCCGCGTTGAATAAGGCCCGCGAGTACGGCAAACGAATCGTCTGCCTCAACAATCTAAAACAGCTCACTACTGCCTGGACTCTTTACGCACAGGGCAATAACGATAACCTTGTCAACGGCGCTCCCTTCGATTCCGATGAACCCTGCACTCAGTGTCCTGCAGGCAACCATTTCAATTGTGCCGCCGTTGCCCCGCCCCCAACTCACGATTTTTATGCCGAACACAAAAATGAGCTGCCCTGGGTCGGGCCGGCATGGGGGCCCTCTCGCGGCGAATCTGCCGAAGATTGCTGCCAGAAATGCGCCATTAAGACTGGTGCATTGTGGAGATACGCGAAGAATGAGGATATTTACCGCTGCCCCACGGGCAACAGGGGAGAAATGGTTACGTATCCCATAATTGATTCGATGAATTGCAAAACAATATATAGCAACCCTGATAACCCCGATATGTTAATCAAAAACCTCAACCAGATTAGAAGAACCGCCGACAGACTTCTCTTTATAGAGGAGGGCTATCTCAGCCCCGACGGCTTCGCCGTTTATTACGAATTCCCAATCTGGTTTGACCCGCCGATGATACTCCATGGCAACGGAACAAACGCCTCTTTTGCCGACGGCCACGCGGCAAGATTGATGTGGCGGGCCGCAGAAACCATCGAAATCGGCCTCGCACTTCAGTATAAAGTCAAACCAAAAACCTGCGAAGGCAAAAACGACCTCTATAATGTCCAGGTTCGTTGCTGGGGCAAGCTCGGCTACGGCCTTGATAAAAACTGTGAATTCATAATCGAGGAATGGTAAAAACACTGCTTGTGCCGTCACAAACACATTCCGGCGATTTCTGCTCGGTTAAGGTTTCGTCACCCGGCCGCGGTCGTTCAAATGATTAAAAGCCACCTTCCGCTGTTCCGTAGTAATCCGACACATCGCTATTGACTTACTTACCAGGTAAATGTAAATTGTTACTTTGCCATCGCGAACGACGGCGGACATCATACAGGGGTTAGCTTAATGCTTCACGAAAGCGATTGTTTCGGCTCGGATTCGGCGCCACCTCGGCCGGATAAAAAGGAAAACTGCGGCCTCTTCGGAATATACGCAGACCCTGAGGCCGTGCAAAAAACATACTTCGGGCTCTACAGCTTACAGCACCGAGGCCAGGAATCCGCAGGCATCGCATCGAGCAATGGCGAAATGATTGAATGCTACACGGCGATGGGCACTGTGCAACGTGTCTTTCGGACTGGCTCGGATTTGCTGGATAAACTTGCGAACCCGGTGGCAATCGGGCACGTCCGCTATTCGACGACCGGCTCATCGAAGCCGATTAACAGCCAGCCTTTCTTCGTCGAATACTCCCGCGGCCAGTGCGCAATCGCGCACAACGGCAACCTCATAAACGCGGGTCTGCTCCGCGACGAATACGAAGCATATGGCAGCATCTTCAAATCCACCACCGATACCGAAATCATCGGTCACCTGCTGGCCAAGCCCACCCACGTTACCAAGCCGGACCCGCTCGGCCATGTCCTAAACCACCTGCAGGGCGCGTATTCGCTGTTGTTCCTTTTCCCCGACCGCATCGACGCCGCCCGCGACCCTTACGGCATTCGGCCGTTATGCATCGGCCGGACCGACGGCGGCGCATACGTCGTCGCCAGCGAAACCTGCGCACTCGATGCGATTGACGCTAAATTTATTCGCGAGGTCGAGCCGGGCGAAATCGTAACCCTCGACAAAAACGGCTTATCCAGCCGATTCTTCGTAACGCCCGGCTCCATAAGTCCCGCCCATTGCGTTTTCGAGCACGTCTATTTCGCCAAGCAAAACAGCACCATATTCGGCGAAAACGTTCACGAATTCAGAAAAAAGCTCGGCCGTCGGCTTGCCGTCGAGCACCCCGTCGAAGCCGACGTCGTAGTGCCAATCCCCGATTCCGGCACCTCCGCCGCAATCGGCTTCGCCGAGAAATCGGCAATACCGTTCGATATGGGAATGGTGCGAAGCCACTACATCGGCAGGACGTTCATCGCGCCGGACCAGAAGATGCGGGAACTGGCCGTGAAAATCAAATTAGCTCCTATAAAGGAAGTCATTGCCGGCAAGCGCATCGTCGTCGTCGATGACTCCGTCGTCCGCGGCACTACTACCAAAGGGAAAATCAAGGCGTTTCGCGACGCCGGGGCAAAGGAGATTCATATGCGTGTGAGCTGCCCGCCGATTCGATTCCCCTGTTTTTACGGCATCGATTTTCCGACGAAGGAAGAGCTTATCGCCAACAACAGGACCCTGGAGCAAATCCGCGACTTCCTCGGAGTCGAGACACTGGGCTATATGTCCATCGAAGGCCTGCTGTCCTGCGCGACATTACCACCGGACAATTATTGCACAGCGTGCTGGACGGGGAAATACAGGATACCAGTCGACATAGCCGTGAATAAATTCGCACTCGAACATTACCAGATGAGAATGTTCGGAGAGCACGAATAAAGATTAAAATGCAAAAATCAAAAGGCAAAATTACAGGGTAAAATTAAGAAACAGCTTCGAATAGCAGGTCGGTTTTGCGTTCTTATATGTCATTTTGCATTTTACATTTTGATTTTTGATTTATCGGCGGATTATGGGCAACGAAAAACGAACAGTTACTTACGCAGGTTCCGGTGTGGATATCGACGCCAGCGACCGGATGGAGGAATTGATTTTCCCGCACGTGGCGAGCACGTTTTCGCCGAGAGTTATGAAGCTCAAAGGCGGGTTCGCGGGACTTTTTCGGCTGGATTACGACGAACGGCTCTTTAAGAAAAATTACAAAAACCCGCTGCTGGTGGCCTGCACGGACGGGGTGGGCAGCAAGGTGCAAATCGCAGCGGCTATGAAAAAATACGATACGGTCGGAATCGACCTTGTCGCAATGAACGTCAACGATATGCTCGTGCTCGGCGCGGAGCCATTATTCTTCCTCGATTATTTAGCCCTAAATAAACTCGTGCCGGAGACTGCGGCGCAGCTGGTTAAGGGGATTGCGAAGGGCTGCAGAATCGCGGACTGCTCGCTGATAGGCGGCGAGACGGCTGAAATGCCCGATACGTATAAAAAAGACGATTTCGATATGGCGGGCTTTGCCGTGGGCGTGGTCGAGCGCAAAAAAATCATCACCCCCAAATCCGTCCGCAAGGGCGACGTTATTTTGGGGCTGGCTTCATCGGGACTGCACAGTAACGGCTACGCACTTGCACGCAATATATGCTTCAAAAAAAATAATTTTAAATTAGACGATGCGGCCGAAGGGCTGGAGGGGCTGACTCTGGGCCAGGTCTTATTGGAGCCGACACGCATTTACGTTCGGCCGATTATCAGATTGCTTAGTCAATACAAGGTCAAAAAGGTCATTCACGGTATGGCGCATATCACGGGGGCTGGTTTGCCGGGCAATATACCGCGGGTATTGCCGAAAAATTGCGATGCGGCTTTGAAAAAATCGAGCTGGCCATTGCCCGCGATATTCAAATTCCTCGCTGACAAAGGCCCTGTCGAGGAGGAGGAGATGTTCCGCGTTTTCAATATGGGGATTGGTTTTGTTTTGATTGTGGCGGAGGATTTCGCCGATTCGATTAAGGCAAAATTGACTCGTTACGGGGAAAAGGTTTACAAAATCGGCCGAATCACCTCGGGGGCAGGCAACGTCATTATAAAAGAGTAGCCATCCGCTTACAGCGGACTTCGTTATCACTCAACCCAGCACAAAAGAATTCAGTAGATGGTTATACCACATAGCGAATAGCAAGTAGCCACTTTACAAGAATCAGAGAAATCACTGATGGGTAGGTGGCAATACCACCTAGCGCAAATACTTAAACAGTTTACGAGGCACAAGGGTGATTGCCCGGTAGATGGTTATACCACCTAGCGCAAATACTTAAACAGTTTACGAGGCACAAGGGTGATTGCCCGGTAGATGGTTATACCACCTAGCGCAAATACTTAAACAGTTTACGAGGCACAAGGGTGATTGCCCGGTAGATGGTTATACCACCTAGCGCAAATACTTAAACAGTTTACGAGGCACAAGGGTGATTGCCCG
>CAYLYB010000090.1:0-4029 GCA_964387605.1 uncultured Pirellulales bacterium | reverse complement strand
AAATCACTGATGGGTAGGTGGCAATACCACCTAGCGCAAATACTTAAACAGTTTACGAGGCACAAGGGTGATTGCCCGGTAGATGGTTATACCACCTAGCGCAAATACTTAAACAGTTTACAAGAGCAAAAGAGTGATCGTCTGGTAGGTGACAATACCACCTAGAGCAAACAAAACAAGTCGTTTATAAAGCTTATAAGAACAATGGCAATATCCATCAGTAGGCGGCAATACCATATAGTAAGTGCGGGCCTTCAGAGAACACAGGTTGTGAACGGAGATATCCGGCGAATTATTTGCTTTGCTCGATGGCGTTGGACGTTTGGCTGATTGCCTGCCAGTAGCCGTTCATTTGGGCGAGAGTTTCGATGCCTGTTCGGGTAAGGCGGTAGTATTTTCTTTTTGGGCCATCCGGGGACTTTTTCTGCGTAGTTTTTACAATACCCTGTTGTTTGAGACGGCGCAGAATGGCATAGATGGTGCCTTGACTAATAAGAAGCCCTTTGGATTTTCTAAACCTTCGTTCGATTTCATACCCATACATTCCCCGGTTGCGTATGTCGTTGAGGATATTAAGAACGAGGATACCCTTGCGAGTCTGGCTGGTCCAGTTTTTGAAGAAAGCAACATTCATATCTTTTATGATAATCGAATTGCACTACCTGTCAATACCATCTAGCGTAAATATTTAAACGCTTTACAGGAACACGGGCGGTTATCGCCCGGTAGGTGGCTATGCCATCTAGCGCAGATAAAACATGTCGTTTATAAGGAGCGATGGGAATATCCCTCAGTAGGCGGCTATGCCACTTAGTGGTATGAAACGAACGTATTTTTCAAGGCACGGGTTTTGCTGATTCGATTAAGGCGAAATTGACGCGTTACGGGGAGAAGGTTTATAAAATCGGCCGAATCACCTCTGGCTCAGGCAACGTCGTTATTAAAGATTAGCCACAGAGAACACAGAGCACACAGAGAATTTAACCACAGATTACACAGACTATTTAAGATATTTAGCCCGCCGTTCTACAGCGGGTTATTTGTTTTTCAGACACTCCCGAAGGGACGCCTTCGGCAGGATTTACACAGATTAACACTACCTTTTTACCAAAAGACAGACCTTAGGGACCTGGCGGCAACAATTTCTTTGACAAAAAGGACGGCAATTGGATATAAAGCGGGCAAAATTGGCCGAAAACAACCGTTGAAACCTGTTTATTTCTAAAGGAGAATCCACCATATGAGGATGAGCTTTCTTTTAGCGACCCAAAGAATTCTTCTTATTAACTGGATTATAGCGCCTGCTCTGGGTATATGGATTTGGATTAAAAGTGGATTTTTCATCGCTGCATTGTTCGTGGTGATCTGGTTGGTTGCTGATAAAGTGTGGGATTGGCTGACTGGTCTTTTGATTGCTAGAGCTGGCCGGATTGGGGCAAATGAACATGAGGCATCTCAGATTGTAATTTCCGGTGAAGTGCCTGAACGTATGGCTTTTATGATGATTATTGACCTTCTGGGGACTTTCATACTCCCTTGGCTTGTTGCCAGTTTTTTCCTATGTTGGTTTGGAACAGCAAAAAACACATTTTCAAACACTTCCACATACCCGGCAACTGGGCAATCAACGCAAACTCCCACAAATCCGGCATTGGAGCAATTGACGCAAAACAAATGGTGGCTTGCTGAATATCCAACGCTCATCGAAGCTATTGAAAAGACGGAAAGTAATCAACTATCAACTTCTTATGCAGTTCTTGCGAATGATAATTCGAAAGTCGAATTGCTTTTGATGAAAACGGCTGATACAGGTTTTATCTTAACAATGAAGTTGCCAAAAGAAGCTATAGCTCCTATAGACCCACACACTGGTGAAAAAGTACTCGGCGACGTAGCTTATACAATCATTATCCGCGATCATAATCTGGATGGTTTACCTGACGATTTTCAAATTAAACCCTCTGGACAGCCACTATACAAAGAAAAGGTTACTGATGATGGGTTCATTATATATAGGGATACCCCTGAGCATCACGTAATTTTGGCACAATGGGCTATTGGAATTGGATATTCAATAAATTATTTTTTGCACTTACAACCAAATAAATAGTCGGTTGTTGGTAGAAGTTGTGAGCCGCGGGGCGCCAATATATTTAAACCGCGATTAAAAAATCCTTTAAACCCCAGCGGCCTCTGCGTTCTCGTCGGTTAAAAGACGACTTCTTTTGCGTTGAAGACGGGGCCGTCTTTGCAGCAGAGCTTGTAGGTCTCTTCGCCCGCCATATAGACGGCGAGGTAAACCCGCCTTAGGCGGGTAAGCTGCGCTACGACGGCTTTATCTCATTAGTATAATTTTCCCGAGGAAAATTAAGATAGGCGAAGTCCTTATGATATTCGAGGGCAGCACGGTCATAGGCCTTTGCGGCATCGATTTCAGAATCGAACCGGCCAAGCCAAATTTGTTTGTTTTGATAATAGATTCTTGCAACCCATTTACCACGGCTTTTGTCGAGGCCAACACCGATGAACTTCGAGGTGGCCTTTTTTAAATTTCTTTTCGGCCTATTGAACAAATTTTGTGCGCGTGTTGCCGGGCGCAAGTTCTCTTTTCTATTGTCGAGAGAATAACAATTTCTATGGTCAATCAGAATACCATCAGGAGCTTTCATAATTTCGCGGTGTAACCTCACAAGCTTTATTTCCTGAGGTGAAACCTTAATTCCGCTCAAGGCATAGAATGTGCCGTTTTGACCGGCTGCGCACCAATTGAGATTACCAAAGCGATAATAATCCTGCGGGTCGACAATTGTCCAAAGGCCCTGGCCCAAGTTAATTCTGCGATAGGCGTAGCCGAATTTCAGTTTTCGGTAAATCAACAGCGGCCAGGTGAAGAATCTGTCCAGCCAGACGGGGATGGGGATAGTGAGTTTTACAGACATGAGAATCTCCTCTTCAAATACTAATTTCTAAATCCTAAATCCTAAACAAATTCAAAATCCTAATTTTCAAATTTTTTAAAAAACACTGCCTTAATCCCCTGGCAGGCCGAAGGGACCACATAGTCCCTCTACCCCATGGCGCGAACTTGCGCGTTTGTGTCGAAAAATCCGAATTTTCGAGAGGGCGAAAAATCGTAAGTGCCGGTAAAATAAGGAGATAAAAAATTTTAAAAAGTTGGGTTTTGGGCAAAAAGCGCTTGCGCGCTTGCGCTATACAAATGTTTTAAACATTTGTATGAATCTGCGAATTTTTTTATTATTTTTTTTGTCCAGTACTAATTTCTTTGGGGGCAAGACCAGGCAATAAAAGGCGGTTTTTCGGCAATACTTTTGCTTATTTGGGGTATCTGTTTGACGGGGGAAATTAGTGCCGGATTTGAAACATTTGTATGAACTGGTATCAAAAGACGACTTGTTTTGCATTGAAGACGGGGCCGTCTTTGCAGCAGAGTTTGTAGATTTCTTCGCCCGCAGCGGATTTCCATTTGACGGCGCAGCTCTGGCACAGGCCTATTCCGCAGGCCATCATCTCCTCAGTGCTGACGAGGCAATCGATATTCTTCTGCTCAGCGAGAGCGGCAACTGCGGCGAGCATTGGTTTCGGGCCGCATGCGTAAATGATTGTTCGTGCGGGGTCGCAGGCGTTATTGCTCAGCCAGTTGGATAATAAAGAGGTAACTGTCCCCTTAAAGCCGGCGGAGCCGTCGTCGGTGGCGACGATTGATTCCACGCCATATTGAGCGAATTCAGCGAGCCATTTGCCCGGCTGGTCGGTAATTTTTTCGGATTGTCTTTCGAACGGTAAATCATTGGCTGTCCTTGCGCCGGCGAAAGCGAGGGGTTTGATATCCGGGTGGTTGGCGGTCAATACCTGGGCGAGGTGTTCGAGCGGCGGCGAGCCCATTCCGCCAGCGACGAGCAGTGCGAGCGATTTATCCTGCGGGATTGAAAAGCCATTACCTAACGGGCCGAGGACGCTGATTGAATCGCCTTTGGCGAGTGTTGTCATTCTCAGCGTTGCGGGGCCGAG
>CAYLYB010000089.1:4139-10980 GCA_964387605.1 uncultured Pirellulales bacterium | reverse complement strand
ACCCGTGAAGCGAGTGTGATTTCTTTTTCAACGTCTTTGCCGTTAAGGATTTCCAATGCGGTTTCTATTGCCTCTTTGCCTCCCGTTGGGTATTCGAAGCTTGCCTGAATAATACCTTGCTTGACATAGGCCTGGCCTTCCTGCGGCAGGGCGTCGATACCCACAAATATAATGTCCTTCTCACGTCCTACTGCTTGCGCAGCTAAGTAAGCACCATGAGCTCCCGGGTCGTTGTGAGCGTAGACAAGGTCGATTTTGTTGAAACGTGCAAGGGCTGATTCCATTTCCTTTCTTGCGTTGGGTTCGAGCCATTTCATATCGGCTTCAAAGATTACTTCGATATCGCTGCCGTTTATGCCTTCGCGGAAACCGGTATGCCTGTCCTGTCCCGGCGTCGATGTCATAAGTCCCTTCAGTTCGACTATTTTGCCTTTACCGCCGAGTTTTTCGACAATCCATTTGCCTGTTGCTCTCCCGATTTTTTTATTATCGGCGCCGATGAAGCACGTGTATTTATCGCCAAGTACTCTTCGGTCAAGCACGATAACGGGGATGCCTTTGTCGTATGCCTGAGCAACGACAGGTGTCAGAGGTGCGGCTTCCTTGGGGCTGATTATGAGCAGGTCAACACCTGCACTGATAAACTCTTCCATCTGCGACTGCTGTTTTAAAGTGTCGTTCTGGGCGTCTTTGTAGATGACTTTGATTTCAGGGTGCTTGTCGGCGGCCATTTTTATATCGGCGTTCATTTGCACCCTCCACGGCTCGCCGAGATTGCATTGGCTCATGCCGATAGTCCATTTGGCGTCCGTCTTGTCTTCGGGAGTTTTTTTCGCGCAACCTGCAAAAGCAGCAAAAATTACCGGCAGGGCGATAATAAAAAACACAACTTTACTCATCATTCTTCTTTGCTTCGATATGTGGATAGACATTATTTTTTCCCTTTCTGCAGTAGGACCGCTGCTATTATAATTGCGCCGGTTAGCATGAGTCTTTTATCTTCACCGACAGCGTTTATGCTGAGTATCTTTTCGAGATAACCGATTGTCAAAACACCTATGAGTGTCAGCCATATGCCGCCTCGGCCTCCCTGCAGACTCGTTCCTCCGATGACGACCATTGCAATGGCTGACAGCTCGTAGGCTATGCCGGCTTCAGGATCGCCCTGGAGTTCCTGGGCCGCCTGGCAAATACCGGCAACTGCGCAAAACAAACCGCTCATGCTGTAAGCAAGTATTTTTGCCCGGCCCACGGGGACACCGGAAAGTCTAGCCGCCTCTTCGTTACCGCCTATCGCGTAGAGGTATCGCCCATATCTTAGCTTGACCAGGAGTATATAGGATATTATGAGGCAAACGATAAAAATTATTGTAACCACAGTAATATTGTCGCCGAGGACTTTGGAGTTTATGAGGTTGAATATTCGGGGGACTTCGACATACTTATATGAACCGTTACTCTGCTGGACGGCGGTCGATATTTTCTGTCCGCCGGAGAGCCACTTTGCAACACCACGGGCAAAAACCATCATCGCAAGTGTTGCAATAAAAGGCTGGATACGAAACCTTGCTATCACGGCACCTGAGAACATACCGCACAGCAGTCCGATTATCAGACAACCCAAAATTGCCAGCGGGGCTGGGATGTTCTTGTGAATAGTAAAAAGTGAAAAGGCCACAGCAGTAAGCGCGAGAATGCTTCCGACCGAAAGGTCAATACCTCCCGTGATTATGACAAGGGTCATTCCGCAGGAGAGTATTCCGTAAACGGAAACAGCTCGCAGCATATCCCGATGTGTTCCCCATTTGTAAAAAGCTCCGTCTGCGCTGAAAATCAGCCCGATGACAAAAACGATAGTTAAAGCACAGAGGGCTCTTGCGGTAGGGGACGTAAGCCAGCGGTCGGAAGAGAGAGTTGCAGGTTTTGATGAGGACTTTTCTTTTGCCACTTTAACGTTCCTTAGTTACTTTGTAAGCCCATTGCGGCGTGAAGTATTTTTTCCTGTGTTGCCTGTTCTGAATCAAATTCAGCGGTGACTCTGCCCCTGTGCATAACAATAATTCTATCACTCATAGCAAGCAGCTCGGGCATCTCTGACGTTATCAGTATAATCGCAATATTCTGGCTGGTCCATTTATTCATAAGTTCGTAAATCTCGTGCTTGGCCCCTACGTCAACTCCCCTGGTGGGTTCATCGAGTAAAAAGACTTTCGGCTGTGTCTCTATCCACTTGGCCATTGCGACTTTTTGCTGGTTACCTCCCGATAAAGAGCTTACCGACATTTTCAAACTTGCTGCCTTGAGATTCAGGGCTTCCTTTTGTTTGGCCGCGGCCTTGATTTCGTTTTTTGGTCTTAACCAGCCGAAAGGCGAGAACTTCTTCAATGCCGCCAGCGTGGTATTGTGTATAATGTTCATTCCCAAAACTAATCCATCGGCCTTTCTGTCTTTTGTCAGCAGGGAAATACCCCGGCTGATGGCGTTTGCAGGTGTTGTTGGCTTATATGATTGGCCGTCAAGTTCCAGGCTGCCTCCTATCCTGCTGCCGTAAGTGCCGAATATGCCGTTTAGCAGCTCGCTGTTTCCCGACCCCTGCAAACCAGCAATGCCGAGAATTTCTCCGCAGCGGAGACTGAATGAGACATTATTGACGGCAGGTATTGGTTTGCCGCCGGGGTCGGGAAGGATGAATGAGGAGACTTTCAGTCTGTTCTTTCCGGGACAAGATTTATGCCGTGGAAGCTGCTGATTCAGCTCCCTGCCGACCATCCACTTGACCAGCTTGTTCTGGTCTAATTCCTCGGCCTTTGCGGTTCCGATATATTCGCCGTCGCGTAATACACTGATACGGTCGGCGATTCTGTAAATTTCTTCCATCCTGTGTGAGATGTAGATTATACCGCAGCCAGATTTTTTCAGTTTATGTATAATTGTAAATAACTTCTCAACCTCGACGTCCGTCAGGGCGCTGGTCGGCTCGTCCATAACGATAATGCGGGAATTGAAGGACAGTGATTTACAGATTTCAACCATCTGCTGAATGCTCAAAGGATAACTGCCGATATTTCGTGTGACATTAATATCCAGTCCAATCTCAAAGAGCAGTTTCCTGGCTTCGACAATCATCTGCCTCTTCTTAAGCCATTGGCCTCGACACTTTTCACGACCAAGAAAAATGTTTTCTGCTACGGTCATCGAAGGCACAAGAGACAACTCCTGATGGATTACGGTTATTCCTGCTGCTGCGGCTTCGTGAATCGATGCGAATCGAACGGGCTGCGAGTTAAGGAAAATCCGGCCCTGATAATCTGTGTGCACGCCGGCAAGGATTTTAATGAGTGTAGACTTGCCCGCCCCGTTTTCACCGGCCAAAACGTGCACTTCGCCGGCCTTTAGGTCGAATTCTACGTCTGAAAGTACTCTTATGCCGGAAAAGCTCTTGCAGATTCCGGTCATTTTAAGGAATTGACCGCTATTGTTTTGTTGCTTGGCCATTTGTTATTGCTTTTGCCCCGGAATTTCCCAGCCGTATGCTACGTATTCGTGCTCGAATGTTCCATCCTCGTAGAGGTCGAAAATGCCGTAACCCTCTTCGAATTCATAATGGTTTCCCTTCCACCATGCCCCGCTTACGGCCCCATCGCAAATGTAGGTAACGTCGTTATATATTACCCGGTCAACCATATGCATATGGCCGCTTATGCAAAGGCGAACATTTGCATGCTGCCGAAACAGCTCCTTTATCCTTCTCGCGTCTATGTGCATCCATTCGTCGGGCAGTATCCAGCGGCCGCTTTTCTCGTTATCACCGTCGAGGAAAGTAGCCACGGAGAGTATCGGGATGTGGCTTATTATGCAAATGTGCGAGCTTTTGTGAGTTTCCAGTTCTTGCTGGAGCCATTCGAACTGTTCCTCATCCAATCGGGCAGTGTAAATACTGTCATCAGGATAGGTGCTGTCCAGTATGATGATATGCCAGGGCTGCTTATCGAAGCTGTAATAGCGGTTCGGCAGGTCGAGTTCCTGAACTGCTCTTTCTTTCCCCCATAGCGGTTCCTGGCCCGTTGTTTTGCTGTTCTCTTTGTCCCAGCCCCAGACGTCATGATTGCCTACACAGAACTTGACCGGCAGCTTACACTCTTTCGCCAAAACCTTTCTAAGCAGATTAAATTGCACTTTAGTCCAGTTATCATCTGCGCCGAGACAGTCCATTATGTTGTCACCGCCCGTGATTAGCATTTCCGGTTTGTCTTCCAGTGCCTGGGCATGCCGCAGGGCCGCTGTTAATCCGTACGGAGCCCTTCTTTTATCTTCAATGTGGATGTCTGTGAAGTGCACGAACCTCATAGTCCGTTTAGAGCGACGGGGCGAAATCGGTCTGGAGCTCATAGCGGAAATATCTGAAGCAGAAAGTGTTAATCCTGCGGCAGCAGAGAATGTGAGAAAGTCTCGCCTTGATATGTATTTCTGAGTCATTTTTTTACTCCTAAATTAATTATTATTAAAACCGGATTTTTTCGGGGTTTCAATTGTTTTTCGATGTTCGAAATGATTTTGCTTGAGGACGTGATGAAGGCGGATACAATTGAGGTAATACTAAACGCGGTATGAAATTATGGGCTGTTCGTATAAAAAGATACTCGAAACTCTCCTGCTGCTGAATATTTGTAATTTGGCCGGTGCGGGAGAGGTGTCTGTTAATAATCATTTTCTGTTGGCGCCGACAGGGGATATACCGCGTTTGAAATGGTTCGAAGACGCCCGTAAATATCGAGATAATATTCGCAGTCTGGTAGAACGAAAAGTTGGGGCGGATGCCTGGAGTATATACAGCCGTGAAGATTTGAAGTGGATGGGCAGCAACTTCACCTGCCGGATGTGTATGATGTATGGCCTTGATTTCTACGACTCTTCTGCCTGTGAATATAAGATAGATTCCGTCCTGACCGACGGCGAAGAGGAATTTGGAGGTTATGACAGTATTGTGCTTTGGCACGCCTATCCTCGCCTGGGATTTGATGAGCGAAACCAGTTTGATTTTTATCGCGATATGCCCGGGGGGCTTGAACAAATCAGGACCTTAGTCGATAAGTGCCACTCGAAGAACGTTCGTGTTTTTGTTGACTACAATCCCTGGGATACCGGCACCCGTCGTGAGATAAAAAGCGATTACGAGCTGCTGGCTGAGATTGTTGAAGCGATTAATGCCGACGGTGTTTTTCTGGATACGCTTTCCGGCGGCTCCGAACAGCTCAGGTTCGTGTTGGATAAAACAAGGCAGGGTATTGCAATTGTCAGCGAGGGCCATCCGCCGGTTGAGCAGTTGGCCATTTGCAGCGGTTCCTGGGGACAATGGCTCGATGAGACTGAAAAACCCGGGATTCTTAAGCTGAAATGGTGTGAGCCCCGGCATATGCAGTATCAGATTCGTCGCTGGGACCGTTGTCGCAGTGATGAGATAGCGACGGCGTATTTCAACGGAAGCGGTATTCTAATATGGGAGAATATTTTCGGAACATATAATCCGTGGCGGCTCGAAGACAGGCGTATCTGGAAAAAAGCAAATTTGATACTGCATTTTTTCTCGGGTTGTCTTGTTGATTTCAATAGCAGCCCTTATTACCCGTCGAACAATCCGAAGGTTTATATAAACAAATGGAGATGTTCCGGAATGGACCTCTTTTTGCTGTTAAATCAGGGCGATACGATAAGTGATGAAGTTTTGTTTGAAATACCTTCCGGGCCGCAGATGAAACTTTATGACCTGTGGGATGGATCTGCTATTGAGCCCAATATAAGCGATGGGAAGATAAAGGTTAAATGTAATTTGGGTAAACTTGGCTGTGTGCTCGCTGTAAAAGATACATCGAACGATGTTCTTTTAAAGCGATTTCTTGATTCGATGAGCGGGCTTTCTTCCCGAAACGTTACCTCGGCCGATTCAAGAAATTTTGTTAAGTCGGTTGTTCATGCCGAGCCGGTAAATCCTGTGCCGCCCCGTAAACAAATGGAGCCGCCTCAAGGTATGGTATATATCCCGGCTGCTGATAAGACCTTTGTTATAAGTCACATCCGCAGGGAATGCGGTTGTTATCCCGACACCGAGAGTGAGCATTCTGAATATGATGGTTTCGGTTACGGTCTCGAAGTCGGGGCGGTGTATCCAAACGTAATCCACGAAACAATCACTCATAAAATCGGTCCTCTTAAAGTCAAATCATTTTTCATCGACGAGACGGAAGTTACGAACGCCGAATACGAGAGATTTCTAAAAAGTTCCGGCTATAGTCCGAAGCACAAAAAGAATTTCCTGAAACACTGGCCGGGCGGCGAAATGCCTGAAGAACTGGCTGAGCATCCCGTAATTTATGTCGATATCGATGATGCGAGGGCCTATGCAAAATGGGCAGGCAAGCGCTTGCCGACGGAATTTGAGTGGCAGTTGGCCGCGCAGGGACAAGGTAACCGCAAATGGCCCTGGGGAGATATTTTTGACCCCCAAAAATGCAACACCACGGGCTCTCATACATTGCCGGTGCGTTCATGTCCGGGAGGTAAAAGTCCCTATGGATGTTATCATATGTCGGGAAACGTCTGGGAATGGACAGAAAGCTGTCGTAATGACGGTCATACGCGTTTTGTCATGATTCGAGGCGGTAGTTACTTTAATGCCAGGGGCAGCGTCTGGTATGTGAAAGGCGGCCCGCAGCCATGTAATCATCACGCAAAATTCATTCGAGTCTGGCCCGGCCTCGACCGTTGCAGCACGGTTGGTTTTCGCTGTGTCGTAGATGCGGAATAAAATCGTTATTCGCTGTGTAAATAACTTAGGGGCTGTCAG
>CAYLYB010000089.1:0-4039 GCA_964387605.1 uncultured Pirellulales bacterium | reverse complement strand
ATCATCGCAATACCCTTGGGCTCCCAGTTCGTGTCGGTTATGTTCTTTCCCTCCCAGCGGTAAAACAGTCTCGTGTGACCTCCGCATTTGGTATTGCGAATACATGACCAGAGCTGCCAGGTTCCGTCGGCCGCCTGCCAAATACCGAAATCAACCGGTTCCTGATTCTCACTGGTGTATTTACCTAAATCCGGATTGCCTGTTACCTGCCACCATTGTCCTTCGATAACGGCAAGCATAGGGGATGTATCGGTAATTTCTTTCGTTGTACAGCCGAAGGCACCGAAGACGATTATTACGAGAAAAAACACATACGTAAAACTCTTCTTGGCGAATGGTCTTTTCAAGTTTTATTCTCCTTTGCAACCAGGCAGTAAATCAGATAGTCAGTATTTTCGGCGGTGTTTATGTTATTTAATGTTTCTCATGCGGGTATGGCATAACGCGTTTTAAGTTACGATATGCGGATGATTTTATCAACTAAAAAGCCATATTGAGAAGGCCTTATAAGATGCTTTGGAATCTACGGCTTAACCTATTCGTATCACTCTATCGGTTTTCCAGAGTTCAATTTGTAAGACAAGTTTTGAAAAAAGTCGGGTATTTTCAATACTAAATGACCTCGGAAATTGATATAATGGAATTTTAAGATATTCGAGATGTGTTGTGTCAAGGGGTGGCTATGAGGTTGTGGGTGGATGGAAGGATAATTCATATTTCGTGGGATTGTTTTACTTGCAGCTAAGTGTGAGTGTATTCTGAAATGAAGTATTTGTGCCCTCTTATTCTGTTTTGCGTATGTATGGCTGATTTTGCATGGGCGGGATTTATCGATGCCGACCTAAATCAGGATGGTATTGTTGACTATTTGGATGTGCACGAGATAAGCAGTTACTGGCTGAATGATTGTTTCGAAAGGCCATGCTTTAATATTGACACAAAACAGGATGATTTCATCGATTTCTATGATTTTGCTTATCTTTCCGGTCATTGGCAAAACGAAAATTTTGGTTCATATCAGATAGCCCACTGGACATTCGATGAGGGCTCTGGCTCTATCGCCTATGATTCCACCCAGAATAATCATGATGCCCAGCTTCGGAATATGAGCTCTTACTCCTGGACATCCGGCCAAAGGCAGGGGGCATTGTATTTCGACGGTAATAACGATTATGTGTCAGTATATGAGCTTGATAACGGTCTTGGCCAATATTTTGAGAGGGATTTTTCAATCGCTGTATGGGTAAATCAATATGCACCTCAGAGCGATTATCAGACGATTATAGGTATCGAGTCCACGTCTCGTTTTACAACCAACGGATTCGAAGGTTTTACCATCGAAACTTATAATGGTGTGCCGTCGATTTATATAGCATACGAGGATGAGCAAAGAGAAATTGTCCCGACTACGGTTCCGTTGCAGCCGGACCAGTGGCAGCATCTTTGCGTTGTCCGGGAAGGGTCCGTGGTCAGGATTTATATCGACGGCAAGCTGGATACCAGCCGGATTATAACCGATGCGAATATAAAGTTTGGCTCGGTTTGGCCCGGCTATGATGTAATCGGCGCAACGAATGACAGTTGGTATGGTGTTACAGGCCGATTTCGAGGCAAGCTCGATGATATTCACCTTTATAACTTCGCTATACCTGAGTCTCTGATACAAAAATTAGCTCAGCAGGACTACGCGTGGCTGCCAGAGCCGGAAAATGAATCTGCTAACGTTTCGACCGACGCCAAACTATCATGGCAAAAAGGGCTATGGCCTCAGGATTACGACTGTCACGACGTTTATCTCGGAACAGATTACAATGAAGTTTTTGCCGCGGATACCAATACAATCCAGATATACAGGACAAGACAAACGAGCCGTTTATACGACCCCTGCGGTCTTCAGCCGGATACATTTTATTACTGGCGCATTGACGATATCAATGGACAACAGGTCCACAAGGGCGATGTCTGGTCTTTCAAAGTCTCTGATTTAGTCTCTTCCATCGAGGCCTCTTCTTCGCAATCCGGTTTTGACCCGTATGGGGCATACGACGGTTTTCGTTTTGAAGGAGCCGCGGGCAAGTGCTGGAAAGGCCAGCCCGGCGAGGCCGATTGGTTCTGGCAAATCAACTTCTCAATGCCTCGGCAGATTGGTGCCATTTTGATGATTATGGGTGAACCCGGAGAACCTGCGGATGAGCTGAGGTTCTTTCAAAGGAAAGCCCCTGCTGATTATAAATGGCAATACAGCAGTGACGCTATCATCTGGCACGACCTCAGCGAGACTATTGAAACTCAGGAGAGGAGACTTTTCAGAATCCATCGGCTTGATGCGGTGGTTGTAACTCAGCACCTAAGACTGCAAATCTCCGGCTGCGTAGATAATTATCCCACTATCAGGGAAATCGAAGTGTATAGTGAAACAGATGCTGATATTGCTTTCGACGATTGGCTCGTAGCCGTCGATATTACCGAAGGTCCGGAATGGCCCCACGGAAATACTCAGTGGTTCATTGAACTGGCCAGAGAGTGCAGCGGCTGGGAGAATGTTCAGGGCCAGCAGATATGGCTCGGTAATTTTGACGAGTCTTTCCTTAACGTCGAGCCCTATCCGTTATGTGTTTTTCTTTCGGGAAGTTATCAGGAATGGTGCCAGCGGACTCGGATATATTTTGCCGGTTTGCAGGAGGTAGTGGTCAACGGAAATATTCCAATATGGGGTTCGTGCGGCGGAGCTCAGGTTCTGGGAATTCTGCTTGATACGGGTTATCAAAATCCGTGGGATTGCCCTCGCTGTCGCCTGCAGCACAATCCTCCGTACTCTCCGATTTACGGCTACATCGGTTACATTAATCCCGCTATCGAACCGGGGCCGTGTGGAGAATATACCAACAATATAGCTGAATCCGGTCCTTACTTGATAGCTAAAGTTACGAGTGACCCTGTCTTTAACGGGCTGAGTAACCCGTTTTATGCCTACGAAAGCCACGTGGGCCAGCTCGAGTATCTTCCTTCCGGCTGGCACCAGATTGGCGGTCCCGGCCTCGGAACCCTTACCGAGCTTCAGTGTTTCCGCAGAGACGACAGATACATTTATGGAGCCGCGTTCCATATAGAAAACTACAACGCAACCACTTGGGATAATTCTAAACAGATTATGACCAACTTCCTCGGTCTGGCTCAGTCTGCGGGCGGCTACCAGCCGTCCGAGTAGAACCACCATTGACATTCGCAGTTATCCTGCGGTTAATCAATAATCTCTTCTGACCGATATTTCTCGCCGGCTTTGCTGATATCGGGCAACGGTTTTTACTGGTTTGACAAATTCTGCAAATACAGGTATCTTAAAAAGACTACCTGAATTATTGGGATGTTTTTATGACCTCAAAGTTGTTTGACCTTACCGGAAAAGTCGCGATTGTTACCGGTGCCAGCCGTGGATTAGGCCAGTATTTCAGCAGGGCGTTGGCCAAGGCAGGGGCTGACCTGGTGATAACCTCGCGAAAAATAGATTCACTAACTGAGTTCAGGAAGGAAATCGAGGAAATTGGCCGAAAAGTAGTTCCCCTTGAGCTGGACGTACGAGATTATGGAAGTATCGCCAGAATGGCTGAACAGGCATACAAAGCCTGTGGCAGGATAGATATTCTGGTTAATAATGCCGGCTGCAACATTCGCAAACCGGCCGCGGATATTAGCTGGGACGACTGGAATACTGTTCTCGATACGAATCTCAGGGGAGCGTTTTTTGTTGCCCAGGCCGTTGGCCGCGGAATGATAGAAAGAAAATACGGCAGGATAATCAATATAGGTTCGGTAACCTGCGTAGCGGGCTATGCAGGGCTTGCTCCTTATTGTGCCAGCAGGGGCGGAATCAAACAGTTGACCATGAGTCTGGCTGATGACTGGGGCAAATATGGTATCACAGTAAATTGCCTTGCACCCGGCTGGTTCAAAACCGAACAGAACAAAGTCCTTCATGAAAACAAGTCGTGGGTCGATTATATATGCGACCGAATCCCTCTTAAAAGACTCGGCAGGCCGA
>CAYLYB010000088.1:7984-11182 GCA_964387605.1 uncultured Pirellulales bacterium | reverse complement strand
TAAAGCTGGGTTTATGGCGCGATGTTCGGATTCCCAAGCCGAATGTCGTGGGTTCCGCCATAAGGCGTCCTGTGGAGAATCCCATCGCCCGCTTTTTTACATAATGATTGAACGCTGACTTAATCGGAAAGGCACAGTGCTCAAGTTTTGTCCATCCGTATCTATTTAATCATGACGGGCTCGACGTAAACACCTCTGTCGAGGACTTCCAGGTCGCCTTCTTTCGGCACCACATCTCCAGCGTCGTCAACGCGATTGATTCCCGTACTATACACCGTATAAGACTTGTCATCGCGGTGATAAAGCAACTCCTTGCCGGTATATGGGTCCAGTGGAATCGACTCGATGTATTTTGGGCAGATGTCATTCAGGGAGTCGGGTATTCGACCGTTCTGACGACGGTATCTCTCGACTGCAATTGCTGTAGTTGTACATCGAGCGATTGCAAAAGTATCCGCCGTATGATGCACAAGCGGATACATTGCCCGAATCAGGCCGCTCGAATTTCTTGAGCCGGTTGAATTGGCGTCTATTATTTCATCGAGCGGCTCGGGTAACGGCCGGCGGGAAACCGACACGAACCATGCCATATCTCGAAGATATCTTACAGAAGCGTTATATACACGTAAACGGCGCCAGGAAAGACCCGGCAGCGACAGGCGTTCCGGCAAATCAGGCACGATGGTCATAAAATACCGGGATTCTACGCCGTCAGGAATAAGATTCCGGGCAATCTCAAGCTGATATACTCTTTCAGTAAGAAGACTTTTCTCGAAGCTATTAGGAGGTAGAGTTTCTACAAGTAAAGATTGTAGTTGTTCAAGACGGTCTTCTTTTGTATGGCAGTACGACAGCAGCATCTGGATATCATGGCATAACAGTTTTACACACATCATTTTGTCCGCATGCACAAATATAATCGGGTAGGTATCGAAAACACGCATGAGCTTTAAGGTGCTTATTATTGAATCTGCTGCCTTATCGCTTTCATTGGCCAGCATTGCGTCGAGTGTTCGCAGGGACATTAGATATATGGTGCCGGTAATACTGTCCAGCCGATTTTTGCAGACCTCCCGGCCGTGTAGAATTCCTATACCGAAAAAAGGTAAATCCAGTTGGGCGCCCATATCAAGCTTTGCAAATACCGGCTCAGCATTAATAAGACTTTGCCTTACCTTATCACGTAAGTCACTTGGAAACTGTTTTTTCGGCAGCGATAGAAGGTTCATTCGGTAAAAAGCGTTTACTTCCTTCAGATTTTTCAGGTCATAAGGGCGGATTGGACTAAGAGAGCTGATGTAATAACCGATGGCATTTTCGCTTATTTCGGTTTGGACTTGCCCTGGTGTTAATTCGGTGAATGTTACAGGGTCACTGGCTTTACTTATTTTGACTACTTCGTTACCCAGTCGTCTTCTGGCTATATAGGACACGAACATCACGCCCGCAATCAATACAATGGCCGTGACTACTGAAACGAACAAACCTACATACAAAATACGCAGTAGTTGTCTTTGTTGGTTTATCTCAGCCATAATACCTCCACACAAAATCGGTTAATGTGTCACATGTAACGATATTATATTATCTTTTGAAGGTATTTTGCAAGGGATTCTGATGCGATACGTTCTCTGTTTCAGTTCGATATGGTTGAATGTCCCGATAAGGTTTAAATTTTCAGCCTCTGACCTTAATGCCAAACTGCGGTTCTCCGGGATTGTAATCCCTGATAATTCGTAGCCCTGTTGATCTGCGGAAAATAATTATCGAAAAAGGAGTTTCATGTTTTAACGGTCATTAAGATACACAAAAACCCCCTTTTTAAGGTCATAAAACGCGGTTCTGCCAAATTTTCTTCTTCTGCCCATTCTACCGCTTGAGTTTAAGAACACCAAACGGTATAATCATAATAGCATTGTTTTTCGCCGCTTTAGAGTGAATTATGAGTTGGAGAAAGAAAATGCAGAACACTTCCGAGCAGTCTGAATAACCCGTACGAAAAATTACTATAATTCTGGTTATTCATTCTGTTGGGTGATAAGTTTTCGGAGGAGGTGTAAAATGAATTTTAAGGCCGCTCAAATCCTGATCGCAGCGGCCCTATCTTTGTATTTGCCTTATTTTGCTGACCCTGCTATTGCCGCCACGATTGTCGCCTGGGGCGACAATACATACGGCCAATGTAACGCGCCCACCGGTAACGATTATATCGCAATCGCCGCAGGCGGATTACATTGTCTGGCTCTGAAAGCCGACGGCTCACTGAGAGCATGGGGGAACAACACTTACGGGCAGTGTGATGTTTCGCAGGGTAATGATTTTGTCGCAATTGCCGCAGGGGGATACCATAGTGTCGCCATCCGTTCCGATGGCTCCTTAGCGGCCTGGGGCTGGAATAGATATCAGCAGTGCAATGTCCCTCAGGGAACGGTCTTCACAGCCATTGCAGCCGGAGGATACCACAGTCTCGCCATTAGGTCTGACGGTTCGCTCGTCGCCTGGGGTGATAATGCCCATGGTCAGTGCAATGTTCCCACAGGAAACGATTTCGTCGATGTTGAGGCCAATGGTTACTGCAGCAGGGCCTTTAAGCGGGACGGTTCAGCTATCGTATTTGGTCTGAACGAATACGCACAGCGTGTGCCGCCGGATGCCGATCTTGCCGACATTGCCTGCGGCGGTTTCCATATGGTCGCTCTCAAACTCGATGGGTCTCTGGCGGCCTGGGGATGGGATGCCTATAAACAGTGCACCATCCCACAGGGAAATAATTATGTCGCAGTCGCGGCAGGTGGACGTAACAGTCTCGCTCTCAGGAGCAACCTTCCCACCGTTGCCGCGAGTCTGGAACCCTATCGCCAGCCGGAAGAAGCACCCGACCTTGATATTCTCGCGATTGCCCGCGGCCTCTATTATCGCCTTGAAGTTTTGGGCGAACCCACTATACTACTTCTGCTTGGACTTATAGCGGTGCTGTTGTATGGTGGTCTCAGACCCATGCTAAAGGCATCAGAAAAAGATTAAACCCACGGCACATGGGCGTCCGCCTAACTCCGCAAGTCCGAATTTAACCCTGTTTTGAAATCGTCTTTATTGGAGTGAAGGACTATGTTAAAGGCAGTGAAGCAATTAGGATTTACTGCAATTGTTTTTTTTATGCTGGTAGTATTTGGAGGGGTTTATTCTATGGCTGCTGAA
>CAYLYB010000088.1:5924-7884 GCA_964387605.1 uncultured Pirellulales bacterium | reverse complement strand
GGCAGGGGTGTTAATCTCGGCAACGCACTCGATGCCCCCAAAGAAGGCGATTGGGGCGTAACGCTCAAAGAAGAATATTTCGACGTTATAAAAGATGCCGGCTTCAATTCTATACGCCTCCCCGTTTGCTGGTCGGCACATGCCCTCGAAGAAACGCCCTATACTATCGACCCGGAATTTATGAAAAGAGTCGATTGGGCGATAAACAACTCAATTTCGCGAAACATTCCCATAATGCTCAACATTCATCACTACCGCGAGCTTTTTGATGACCCTGCGGGACATAAAGAAAGGTTTCTCGCCCTGTGGAAGCAGATTGCAGAGCATTACAAGGACTATCCCGATTTGCTTGTCTTCGAGATTCTAAACGAGCCGCAAAAGAAACTCAGAGCCGATGGCTGGAATAAACTCGCTGCCGAAGCACTTGCTGTTATTCGCGAGTCGAATCCGGACAGAACGGTTGTGATTGGCTCCGCTCATCTTAATCAGTTCGAGCATCTCAAGCTGCTCGAAATACCCGAAAACGACCGCAACATCATTGTTACGGTCCACTATTATTTTCCCATGAGATTCACTCATCAGGGAACTTCCTGGATAAGCCACGCGGACGCAAGCGGCTGGGTAGGCACAAAGTGGACCGGCAGCGAGCAGGAAAAAGAAGAAATAATAAAGGATTTCGACTACGTCGCAGACTGGGCAAAAAAGCACAACCGCCCGATTAACCTCGGCGAGTTCGGGGCTTACAGGCAGGCGGATATGGATTCGCGTGCCCGATGGACGAAATTTGTTGCTGATGCCGCGATAGATAGAGGTTTCAGCTTTGACTATTGGGAATTTTGCGCGGCTGAATTCGGCGCCTATGACCAGAAAACCAAATCATGGCGCAAGCCCCTGCTTGAAGCGCTGGTCGAGAAGAAACAATAAGTATTTATAAAATTATTGGAGTAAGACTGATGCAGAAAAGAATTGGAAAAACCTCAGCCGTCATGCCGTTATTAGTTGCCTTCGTTATATTATTTTCCGCCTGCAGCGGGATTGCGGAATCCGCTGATGAGTCGGAATCCTCGGACCCTTTCACCGTGAATAAACTAATCGGCAGGGGGGTCAACCTCGGCAACGCTCTCGAAGCGCCGAAGGAAGGCGAATGGGGCGTAACATTACAGAAGGAGTATTTCGACCTTATCAAACAGGCCGGCTTCGATTCCGTTCGCCTGCCCGTCCGCTGGTCTGCTCACGCCCTTGAAAAAGCCCCTTATACTATCGACCCCAACTTTTTCAAACGGGTCGATTGGGCCGTTGATAATAGTCTGTCGCGAAACCTTCCAATAATGGTCAATATGCACCATTACAACGAGTTCTTTGTCGACCCTGCATCGCACAAAGAAAGATTCCTCGCACTCTGGAAACAGATTGCGGCCCACTACAAGGACCGACCCAATACGGTATTGTTCGAGCCGCTTAATGAGCCGCAGGGCACCCTCGACGCCGATGCCTGGAACCAGCTCGTAAAGGAAGTGCTCGAAGTCATTCGCCAAAGTAATCCGAAAAGGACTGTCGTAATAGGCCCAGCCAACTACAACAGCGTCAGGGGGCTTGGAACGCTCAAGCTGCCCGAAAGCGACCGCAATATCATTGTCAGCTTCCATTACTACGAGCCGTATAAATTCACGCATCAGGGTGCGCAATGGGTCAATGGCTCCGAGGCATGGCTCGGTAAAAAATGGCTCGGAATCGACAGGGACAAGCGCCCGATTTCGAAGCATTTCAAAGACGCCGCCGAATGGGGAAAACAACATAATCGCCCAATCAACGTCGGCGAGTTCGGCGCCTATGAGAAAGCGGATATGGATTCCCGTGCACGCTGGACAAAATGCGTTGCAGATACCGCCGCCGAAAACGGCTTCAGCATGATATACTGGGAGTTCTGTAACGTGTTCGGCGTCTATGACCCTGTGAATAA
>CAYLYB010000088.1:0-5824 GCA_964387605.1 uncultured Pirellulales bacterium | reverse complement strand
GCGTATCATATCGGCTATTTTCATCAATCGAGAAGTGTTGTCTCGCTCGGCCTCGCCTAACTTATTGAAGATGAATCTAATCGTCTCGTGCAGGTCGGGGATAACGACGTGCTCCAGAACGTTGACGCGCCTGCGGGTCATCTGAAGCTCGACGGCGAGTAATCTCGCCTGTTTTTCCTTTGCCGCCAGCTCAATCAGGCTGTCGAACGCCCGCTCCAGGGCCATCAGCGCCACGTCCAGCTCGCCCGAAGTTGTCGCATAGCCGTAGCAGATAACCTCGCCTTCCATCTGCTTGGCAAGCTCCGGGACCCTGACATTCATAACACTGGCTAATTTCACCGCCATCGTGAATTTCTTCGTCGGCACTTCGAGGGCCGCCTTGGTATGCTCCGGCTCCATCACCGCCCGCGCCAGCATAAACCGCCTGCAGGTCTCCATAAGCTCCTGCTCGACCTTTTTGCGTAATGGCTGAATCTCGCGGGCTATCTTTATCAAATGCCGGGATATCCCGTCCCGTTTTTCGCTCAATAGCTTGTGTCCCCGCACGGCCAGCGCAACCCGCCGGCGAAGCCGGAGTAATTCCATCCTTGTTGCATTTACATTCGCGAGCATTTACTCTTCGGCCTCCTGCGTCTCAGTTTCGTCTGGTTGTTCTTCGCTTTGTTGCTCTTCGGCCTGCTCGGCTTCGCTGTCTTTGTCTTTGGCCGATTCCTTTCGAAACTTCGGCATATATTTTTCAATCAGCTTGATATCGATACGCTTAAGCTCGGCGTTTTCGAACATACTGAGAAGCTCCCAGCCCAAATCGAGCGTCTGCTGGACGGTGCGGTTCTCATAGTAGTCCTGCGAGATGTATCTTGCCTCGAATTCGTCGGCGAATGTCATATACTTTTTATCTTCCTGCGAAAGGGCCGCCTCGCCCATAATCGTCGCAAGCTCCTGCGCTTCCTTGCCCCGTGCGTAAGCAGCGTAAAGCTGGTTATACAAATCCGCGTGGTCTTCGCGGGTCTTGCCTTCGCCGATACCCTTGTCTTTCAGTCGCGACAAGCTCGGCAAAACATCCACGGGCGGCGCAATCGCCTTTCGGTGCAGCGACCGGGACAGCATAATCTGTCCCTCGGTGATATAGCCGGTCAAATCCGGCACCGGGTGCGTCTTGTCGTCTTCCGGCATCGTCAATACAGGCACCATCGTTATCGAGCCTTTCTTGCCCTTGATTCTTCCCGCTCGCTCGTATACTGTCGCGAGGTCTGTGTATAAATAACCGGGATAGCCGCGCCTGCCGGGCACTTCTTTTCTCGCGGCGCTGATTTCACGAAGCGCCTCGCAATAGTTGGTCATATCGTTGAGGATAACCAGCACGTGCATATCCAAATCGAACGCTAAATACTCCGCGGCTGTAAGGGCGAATCTCGGCGTGGCGATTCGCTCGATTGCCGGGTCGTTGGCGAGATTAATAAACATCACCGCCCGTTCGATTGCCCCGGTCCTCTGCAAATCATCGATGAAGAACTGGGCTGCCTCGAAGGTGATGCCCATCGCCGCGAAGACTACCGCGAATTTCTCTTCCTTACCCAATACCGTTGCCTGTCTCGCTAATTGCGCGGTCACGCTGTCGTGCGGCAGGCCCGCTCCGGAAAATATCGGCAGCTTCTGACCGCGAACGAGCGGATTAAGCCCGTCGATTGTCGAGATACCTGTCTGAATAAACTCGTTGGGATAATTACGTGCGAACGGATTGATGGGGCTGCCGTTGATATCGAGCTTCTTGTCGGGCATAATCGGCGGGCCGTCGTCCTTCGGCACACCAAGGCCGCTGAATACCCTGCCCAATAAATCCCGCGAGACGCCAAGCTGTAACGGCTTACCTAAAAAACGCACCGTCGCGTCTCTGACGTCAATTCCGCTCGTCCCCTCGAAAACCTGCACAAGCGCCTTGTCTTTTTCGACCTGCAGGATTTGCCCGTGACGTATCGAGCCGTCCGCAAGCTCGATATCGACGATGTGCGCGTATTTGGCGTCATCGACCATCTCGACCATCATCAATGGCCCCGCTATACTTGTTACCGTCTGGTATTCCTTAAGTGAAAGCATCTGTTACTCCTGTTCACTGTCTGTGACTGCTGGTTGCGTCTCTTGTGCCGAGCCCTGCAATTGCTTCATTTGCTGGCTGATTGTCTCGCGTATGCCGGCTATCTTTTCCATTTCCTTTTCCGGTATATATTTCGCCCTCGCGATTTCCTCGCGAACGGCCAATTTGAATATCTGCGTCGTATCAACTCCCGCCTCTATCCCCGCAAGCCCCTCTTTGTGGAAGTGCATAACGGTCTTCAGCATTTCGTATTGCTTCGGCAGCGACGTAAATGTATCCACCTCGTGAAATGCGTTCTGGTGTAAAAAGTCCTCGCGTATCGACCTCGCCGTCTCCAGCGATAATCTGTCCTTCGGCGATAACGCCTCGGCTCCGACCAATCGAACAATCTCCAGTAGCTGCGCCTCCTGTTCCAGCAGGGCCATCGTTTCGATTGTCAGCTTTTCCATCTCACTGCCCTGTTCCTTGTCCTCGAATCCTTCCCTGAGATACTGCTTATAAAACGAATAGCTTGTCAGCCAGTCAATTGCGGGGAAGTGCCTCGCGTATGCCAATCGGGCCTGCAGCGACCAAAACACCTTCACCACATGCAGCGTCGCCTGCACCACCGAATCCGACAGGTCTCCGCCGGGCGGGCTTACAGCCCCGATTATCGATAACGCGCCTTCTCTGTCGGGTGCACCAGTGCATTCGACTCTGCCTGCCCTTTCATAAAACGACGCAATTCTCGCGCCTAAATAAGCAGGGTATCCTTCCTCCGCGGGCATTTCCTCTAAGCGGGTCGAAATCTCTCGCATCGCTTCGGCCCATCGGCTCGTAGAATCCGCCATCAGCGCCACCGTATAACCCATATCACGGAAGTATTCGGCTATCGTAATGCCCGTATATACCGACGCCTCCCTCGCGGCGACCGGCATATTCGATGTATTCGCAATCAATACCGACCGCTTCATCAACGGCTCGCCGCTTCGCGGGTCCTTCAGTTCCGGGAATTCCGTCAGCACGTCGGTCATTTCGTTGCCCCGCTCGCCGCAGCCGATATATACCACGATTTCCGCATCGACCCACTTGGCAAGCTGGTGCTGCACGACGGTCTTGCCCGTTCCGAATGGCCCCGGCACACAGGCCGTGCCGCCCTTGGCCATCGGGAAAAACGCGTCAATCACACGCTGCCCCGTTACCAAAACGTTATTCGGCGCAAGTCTTCTCTTCACCGACCTTGCGATACGAACGGGCCATTTCTGCATCAGCTTTATCTCGTGCTTCTCGCCGTTCTCTCCCGCGACCGTCGCCACCGTCTCTTCCACGGTAAAATCGCCTTCTTTGATGTCCGCCAGCTTGCCCCTTACCCCGGCCGGTATCATAATCCTTTGCTTGACTAAGGTTGTCTCCTCGACCTCGCCGATTATATCGCCGCCGCCGACTTCTTTACCGGCTTCGACGGTCGGCTTGAAGTGCCACTTCTTCTCCCTGTTCAACCCCGGCATATCGCTGCCCCTGCTCATAAACTCGCCCTCGGCCTTGACTAATGAATCGAGCGGACGCTGAATCCCGTCGTAGATACTCTCTATCAGCCCAGGCCCAAGCTCCACGCTCAACGGCGCCTTCGTATCGACCACAGGCCCGCCCGGCCCGATGCCGGTCGTGTCCTCGTAAACCTGTATCGAGGCAAAGTCGCCCTCAAGCTCGACTATCTCGCCGATAAGATTCAGCTCGCCGACGCGGACCACGTCATACATACGCGAGCCGGCCATACCTTCGGCCACCACAACAGGCCCCGCTACTTTCGCTATTCTGCCTTTTTTTGCTTCACTCATCGTTATCCATTCCAAATTTTGGCGTTTGATAAAACGAAACCAAGATTCCTAATTACTTTTCAGAATATTAATACCGGTCGCCATTTTCAGCACCTTCCCGAGCGCCTCAGTTGCGAAACCTTCCGGCTCAGTCGTAAACGGCACAACCACCACGCAAGGCGTCGGTGCGTTTTGTGAGCCGGCAAGCGTCTCTTCCGCCGACCTGGCCGCGTTTTCCGCAACAACCACCAGCGTATATTTGCCTTTGATAATCTTACTTGCCGCTTCGGCCGTCTGCTCAGGCGTATCGCCCGCTAAATACGTATCGACTCCGAATGCCGCGAACGGCATCACAAAATCAGCGTCACCTAATACCGCTACTTTACCTTCCATAATTCGTATCTCGCGCTTTCACGCGACCCGGTCTAATATTAATTTCGGATTCAAGCTGTTCTTCCTGGCCGTCAGGATGAGACGGACCGTTCGAATCTCGTATTCTTTCGCAAGCAGATACGCGATAATCGGCTGAGGCCCGGCTGTTATCGCCATTGTCGTTTTCAGATAGCCGTTGAGATATTCGTCGCACTGCTGCTCGATTTTCAAAAATGATTTTTCAGTTCCTGCATACACGGCTCCCGCCTGCACCACCTCGAAATAGGGCGTGGCGAAGAAAAACGCCCCGATACCTTCGTTGCCGATTTCGAGCGCCCTGAATAACCTGTCCCGTTCCACGTATCCGCCGGTTAAAAAGACGTCAAGCTCTTCTGATTCCGTGAATTTCAGTCGAAGCATCGTGCGGATATTGGTCAGGTCTGCCTGTATTCGAAATAGCCCCAGTAAAAATTCGCTTTTAAGTTTTTCCGCCGTCGCTAAGTTGAATTCGTTCTGCGCCGCGTCAATCGCATAATCGATTCTGCGGATGTCCTTGTCGTCGTAATAGGCGACCACCGCCCGCTCGCTCGCGTCAGCCATATAATCCGGGAACAACTCGTATCGGTCGGATTCGAAGACCTCGGCGAACTGCTCGGTGCCGAAATTGCCCTCGTCGCTGTAATCGCCGCCGATTGGCTTTTCGGTTACCATTCGCCGCACTGCTAATCGAAGGTTCGCAAAATCGTCTCTCGATTTGAAAAGCGTTACTATTTTTCCGTCGTGCATCCAGCCGGCAAACTGTCGCCTCACCTGGGCCCGTTGCTCACGCAGAATCTCCTCGACTTGCGAAATCGCCGCCTTGCCGCCGACGGCGTATCCGCTCGAACGCAGATATTCCACCGCCTGCTCGAAACCGCCCGCGTTCGCCATATCAGTAAGCGTTGCCCTGCTCAGCATCGTCGTCTCCAGCGCACGCACCTGGGCCGTCTCGAAGGCGTAACTCCAGTTTTCGCCGCCCGTCGGCGGGTACCTATGAAAATCTGCTATTGGCTGTTCGAGTCCGGCTGCCATTCGTAAATCAATCCGCAAATAATTGTTTGACTAATTCTATTTCGAGCTTATCTCTCGCTCCGGCGAGCAGCACGTCGAAAGAAGCGTTGTTTTTGATTTTTCCTTTTTTAAGGATGAAGCCGCCCGCTATATCCTGCCTCTCGTCCGAAAGCTTCAAATTACCTTTGCCCTTCGAGGAAAGCTGCTGATTTACCTTGTCGATTAAACTCCGGTCGATTCGTTTTTCGTTTGCGTCGATTATCACCTCTTCGTCGCCGCTCTGAACCGAGTCAATCATAATTTTGGCAATCAGCTCACGGTATTGTTCGTCGGGCAAAGTTTTAATCTTCTCCTGCGCCCTGGCGAAAACGTTGTCGAGCAGCTTCGCCTTCTCGGCTAAGTAATCTTTGGCAGTCTGCATCCTCGCCGCTGCAAGCACCTGGTTCTTCGCGTCCTCGCCCGCCTTGGCCGCAAGCGTTTTGGTCTGCTCGGCGTATTCTTTTAGCTGCTCGTC
>CAYLYB010000087.1:0-11241 GCA_964387605.1 uncultured Pirellulales bacterium | reverse complement strand
TCTCGCCGCCGCACACATTGCCTGATAGCCCTGTTCATTGTCGGCTAAGTCAATTATCGCTTTTGCAAGAGCCGGTGGAGTATCATTTTCTAATATTATTCCGTTATCACTTATAAGCTCATCCAGACCCTCGCATCGAGTTGTTACAATCGGTAGTCCCGACGCCATCGCCTCAAGCATAGCATTGCTCATTCCTTCCTGCATACTTGCGCTGACGAATATATTGTGCCTGCGGTAAACGTCGGGCATCTTTTCCGGTTCGATTCGGCCAGTCAGGTCTATAATATTCCCTAAGCCCTTTTGCTCGATAAGCCGATTCAATTTTTCGAGCAAGCCTCCGCCTCCCGCTATAGTCAGGCGGACGGGCCTGGCGTTTTTGCTCAATATTTCGACCGCCTCGATTAGCATCTCGACCCTTTTTGTCGCGGAAAGTCGGCCGACCGTTAAAAGTTTCAACTCATCAGCTAAATTGTTGTTTTGGGCCGGGTAAAACTTCTTCAAATCGACCCCGTTCGGGATGACTTCGATATTTGCAGTCGGCAAAAATTCCAGCGCCCTTTTTTTCAGTCCTTCACTGCACGCCACAATCGACGACGCCTTTGTCCAGATTCTTTTCAGCAAAGGCCCCAAGAGCTTATATTCTAATTGCAGCCGGGCGTGCTTGCCGGGAACGTCGGAGCCTCGCAGTGAAATGATATACGGCAGATTTTCGGTTGTCCGGTCGCAAAGCCAGCCGGTCGGCAGACCGAAGAATACGTGAATAATGTCATAGGAGTTTTGTTCGAGCATTTCTCGATATGGCTTGCGGGCCTTGAAGAGCCATTCAACGACCTCGATTTTTCGCCAGTAGTGGAGGTTTTTCTTATGCACCCCGACTTTATGAATAGCGATATTTTTGGCCGGCTTTTCAACCGAAAACCCCGGCGCAGGCGCCGATGTCAGCACGTCAACCTGCAGGCCGTCCAGGCCGGCAAATTGCCCGAGCATCGCCAGGTGGGCCTGACCCGCTCCGCCTCCTATCGGCGGAAATTCATAATTCAGCATCAGCGCCTTCATTTTTTCTCAATCACTACCGTCATAAACATACCAAGCCAATTGCCGAGCGGTGAAAGCAGCCATTCGAACGCCCTGATTACCGGATACATAAATCCGGGCATCAACTGCCGGGTCGTGAAACCGCCGCTTAACAAATAACTTATCGGCGTATGGTTACGCAATGAAACAATCTTAAGCTGTGGGTATTTCCGCTCGAATACTTCCCTGTCGCGGACAAAAATAATCCACTGCATTGCGCCGTTGGCCTGCGAAAGCGGGCCTGTTTTTTCAAGTCCCCATTCTCCGTCCGGGTCGAACCCCTCGTGATGAAAGTTTTTATAAACGAATCTTGCCCATACAGTATTGGCCGGCTCTATCATAACAATTCTGCCTGCCGGCTTTAAGCATCTTTCGGCCTCAATGAAGAATTGCCCCGGCCGGGTAATATGGTGCAGAACGTCGAACATAAAGAACGCATCCACGCTCGAATCTTCGAACGGCATATCCATCGCCGAAAAAATCTTATCGGCGCCGGCGACGTCGAGAATATCTGAGGTAATTACGTTTGGGATTATCTCTTTAATAAACCCGCCTCCGCTGCCAAGCTCGACAAGCACCTTATTATATGTCGCTTCAGCCGCCTCCTTGAACTGTTTGTAAAAGTCGGCGTAAAGCTTTTTGAGAAATGGCTTGCTGCGCAGGATTTTGCCGTGCAGCAATGTCGTTGCCGGGTCGTCCAGGTCTTTGATATTTCTGATTTCGGGAAGTATGAGCCATTCAGTGAGTTTCATATAATCGAGTCGCAATTACTGTTGAGATGATTGTCTTTTTGTAAAATGACCAATCTGGTAAACCGGCCCCATGGGAGTCTGCATTGTTTCTGTTCGCACTTCATTGAGGATTTTTTTTGCAGCAAGATATACATCGGTTTCCGTTGAGAAGTGGTGCTTGTGGATGTTGTATCTGAGCAGCAAGAAAGCGAAAGTCATGAACGGGCGTTCCACGGGAACGCCGTATACTACCTGGCCGCCCGGTCGCAATACCCTTCGAATTTCCGTAAAAGCTGCGTCAAGTTGTTCCGGCTTCATGTGTTCGAGGATACTAATCAAAAGTATTGTGTCGAAGAATGAATCTTCATAAGGCATCTGCAGGACGTCGCCGTTTGTTAGTTGCACTATTATTCCTTTGTTTCTGAATACTTCTTCAACCTGCGTTGCGTCTGCTTTGAGGTCGAGACCATAAATTTCATCGTAAAGCTCATTTAGGTTCAAAAAGGAAAGTCCCGAGCCGAAGCCGACTTCGAGAATACGTTTGCCGCCCGAACATTCAGCCAGACTCATTTCGACTCTTTGCCTGTACAATCTGCCTATGACCGGTGCGTAGTAGTGTCGCAGAGGGTCGTTGCGGTCCACTTTGCCGTATTCACGCATAGACAGCAGTTTTAATTTAGGCAGGTCCTTTGGCATTTTTGAACAAAGCCCATTAAAATTAATTCAACGGATTCCTCCGAGCCATTTTATTTTTTTGAAGGCAATCCAGCTCATCTTGAGCAGCAGCCAGCCGTGCGTGAATCTGCTTATATTGGTATCGCCGTATGTTCTTGCTCGGTATCTCACCGGCACCTCGATAACCTTCAGATTTTGTTTCACCGCTCCGAATATCAGGTCAAAGTCCCCGAACGGGTCGAATTCGCCGAAGTAAGATCGATTGGCAGCTATAAGCTCATAATCACTTTTGCGTATCATCTTTGTTCCGCAAAGTGTATCCCTGAACCGCTGCCCCAGCAGCCAACTAAACAGCGACCCGAAGAATTTATTGCCCAGCAGGTTCAAAAATCTCATCGCCTGTTTCTCCATCGGATAAACCAGGCGTGAGCCGTTGATGTATTCACCCTTGCCGTCACGAAGGGCGGCGAAAAATTTCATCAGTTCTTCCGGTGGTGCGGTGAGGTCCGCGTCCTGAATAACCAAAACGTCACCGGTCGCAGCGGCGAATCCCTTCCTTACCGCGTCTCCCTTGCCGATGCCGTCGCCCTGATGAATCAGTTGAATTCGACGCCCGGCGTGTTCTTTTATCTGGTTTTCTATTTCCTCAGCCGTCCCGTCCGTGCTGTTGCCGTCGACGAAGATTATCTCCGTCCGGTTGCCCATATCGGGTATTCGTTTTACGGCGTCGGCAATATTACCCCGCTCGTTTCGGCAGGGCACTATCACCGAGACCGACAAATCTTTGTCCTGTTTTATATCGGGCACGGGCCGGGCTATGAGCAGATTGACAAGGTTAAAAAATCGAAAGCCGGGCAGCAGCGAAAGAAGATAATTGCACAAAGACGTAATCGGCCAGATTCGCTTGGGCAATAACAAGAATGAATCGCTGCGGATAACGTCAAAGTCGGTCAGGTTGAGCAGGTTTGCGATGTCATCCGGCGGCAGCCAGTTCTGACAGGGGTACGGTTTTCGCAGGCCGACCTGCGAACCCAGTCGCAGAATCCATTCCCATAAGTGGTTGTAATAAGTGATTACTATACGAGTGCCCTCGTGTGTGAGCGGCCTGATGCGTTCCAGCACACGCTGAATGTCGTACCATCGGCCCAGCGAGTTACAGATGAGAATATAGTCGAAATTTTCCTTGAGGGTCAGCTCGTGAGGGTCGGCTGTAATGAAACTCAAATGGGGAAAACGTTTTTTTGCCAGTTCGATTGCCTTTTCATTATCGTCGATGCCAACTCCGTAGGCCGGCTTTACCGCTGCTAAAAGGTCACCGCTTTCACAGCCCACGTGCAAGACCCTGCTGTTGGGCCGAACCACGAATCTGTAGATTCTGTCAAGCCAGTCATAATAATAGCGATTGCGCATTCTCCATTTCAACAGGCTATTCTCGTCCGAGCTTAGCTCTAAATAAGCGGATGTTGCGCCTGATGGTTTTCTTGAAGTGGTATTATTCTTTTGTTCATTCATATCTGTTCCGTTGCTCTTCATTATATGATGTATCGCACTATTATATCCCGAGCTTGATTTGCTTTTGTGGTCCCATTAGCAATAACACAACTTAGGGCTAAGGTCCGGGCAGTTGCTCTTCACCCTGTTCCATAAGGCGAAAAATGTTTACATAACCTCTCTTTGTGCCTGCTTGGCCAATGAATTTATAGCATCCGATATCGCGTGGTTTATCCAGAAACACGATATTTTTATTTAATCCAAGCTGTTGATAACCGGTATGCTGGCCCCTGCTGTAACCCTCTCTTGTCGCCCACACCACGTATGTTACCCCCAGCTCACGAAGCTTATTCGCAAGCTCCGCCGGGTTTTCGGCCTTGGGGAATCCGATAACGTTCTTCTCGTTTTTGCCGGCGAAGACTTGTGTGATGTTATTATAGACGGCCATCTTGTCGTCGGGCCCGCCGTTGGCAGCAAACCACTCGCCGAGTTGTTTGAACTCGATTTCTCTTTGTCCGTCGCCGAGCAGCCGGGCGAGAGCAAACTGATTCGACGATATCATAACCGACATCACTGCCAGAATAGCCAAAACTTTCGGCAGGGTCTTTATATTCCCTGCGTAGAGCCGCAGAACGCAAATAAGTCCCGTAACGGCCATTGCCGCATAAGGCATTGAAGCTGAAGTCGGGCTGACGGCTGCGGCTTTACCGAAGTATGGAATTAGAGCCATTGTCCATGCGCCGGCTGTTATGATAACCAGTATCTGCAGAATAATAGCCGTTGGTTTTGGCATCTTCGCTTTTTGCGCGATGAGCTGACCTGTGCTTTGCAGCCCGAACCACGCCACTAAAAGCGCAATCCAGAATACAGTCGAGTGGAATCGCTGCAGAGGATACGGATAATATGCATGCAGTATAAAATACGGCACGAAAAACAACATCAATATTAGTATTTCCCACAGCTTTTTGCGAAACGCAAATACACATCCCAATGCAAAGCCGGCAACGCCGGCAGTCTTGCTTAGCTTAAAGAGCATTTCTATAGTATCTTCACCTGCGCCGGCATATGGCATAAATAACGGCTGAAACGCAACCTGCCAGAGCAGCTTCAAATGCAGCACAATTCCTGTTCTGTTTTGAACTGGTTCGGTAAAACCTTTGGCGTACTCTTTGGAAAACAAAACTTTGAGATAATGGCTCGAATCCGTTTTGAAGGTAAGGACCGTCATCGTCATCCATATCAAAAACGGTACGAAAGCAAGCGCCGAAAAGGCAAACGCCTTTATTACGTCTCTGCGGTTGTTTCTGTGGATGATATCCGCGACAAATGCCGCTAAAATCAGCGTTGTTGCTTCGTAGCGGACCATAGTTGCTGCGCCCGCGGCCAGATAGGCCCATCGGGAGCGTCGAAAAATGAGATAGAAGCTCAGCAGGATGAAGAAAAGATACGTGGTTTCATTTATTGGTTCCGTGAGTGAATAAATTGTCCACGGATTGATTATCGCAATGATTGCAATCCAGACCGCGGCCTTGCCGACAATCTTTTTGCCGACCAGCCAGAGTCCAATGAGATTAAAGGGATGCAGTATAGCGTTTAGCAGCCATCCGGCCGTTAGTGGCCTAAAAGGTCCCCATGTCAGCGGATAAAGAAAATTCTGCAGCAGGCCGAGGACCGGTGCCTGCTTGAATTTTGACGGCATTCGAAATGACAACAGGTCATTGCCGATCCTGTAAAGACTGGGGAAATCTGAATTGGGCACAGCGGTATGCCCGAAGTATAGAATGGAATGATACACCCCGAAAGCAAAAAGAACCACGCAGGTTATTATCTCGACGCGTCTTTCAGCGGCTCTTTTTTGTTCGTCCTCTAAGGGTTTTATTTTGCCCATATCCTCGGCGGACGATTTTTGCCGCTTACTATTTACTTTGGAAGTTCTGTCTTTTCTTCTGCTCACAATGTTTCGCTAAAATTCAGTAAGTGGTTATTGGCTATTCGTATTGGCCGGAGTGGTTTTCAGTTTGAAGACCACATGGTCGCCGAACATTTGTACTATCTCGTAATGTTCCCTTATGAATTTCCTGAACCTGCCGACCGCTTCGAATCTGCGTGCCTCGTCGTCATCGAACCTTTCTCGCAGCATTTGGCCCCATTGATTTTCGAAATCCGCTATCGCCCGTGGAGCATTGGGCAAAAATCCTGCTTTTTGAGCGCCCATAAAACCCTTGGGCACAATCGGCCAAAGCTCATGCGGAGGTCTTTCAAGAGGGACATGATTTTTTCTGCTGTCCACGATATATTTTGGCATCTCTTTTTCGAAGTCCGCCAGCATATTCTGAATTCTCTTGTCAAATTCTTCGGGCGGCCGGGTATGCATCTCGCTCTCAAAGGCTTTGGGCGTGCTGCTGAATCTCTGTGCCGAAAGGTATATGCCAGGTACCCAGCCCCATACGTATATTTTATCCGTCGGCTGGGTGTTGTGGCGTATGTATTCGCCCGCAACCTCCCATGGCCCTCGCAGATGTTGTGTTCTGCGTTGTGTTATCTCGCGGTATTTCTGAACATAGCCCCTGCGCCGGTCGGGGTATTTGGCCCCTGAATACGGGCTTTTCGATATCCCGAAAAATACGTCCCATGACATTGCCGTCATCAGGACCAGCCCGGCCAGCCCCACTAAAATCCATTTGTTCTTGAAAACCGCCATATACAGCTTGTCGCGATATACTGCTACCAGATACCCGCCAGTCATTGCCGCGGAAGCATTCAGCGGAAGATAATACTGCTCATAAGAGCGCGGGCTTACCCATACAAAAGCCATATCTAACACCCACCACACGGCAAACAGCAGAACGAATCTTTCGTAGTCACACTTCTCGCCGGTCGACGGCTTCTTTATGATTCCGGCGATGAATCTATATATCCTTAGCAAAATCGAGCCCGTCGCAAGAGCAATCGGCAGTATCAGCATCCAGTAATGCCTCAGCACTCTCGGCCATTGCTCGGAAAATGGCAGCACCTTTCTGCTGCCTGAAACGTAACTTACCGCCTCGGCGGTTTCTTTGGAAGGAATCAATACCCCGCTTATCGTCTTCCATACAAATGAATATGGCAAAGAAGTCTGAACGTCCCACCCGATTATCCATATATACACCGGGGCCATTGAAATAATCGCCCCAGCCAGCAGCAACACGATATCAGTACCCGTCTGTTTCCAGGTCCTGTGTTTGAATATCGGCTGCATTAAAACAAATAATCCTATCGCGCCGATTGCCGAAAAGCCCGTTTCCTTAAACAAGGGCGCCCAGGCGGCGATCGCCCCTGTCAGTAACGCATACCACCATCCTCCGCCTGATTGCCGCAGCACAAAAAGACTTACAGCCGTCACCATGCATGCAATCATATATTGCTCTTTGACGTTGCCGAACTTGGCTATAAGAGGTGATGAAAGATATACCGAAGCAACAATGACACCGACCGCCGCGGGCAGCTTGCCGAACACTTTTTTCATCGCGATAAACATCAATATCAATGCAGCCGCCTGCATAATTGATTGTATAAGCTTGGGCCCGAATTCACTGAAACCGAACAGCCGAACTCCCAGAATATTTACAAGCAGCGTGCCCAGTGCCGCGCTTGGCTGTTCTTCTATCCCGATTCGTGCCCCGTTGAGGATATGCTGAGCCGAGTAAACATTGCTGGCACTGTCGAAAGGGTCCGGGTAGTTGAGCTCGAAATACCTGCCGAACGCAAATGGAATACCCGCCAGCAGTGCAATTAGTATAATCGCTGTCAGCTCTCTTCTCGTATCGCTGATTGCAGCAGCAGGTTTCCCGGTGTTATGAGAATGTTGTCCCGTATTTCGGGATTGCCTTTTCATTAATTTTCGTCCCCGGCGGGAGATTCGAGTATTTCACGAATTACATATGTCGGCCGGTTCTGCGATTCGTGATATGTTCTTACAAGCAGTTCTGCCAGCAGGCCCATAAGGATAAATTGTATGCTTGCCGTAATAAGCATCGCCGTCAATACAAGCAGCGGGTTTCTATTCATCGGCAGCTCGCGGGCCGAAAGGAATTTCTGATATAGCACAACTAATCCGGAGGCCACCGAACCCAGCGCGCTTATAAAGCCGAGCCCTCCGAAAATATAGATGGGCTTTGTTGAAAAGGAGCCGAGAAATTTTACCGTAATCAAATCCAGCATTACCTTCCAGGTTCGCCCAAGCCCGTATTTTGCGACCCCGGCCGTTCTGGGTCTGTGGTTGACTACCATTTCGCAGATATTTGCCCCGCTCCAGCTTGCAAGAACCGGTATGAATCGGTGCATTTCCCCGTATAATTTTGTCTCCGCCAGAACCTCACGCCGATACGCCTTCAGCGTGCAGCCGAAATCGTGCAGCTTCACACCCGTTATCTTTGATATAAGCCAGTTGGCTGCCTTGGATGGTATCAGCCGGGTGATGGCTTTGTCGTGTCTTTTCTTTCGCCAGCCGCTTACTACGTCATATCCCTCATGAAGTTTTTCTATCATTTTAGGGATATCCGCGGGGTCGTTTTGCAAATCGGCGTCTATAGCAATGATTATTGCCCCGCGGGCGTGGGTGAAACCGGCGCTCAACGCCGCTGTTTGACCGAAGTTTTTTCTAAACCGGATAATCCTTACCCTGCCATCGGCCTTATGTAGCCCGGCTAATATCACGAAGCTGTCGTCCGTGCTGCCGTCATCTATGAAAATCAGCTCGTAGCTGTATTTATCGGTCAGTGCACTGGTTAGCTGGTCATATAATATTTTTATATTATCCTGCTCGTTTAACAACGGCACCACTACGGATACCTCGATATTTTGTCCGCTCATAATCAGCTCCGAACAAATTCATTTCGTAACTGTATACTATGTTAACAGTTAGATAATCGGCTGTAAAGCAAAGCTACCCTTAAGCCCGGCACATATTATTTGTTGACCTGGTTACATATTTGAGCATATTAACATGTTATTGGGATTAAAAACGGGTTGTCTCTATGCAGATGAAAGGGCGTCTTTTCGACCCTTTAGAAATACGGAAATAACTTGCGAAACACCAGTTTTTTTTGTAAAATAAGGGTTTGTGCAATTTGAGTTCAATGTTCCTTTATTGTCTTCGGATTTTTGGGAGATGCAAAAAATGAAGCCGCTAAATTTGATTCAAAGAGTGTTTGTTGTCGGACTTGTAGTGGTTATGCAGGTTATTTGTGTTCAGTCATTCGCCCAGGAAAAAACCCCTCAGATGGAGGCGTCTGCTGAACCTAATGAAGCTCCTGCGAAAATAGTGTTCGAACAGCCCATTCACGATTTTGGTCCTGTTGCCCCCGGCTCAAGCAATACCTGCGAGTTCAAATTCAAAAACAAAGGAACCGGCACACTCAAAATAGAAAAAATCAGCAAGACCTGCGGCTGCACTGTCTTTGAGCTCGAAAAAATGGAATATGCTCCCGGCGAGGAAGGTACGCTGAAGGTCAAATTCAATGCCGACAAAGGAGTCGGGGTCAGGACAAGGCATCTTTATATATTCTCGAATGACAGAGATAATCCGAGAGCCGAGTTGACTATAAAAGCCGCAATTGTAAAAAAGGTTACCTATGAGCCGGACCGGCTTAGTTTTGCGATAAAGGGCGAAAAGTCGAATGTCGCTGAGCTTACTATTCTAAGCACGGATGATAAGCCGTTTGCGATAACCAGCTTTAATTCGACTGCCGATGCTGTCATCGCCGAATTCGACGCGACAAAAAATGCTTCGAAGTTTGTCCTTCAAACAAAAATCGATACAAAAAAAATGGGAGCCAATACTAACGGACGAATTGAGATTCACGTAACGCATCCGGAATGTTCCTCGATTACCGTTCCTTTCAGTATTGTTCCGAATCTTCGCGTTGACCCGCCTGCTATAAATATCCTCAACGCCGAGCCGGGAAAGCCCGAGAAAAAGGAATTGTGGGTTCTCAGTAATTATGATGAGAATTTTGAAATCTCCTCAATAGAATCAAGGGAAGGCATTATAAAGGTTGCTGATAAGGAAAAAGACGGTAATCGTTATAAAATCAATCTCGAGATAATGCCACCTCTGCCAAGGGGCAACGCAAGGATGTTTACCGATACTCTCTCGATAAGCACAAAAGACGGAGAACAGGTTAAAATCGCCTGTCGCGGCTTCTACAAGCAGAAATAAAAGTGCTATCTGCCAACTATATTTTTGGCGGCAATGACATTGAAAAAAGCTTGTATTTGTTTACTGGCGGCGGGAATCTTCCTGGCCGTCGGCGTGTGCCATGCCACGGGCCAACAAAACCCCAGTAGCGGGGCCTGTATTACTGTTTTCTTCACTGGCAATGAGCTTGGCGAGATGAAGCCGTGCGGCTGTTCCGGCGGGCAGCTCGGCGGATTCGATAGAAGGTACACAGTTCTCAACAGCGTTAAACCCCGCGACCGCCTTGTCTTCGACACAGGCTCTCTTATTCCCGAATTATCTGAGCAGAACCTCATCAAATACAATATTATTGTCCAGGCGTTTGACCTGCTTGGCTATGACGGGATAAATCTTACCGAACAGGATATATTTATCGCTCGTCAGGCGGGGCTATTCGATGGTCTGGGGATGCTGTTCAATTGCATAAGCGCCGCTGATACTGATAGCGATTCTCTGCCTGTGTTATTTACGAAGAGTTTTACACTCAATGGTTCAACGGCGGATGTAACCGTCGCAACAGCCGATACCGATGAGCAGATTTTACAGTTAGCCGATTTGCTGTCTGCCCCCGACCCATGCGCAACTATGCCGCTTAATATCCTTATTACGGGTCATCCTGACGCAGCAGATTTCGTTGCCTCCGCTGGAATCGATACATTCGACTGTCTGATTGTAGCCCCTATTTCAGATGAGCCGGAGTTGATTAGCGCCCATGATGAAAGGCCGATGGTTATCGCGGCGGGGCGGCTGGGAAAATACGTCGGCAGAATCGATGTATTTTTATCCACCCGGCAGGAAAAACCGGAAATGACCTTTTTTGCCGTCCCCATTACCGAAGATTTGCCTCAATACGAGCCGCTCGTCCGGCTTTATAAGGATTATCAGCGGCTTGTTAAGGATGCGAATCTCCTTGAAAAATATCCGAAGTTTGTTCTGCCGAACTATTTGGAATATGTCGCAAGCAGGTCCTGCAAACTCTGTCACGATTACGAGTACCAGATGTGCAGCACAATGCCGCACGCCAACGCCTTCGCAACGCTTGAAAAGGTCGGC
>CAYLYB010000086.1:0-11557 GCA_964387605.1 uncultured Pirellulales bacterium | reverse complement strand
TGAGAAGGTCATATAAGGTCTCATTATCTGGGTCATTGACGTCAGCAGGGTTGAAGGTGAGAGGACTCGAGTCAAAGAGCGCTGAATCGAGCGGGCAAATTGGTATCCTGATTATTCTGGTGTACCAGGCGGGCGAATTGCCGTTGGAGTCGTGCGGGTTGGTTATACGGTCAATGGCTTCTGTTGCACCGCCATACCATGATTCTGTCGCGCCCAAATCAATCAGGGAAACGCCCCTGAGTACGACAACATTTCCATTCGGGTCCTTGATTTTATTGCCGTCTACGTGTAGCAATGGCGTATCGTCGAATAGTGGCCCGGGTGTCGTCGTAAACTGCCATACATCCCCCTTCCAGTAGCCGGTAGCGTTGAGGTCGTTGACCTCGTCAACCCGCCAGTAGTATACGGTTTCGCCGGCCAGGTTTGATGTAATCTGATAGTTGGGGTCGATTGTGGTTGCCAGGTATATACCTGTTGTGCTGGTATTGGCATCGTTAACGTCGTTGAAGTCCGTTCCGAAATACAACTCGTGGCCGTTGACATCGGCGGCCCATTGACCTGGTTCCCAACTCAGTAACGGAGTTAAGCTTATATCTTCGTCATAGTCCGCTGGGTCGGGATTCCACGCTTTGCCCTCCGGGCTTTCTCCATATACTCCCATTACGCATTCGCGACTGCCGCTCGAAAGCCGAGTGCGGTAGTTAAATAAGTCTGATGGCCCGGGCGAACTCGCATAATTAGGGTCAAATCTGTCAGCAGGGCAGTTGTATCCATCGCCGCCGGAATAAGTGCTTACATCGCCGGTGCCCCGGAACCATAAAAATGGTCCACCTATTGTGGCGGTGCTGGGGCCCCAAATTTCGAACGCGTACATATGACTGGCCTGGAGGGCAATCTGGTCGCTGCCGCTGAAGGTAAAAGTGAGGAATCTTTCTGCACCGCCTGGATATGTGAAGGAGCAGTCGTCGAGTAAATCTTCACCCGGATAAACCGGGCCGTCGGTTCCCGGTGTATAAGTTGCGGGAAGGGAGTTGCCATCGGTAATATCGAAGAGATGAACCGTGAAAGATTGTGTAGGGCTTACGTTGCCGGTTCCTGTAATCACAATCTTTGTCAGGATAAATCCTTCGCCTGCCGGGATTGTAAACGTCTGGCCGACGCCTCTGCCGCTGACGAAGTTCTCTGGAACTCTATTTGTGTCCTGTAGCAGATTTGGGTCGTCATACGTTTTTATCTGAAGTGTATCGGTATCGGGCCAGGTATGAGCAATGTTGCTGACCTCAGCAGTCACCCCTGCATAAATTGTATTGGCTGAACAGAGGAATATACACAGGATAAAAACTTTATTGGACCAAAGTTGAATACCTTTGCCGGTACACCTTGTAAAAGACCTTTTTCCCGCATTCGACCTCATTGCTATTTTCTCCAAAAAATCGAATCCCGTTCGATATTATTTCCTGAAAAAAACCGCGACAAACGCTTTCTAATTAGCGTTTGTCCTATAAATAGCAGCTTAAAATTGTCTAATTCCTCTGTGCCGCTATAATGCAATTTGCTTGGCTTGGTTTATATATAACCTGCAAATAACGATGGTATATCGGCAATTTTGTCGCTCAAAAAAAGTTAAATTTCAATAGCTAAGGCAGAGTTATCTGGTCTGTTTCATCGAACGAAGCAAAGCTGATTCCGAAATCCACATCTCCCGAAGTCTCGGTGAGTGTGGCGTTTTTTACCACCGCCTTGAACTTGCATTTGTCGAGGTCTATTATGGCGGTAACCAGACCGCCTTCTGCGACCTCAATCTTGCTGCATTTATATTTGTTTCCCGTTACCACCTCGAAGCTGCCCGCCGGAATGGTAAAATTATCGGCGTCCCATGCAATGGTAACCGGCTCATCAACAAGATTCGAATCGTTGATATCTTCGGCCGCGATATCGCCTTTGATGGCGAACGAATCCGATAAATCGATATCGCTGTTTGCGACTTTTGTCTTTATTACAATAAGCGTGTCTTTATATGTCCTCATCAGGCGAGTCGGGATAATCTTTCTGCTGCCGTTGATAATTGCTTCATTGGCATCTCCGCCCAGGATGTAGCTGCCTAATGTGAAACTCAGTTCCAGCGGGCTGGCCAGACCGGTAAGGTCTATGTTCTTGGCCTTTATTACATAGTTTTTGTTTGTGAAATCCATTTTCAAACTTGTAACAGCACCTGGTTCGTCTTTTGGAATTTTGTAACTGTATTTGAATACGCCATTGGTTACTAAAGACGAATTAAAGTCGATACTCTCGGTGTAGATAGAAGCGCCATCGGTTAAGGATATGATGTTGACATCTATCTGGTTTACTTCGCTAAGACGCATTTGAGATTCACCGAATATTCCTTTGGCTATGAATTTATCCTGTCTCTGGATTCTTCCCGCCTTGACTTTGCACAAGGTGACAGCCGAGGTCATGTTTGTAATTCGCGCGTTATCAAAGTAGAAATTTCCTGCTCCAGTAACCGAATCTTGTTGTATCGAAATGTTGATCTGCATCCAGGTTGCGCCGGTAGTATCGTAGTCCGAAATGTCAAGGGAGTAGGTCTTATTCGCATCACCTTCCCATGGGCCCCAATCCAGATTCGCCGACCCCCGCTGTCTCTGTCTGTTGCGGTAGTGATATTATCCCATTCTACCCAGCCGGCAGCAGCATTGCTATTTACAGCAATTTTATCAGCGACCTTGGTCCAGATATTTGGGTCCCATTCCGAAGCGACCATCGTCAGGTCAAATTCAAGCACCGCATCAGTCAGGTCAATCGGCTCTCCCTCCCACCGGAGGACCCAATAACCAGTAACAGAAGGCGTCACCTGTAAACTCCCGTGGCCCCGTGTTACTCCTATTGCGCTGTCAGGCACAAGAATGAGATTGGCGTCTTCCGGGCCGGGAATCCAGCCGTCGGTGTTGCCGGAATTTTCCCAGTTACCTAACATTGTATCGCCGTTACTTGAGGAAGCTGAGCCCAGAACAAGTATGATGCACATAATGACAATCTTGTCATACCAGAAATGATTTCTTTCTACGGACAATGAAGATTTCTTTTCTGTTGTCGCCTTCGTCATGAAATTCTCCAAAAATGTTTTCCATTGGGGGATTATTTTGTAAAAGAATATTCGACAATAACAATCACATATTTACTTCTGCGTCCTGGCTGTAATTGCCGAACTCCAGACCGAAATCTATTGTCCCTGCCTGTGGAGTAAGGGTTGTTTCTTTTATGACAATCTTGAAAATGCACCTGGAAGAGTCGAAGTCGGTATAAAGGAGAGTTCCGTCCGGTGCCTGATATTTGCTTTGCAGCTTATTCGTATTTACAGGCAGGAACTGGTCGCCTGGGATTGTGAATGTCTGTGTGCCCCAGCCGATAGTCAGTCCATCTGATACGGCTGAGTCGTCTTCAACGGTAAATGTGCCTTTAATGGCCAGCGAATCGCCGCCGGCCGTTGCGCTGTCTCTGAGACGGGTCTTCGTGATTGAAAGAGTGTCGGAGTATCCGCTCAAAAGCTGAACAGGAATTGATTTTTTGCCGTTGATTATGTCTTCTTTTGCTATTCCAAGACCGGCGTAGGCGCCGAGGTCAATCAATATGTAAAACGGACCGGTAAGGCCGGTGAGGTCGATATTCTTTGCCTTGAGAAAGAATAAACTCTTGTTTGTATCGAATCGCAGCGAATTGATGCCGCCATTAATTTTGTTTTTATAAATGTAACCGCTTCGAGTGCGTGTGAACAGGCCCAGAGCTATAGTTTCTTCATAGACCAGATAATCATCCGTGGCGGAGTATATCTGGATATTTACATTATCGGCGTTTTCGAACTGCTCTATAGTAGCTTCGAAGCTTCCGGAGCATATAATCGCATCGGCTCCGGTTGTCTTGCTTGCCTTGACCCTGCATTTTTGAATTGAAATTATATGGGCGGCAGTATCGGTTATGACTACTGAGTGAGTGTCCGACATGCCGTTATATGTTGCTGTTACAATACACTGCTGATAATCATCGACATCGCCCGCAGTCAATTGCCCGCTGCCGTTTATCGAGGCATAACCCGAATTTTCACTCCAGCTCGGCAGGTCGCCGGCCAGTTCTTCCGTGCTGCCGTTCTCATAATGGGCTATGCACGCGAATTGTGCCTCCGACTGCTCGCTTACACTGTCCGGGCCGGTGATTTCGATGCTTGCGATTTCCGGCGGGCAGGATTCGTAAGAGGAGATATTTGACGGTAAGAAGTCGGTGCCGGTGCCGAGGCCTTCGGAAACGCCCACAAGACTATACTGTGCCTCGACGGATAACCATGAAATACGAATCGGGCCTTCGTAAAACATTTCAATCTGGAACGTATTTGAATTAGTCCGGCCGTATTCCGGCACACCCAGCCATGTGATTACCACGCGGTCGTCGACTTCGTTTAGTAAAACGCTGCCGGATTGGCCTGGATTAAGGTCGCAGAAAAGCCCGGCGATGCGTTTGAGTGTGAAGTGTTCCGATATGCTTTCGCTATAATCGGTGTCGTAGGTCTCGAATGTTATATAGCCGTTGCTGGTCACGTAAAAACTGCCATAGCTTTCCTCGTAAAACTCGACGCTGTTGCCTGTTAGTGTTACCAGTTCGTAATCGTCGTCTCCCAATTGAAGGTTCGTGCTGTCTGTTGGATTGACGGGAAGTTCGGTGATTTCCTTCAGGCATGCCGAATATTGAGATGCCGAGCCGTCAGGTGTGAGCAGCAGAGATTTATTCGAAAGGTCGAACCTTCCCGTATCGCTGCTGAAAAGCTCCGTGAAGTAATCTGTAGGAGAATCGGTTATTGTAAAATTCGAGTCGCTTTCGTCGCTGTTTACGCCGTCGTCAATCCAGATTCTGTAATCGGAGCCGGTTCCTGCCGCCTCTGTTATTTCCCAGTCATATTTGCCGCTGTTTGGGATATCGTCGGCAAGCTGTAAAAATATTGCTCCTGCCTTGAGCAGATAAATATCAACCGTCTCTCCACCGCCTACGGACATCCATTCAATTGGCCATTCGAATCCCTGAACCCAGGTAACCTCGTCATTGGGGTCGAGCACGGTCAGAGTCGGCTCGGTAGTCAGCGCGTTATAGACGTTCAGCCGTCGGCTGGTAATGGTCTTTGTACTAAGCGAATCGACTACGTCGCCGGTCCAGAGCAGCCGGGATTTTAATTCGTAAACGCTCATTGTGGGGTCGTTCGCCAGCAGTAATGCTGCTGCTCCTGCGACGTGAGGTGTCGCCATAGATGTTCCGTTGTACCAGTTATAAGCATTGTTACGGACCGTGCTGAGTATGCTTACGCCCGGCGCTGCAATGTGAACCGTGTGCTGGCCGTAGTTTGAGAAGCTGGCCAAGGCGTCATCGTCATCCGTTGCCGCAACCGCTATTACGTTTTCGACGTCATAGCTGGAAGGGTAGTGCGGGGTTACGTCCGTGTTTTCTGCTGAATTGCCGGCAGCGGCCACGAACAGCACGCCGTTATCTTTTGCGTTTTCAATCGCCGCCTCCAGTGTAGCCGAATAACCTCCGCCTCCCCAACTGTTGCTCAATATGTCGGCGCCGTTTGCTACGGCATAATTGATACCTTCGATGGCGTCCGCAACGCTGCCCGAGCCGCTTGCGTCGAGGAATCTGCACGCCATTAGTTTGCATCGCCAGTTCACGCCCGCTACGCCGGTAGAATTGTTGCCGCGTGCCCCTATTGTTCCGGCGCAATGCGTTCCGTGATTGTGCTCGTCCATCGGGTCGCCATCGTTACTGACAAAATCGTATCCGTAAACGTCGTCCACGAATCCGTTATCGTCGTCATCTATGCTGTTTCCGGCTATCTCGCCGGTATTAGTCCACATGTTCTGTGCCAGGTCAGGATGCAGATAATCGATGCCGGTATCGATGACAGCAACTACTACGTCATCCGAGCCGGTGGTGATGTCCCAGGCCGACTCCGCGTTGATATCGGAATATGGTGTTCCGCCTGTCTGGCCCGTGTTTTTCAGCCCCCACAAGTTCGCAAATAAAGGATCGTTTGGGATAGCTGAAATCCGAACTTTGTAGTTGGGCTCCACGAGGACGATGCGGGGGTCTTTTTTGTTCTTTTGCTCGGCTATTGCCTGCTTGACGCTCTTGCCCTTGGGCAGCTTGATGCGAAGCACGCGTTTTCTATTGAGCTTTGTCTGTCGGCCTGCCCGCCTGATTTTGCGTGAATTGCGAAATGAGATTTTCTGCTTCACCACTCCGCCAACCACCGCTGCAATCTCTTCCGTGTCTTCGTTTGCTTCGTCGGCTAATATCACTAAAATTTCATCGGGGACATATTCTTCTTTTTCATTGAGTTCGGCTGCAAAAGTCGCGTTGTCAACCTCGTCGGCGATTGCAATTGCAGGGGGGATGAGCATATTGCCGATTGCAATAAATGCGCATATAAATAAAAAGACACCCCCGCAGGAGTGAATAGTGTGTGTTTTGGAATATGAAAGGTATTTCATTGGCGTTATCCGCGGCGCAGGCAAATAATTGGCACGTCTGATTTCAATATCCACTATAGTTTCCTCCGAGTCGTCAGTGAAAAACCGGGCCGGCAAAAACAAGCCGGTGCAGGCCCTCTCTCTATGTAGAGTATGAAAAACGACCCACCAGAAACCAAAAATCCACCCTTGTATATGAGATAAAAAAGAGACCCCCTCGTCCTCGTTTACTTTATACGGGTATTTTATAGGACTATTCGGAAAATTATGTGCCGGGTGGTATTAAAATGATGTGAGCCGGCTTCCGGATGGTTTTTTTATGATGTTCAGCCGAGCATCGAGGTTGCTATGCGGGCGACTTCGACACCTGCTTTTTTTGTCGCTAATGGTTCAACGACCGTCAAAAGCTCCGAGTTGACTTGGCTTAATTTATTTTTGTCGTCTAAGATGTTTTGAACGCTTTCAACAATCGGTTCGGTCGAGCCGAAATAGGGCATAAACTCCGGCACAAGCTCTTTTCCCGCCAAGATGTTGACCAGCGACAGGTATTCGGTGGTAACCAGCCATCGGCCGACTAATTGCCACAGCACCGGATTTGTCTTATACATAATTGCCATAGGGCAGCCCGCAGAGGCCACCTGCAGCGTCGCGCTTCCGCTTGCAACAAGTGCAAAATCGCAGTCGAGTGCCGTCTGATATACCTCGTCGATTACATATTTGGGATTAAAGCCGATAAGACGCGTCGAATCCAGCGCCCTTTTCGTTGCCTCGTCAACCGCCACCGTGGTAAATGAAATGTGCGGATATTTTTTCCGTAGTTTAAGGGCCACCTCCTGCATCGGCCGCCATAGTGTCCCAACCTCTGCCTTTCGCGAGCCCGGTATAATCGCGAACTTCGCATTTGTAGGTTCGAAGCTTTCGTAATCCCGCCGCGACTTTCTCAATTCCGCGGCTTTGAGTTTATCCAGTAAAGGGTTGCCCACGAATTCCGCCTCGATTCCTCTGTTCGCGAACCATTCCTGCTCGAAAGGCAAAATGCAGCACAGCTTGTCGCAGTATTTTCTCAATTTACTGATTCGCCACGGAGCCCACGCCCAAAGCTGCGGCGCGACATAAAAGAGTGTTTTTATACCTTGCTTTTTGGCTGCTTTCGCAACGTGAAAATTGAAGGCGGGCGAATCACATACGATAACCAAATCAACCTTATTGGCCGCTAAAAACTTCGCCGCCTGCCTGATTAATCCGTAAAAATGAAAAACGTGTCCGAAGGCGTTATGCCCCATCGCTGCCCGGCCGACTGTGTTTTCCGGCTCAGTGATAAGCGTGCAGCCGGCTTCGGCCATCCTCGCTCCACCCAGCCCCACGAATTCTATATCAGGATTGATTTGTCGAAATGCCCTTATCAAGCCGGCGCAATGGCTGTCAGCGCTCGGCTCGGCAGCGCTTAAGAAAATCACTTGTTTTCGCTCCTCGCTGGACATATGCATTCTGCTTATGTCACTTCCGGAATGAAAACATCGAATTCCTGCCCGTATTGCCGCAGGTAAAGAAGCGAATACGCCCGCTTGAAAACAAAAAGCGGCAATAAAATCACTGTTCCTATGTACGGTAAAAATAAAAGAATGCTCGAACAACAAAGGCAGCAGCCAATAAGGCAAATGAAGGATACCATTGCCAGTATCACAAATGATATCGCAATCTGAAACAATATATACAGGGTAAACCGTGCCTTGTTACAGCCAAGCAGTGCCCAAAAATGTTTCCAGCCGGCCATGCAGCTTTCCGTATGCAGCGACATAATCGGCACAACAAAATCGTCCGTGAATTTTCCTACCAGGCCGAACGAAATACTGAGGACCACAACGGCAAAAAAAGCTATCACCAGCCCCGATACCGCCGCTACACCCGCGCCGGAGGAAGCTAATGCTATAATCATTACAATCGCAAGAACAATCGGCAATCCGACAACTACTAAGCCGATTAGCCCGACAACAATTTTGAACAGGAACAAACTATTGCCGTGCCTGCTGAATTTACCCCAGGGGACCTTCACTTCCGCCTTGTTACCGGCTACACAATGCAAAAACATAAATAGTCCCCTGCTTCGCAGCCAGCACAAGACAAGCCCGATTATAATTCCCAAAGGAATCGCTATGGCGGCAACGATGATTATAAAGGGAAGGGCTTGAACAATTGCTTCTTTGGCCTCTGCTATGCCGCATCCGAATTGATTGGATTGATGGCGACCACTGGGAAAATTGAAATTAAAGTTCGTTCCTCCGCCCCCGCCCTGACCCAGATATGCCAGCCAGGCGCAAAAGCCAACTATAAACCACTTCCCCAAATCAAAAGGCCTAAACAGCATCAGCTTGACATGCTCTATAGCCGGACTGATTGGGTCGATTACACTTACGTGTTGCGGCCGTATGGAATCCATAATATCCTCCTGTTTTTTTTGCTTCTGATAGTTTTAGCTTGTTTGCGGCTTGTTCGCGTTTAATTGTTGCTTAAGTTGGCGAAGCTCCTTCTGAACGGGCCAGTCGCTGAGCGCAAGCACAAATGGTATAATTATATGCACTACAGGCACCAAAACCAGAAGCCCCATCGCCCAGCTGTAACCCGCCTTGGCAAATACCTTGCAGTAAAGCCATACCTTTATTATTGTTGCGATAAAGACCATCAGCAATACGAACAACACCGCAAATATCACAGCTATCGGCATCCCACTGCAGGGACCATAGTCACAGTTCATATTTTGCCCCTTTGATTCGACTTTGAAGGTTATTGTTATTCAATAAGAAAGTCTATCCTTTCGAGTATAGATTGAAAAGCCCAAACTTTTATTCACTTTACCGCCACGGCTTCGCAAAAAAATCGTGCAATACGCCTTTTTAGCGGATAAAACAGTTGCCTATGGGTGACATTGAAATCAAAAAGCCGCCCAAAGGCCTGTTAATACTGGCCCTTGTCGGCCCGTCCTTTATCTGGTGCGCCGAATATATCGGTTCGGGAGAGCTGATTCTCGCCACCAGAAACGGCGCAATCCTCGGCCCCAGCATCCTCTGGGCGGTCATCGCGGGCATATTCCTCAAATACTGGATAGGTATGAGCGGAGCCCGCTATACCGTCTGCACCGGCGAAGGCATGATTGATATGTTCGACCGTATCCCCGGCCCGCGGCACTGGGTTGTCTGGGTCGTTCTCGTCGTTCAGGTCATCGCCGCAATTATTGCCATCGCCGCTCTCGCCAACGCCGCAGGCATCTTTTTCGCTGGCTTTATGGGTTTCGAATCGCGTATTGCCCAAATCATCTGTGGCTGGGCCGTCTCGATTTCCGCTGCTGCAATCGTCTGGTCCGGCGCGTTCAAGGTCCTTAAAATAGTTATGAGCGTCCTCGTCATGATTATCGTCCTCGGCACCATCTATGTCGCCGTTCGTGTATTTCCCGGCGTCACTGTTTTTTTGCGTTCGCTTATTCCCAATATCCCCGCTGTTCCCGATTGGGCCATTGAAAAAGGCGTTTCTGAAAATAGCTGGCAGGAAATCCTGCCCCTCATCGGCTGGGGCGCTGGCGGCTTCGCAAGCCAGGTATGGTACACATACTGGGTGCTCGGCGCCGGATACGGCTGCGCCGTCGGCAGGGGAGACGGCAGGCCCGCCGATACCGATGCGCTGAAAAATATGCCCGTCGATATCGCCCAAAAAGTAAAGGGCTGGTGCCATGTTCTTTATACCGATGCAACTTTTGCCGTCATTATAGGAATCTTCGCCACCGGCGCATTTCTCATCGCAGGGGCCGGCATACTCGGCCCGCGCCAACTCGCACCCGACGGCGCCACCGTGGCCGTTACGCTTTCGGAAATCTTTGCCGCAAACTGGGGCAAAGTCGGTGCCATTTTCTTTTTGCTCGCCGGTGCCGCCGCATTGTTATCCACACAGATAGGCCAATTAGCCGGCTGGCCCAGATTGCTAACCGATTGCTGCCGAATCTGTATCCCCTCAATCGGCAAAAAGTATTCCTGGAAAATCCTTTACCGATTCTGGCTCGTCGTCTTTTTCTTTACCAGTATGGTCATCATTTACACGCTCGGCTTTGAGCCAGTCGTATTAGTAAAAATCGGCTCGATTCTCGATGGCCTTTTGCTCACCCCGTTGCAGGCCCTTGGCGTCGCAGTCGGCCTGTTTTATATCTTGCCTAAGGTCCTCTCGCCCGATGCCGCCCGGATTTTGAGGCCTAACTGGATTTTCCTCGTTGGCCTTGCCGCCGCATTTCTCGTCTTTACCTTTTTTTGCGTATTCAAGATACCCGCAACACTCGGCTTCAAATAACATCGCAAATACAGCGAAGACCTTACACACATCAGATACAGTTACGCATAAAAAAGGCCGAGCTAACTCGGCCAATAATTTCAATCACTCAATACACAGCACGCACTTGTCCGCCTATGGCGCAATACGCAATAATCAATATGCGATACGACTAAAACCCATATACCGGCTTTAGCTCCGCCTGCGTCGGCAAATGGTCGTAAATCTCGCCTTTCGGGCCGGTGTAATTATTGCCCGACCTTGTCAGCTTAACCGGCGTAATCGAACCGTTGCTGTTAGTGATATTGACGGTTACTACTTCCGTATTCTGAGTGGTACTCTGCGCCGGGGCTGTTTGTTGTTTTTTCTTGTCCGCCTCGTTGCCGACGACGTAGCCCGTTCCAGCTCCCACCGCGCCGCCAATAAGCGCTCCTTCGGTGCCGTGCCCTGACTGATGCCCGATTATTGCCCCTGCCCCCGCCCCAATAGCCCCGCCGATAAGAGCATCGTTTCCCGCATCGCTCTCACAGCCGGCGCAAAATGCCAAAATCATCGAAAACACAACAACTAACGGTATTGAAAACAAATAACTTTTCATTTTTTTGACCTCCATAATATATTCCAGCCGATTATTGCATCGGCAAACTTGCCCCTGATACTTACGCCCGGCAATATAGGCGTGTTCACACAATGTATTATCGACAAGCCCCGAAGAATCGCTTCAGTCAATCGCTGCCGGCTTC
>CAYLYB010000085.1:0-11636 GCA_964387605.1 uncultured Pirellulales bacterium | reverse complement strand
TGAATCGCGGACGTGCAGCCGTTTGTATTATCGCCGTGACCGCATTTGTGCTCACCGTCCCGCCAAGGGACCCGACACTACGTGCAGCGGTTATTGTTATTGTTTTTTGTGCGTCCTTTTTCTTCAGACGACGCCCCAGCAGTTTGAATAGTCTCTCTCTGGCGGCGATTATTCTTTTGATAGTCAGACCTGCGGGTTTATTCGAAGCCGGCTGGCAATTATCATTCGCCTGCGTCCTCGGCATCCTCGCTTTTTCACACTGCTTTTACTTCTTCGTATATAAAAGAATCTCTGACCTTATCCCAACAAACACATTCTTACTTAAACTTATTTCGTATATCCTCGCCCTGTTCACAACCGGCTTGTCCGCCTGGCTCGGCGGTGCTGGCATTCTTCTTTACCATTTTTATAATATAAATCCCCTGACGTTCGTCTGGACGGTTCTGGCATTTCCTTTTGTGGCTCTGATTCTGACGTTTGGCTTTCTGAAGGTTCTATTGTCTTTTGTTCTGCCGACCGCCGCTACCCTGCTCGGTGTCTTATTGTCTTTTCTCGCCTATATACTCATCGAGCTCATCAAATTCCTCGCCAAGCTCGACATCTCGCAAATCCTCATAGGCCATACGCCGGTCTGGCTGATTATCCTGTATTACACGCTCGTCCTTTTCGCCGGATTCATTTATTTAAAGCGCCCCGCAACAAAGAAAATAATCTGCACGATAATGGCACTTACCATTCTCGGCTATCTCGGAACAGTCAAATGGCACTCAACACACAGAAGCAATCTAACCGTCACAATCCTCGACGTCGGCCACGGCCAGGCATTATTCATTCAGCTTCCCGGACGGCAAAACATCCTCTTCGATGCCGGCTCGCTTACTAAAAGCGATGTCGGCACGAGAATAATTACGCCGTTTCTGCGGTATATCGGCACTGGAAAGCTTGATGCCGTAGTGATAAGCCACGGCGATATCGACCATATAAACGGCCTGCCGGAAATACTCGATAATTTCAGCACGGATGTAATCTGCTCAAACGACCTGCTTCTCGAAAAAAACGCTATGAGGCCGACAGTCAGATTCCTGTCCGAACAAATAAACAAAAGAGATATCGAAATCAGACCCCCCATTGAAAAAAACGGCTTTGAAGGCCCGGCAATAATAAAGCCGCTTTGGCCGAACGCAGAAATTTACAAAAACAACGAAATCAGCGACAACGACAGGTCACTTGTAGCAATCATTGAATACGCCGGAAGAAAGGTCCTCATAAGTTCGGATATTGAAAAGTTCGCACAGCAAGAACTTCTGAAGCTTTATCCCGACCTCGAAGCCGATGTCCTCATCGCACCTCATCACGGTTCAGTAAAAACACTCGACCACGATTTTATTGAAAGTATAAGGCCGAATATCGTTATATGCAGTTGCAGCAAAACATCATACGAAAAAGGACAAGTGCTGAAACAAGCCGGCAGCTGCAAAACATACTACACAGGAACGGACGGAGCTGTCTCGGTCAACATTAGTCAGCAGGGAAAAATCAAAACAAACATCTTCACAAAATAAAAGCAGCCCCGCGATTCGGGGCTGCTTGGCAGCTCATATTCTTTTAACCGATTTGTTTTATCTCATCATATGAACAACGATTTCGACTCTTCGGTTTTTCTGTTTGCCAGCCGAGTTCGCGTTCGGGGCCACCGGCCTCGCCGGACCGCAGCCCACCGCCTTGATACTGCCTTCGGGAATACCTTTTTTCATAAGATATCTCGTAACGGTCAGCGCTCGTTCCGAGGAAAGCTCCCAGTTGTCGGCCCACTTCGATTTCTTAATTGGGTCGGTATCGGTATGACCGACTACCTCTATCTCTCGGCCGGGATACTTTTCTCGCACCACCGAATATATATGGTCAAGCTCTTTACTCGTCGTGCCCTTGAGATTGGCCTTGCCCGAATCGAATAATATTGCGTTGGGTAGTGTAACGGTTATTGTGCCCGCCGCCGCGTCGAAGGCAACATCATACCCGGCGCCGAATCCTGTCGCGTCAGCCGCGCTTTGTTTCTTTTGCAAAATATTCTGCTGCAACTCCTGTATCGTCTGCTGGTCCCTCGCCAACTGGTCGGACAACTGTCCCTTCTCCGCTCTCTCACGCTCCAGCAGTCCTTTCAGGTTCTGGTGTTCCACGTTCAGCGCGTTATATTTTTTCTGCCAGTCAGTACAGCCGGAAAATAATACGATTGATATCAGTCCGATTGCCACTGTCGCCTTGCGTATTGCGCTTTGCATTTCGATACCTCCTTTATATGAATTCGCTTCCTTATGTTACATGTTAAATATTACGCTCAAATACGACAGAATCCTGTCGTGTAGAATCATAACAGTAACGACGCCCATCGACAAGAACGGACCGTAAGGAATTTGTCTTGTTTTTCTTGAAAGCATCTGTATTCCCGCCCAGCCCAGGCCGAAAAATGGTGCTATGAAAAAAGCGATTACGCTGAATAACGGCCCTATTACCACCCCTGCCGCACCCATCAAATGCACGTCACCAAGCCCCATCGCTTCTCTCCCGAAGGCCAATGTTCCCAATATTCGCGTCGCCCACACAATCCCGCACGCCGCAAAATACCCCCCAACACTGCCCAGAAGTCCTGCAATTACAGGTATTTGCGAAATTTCGAGCCACCATTGATGCACCGCGGGAAATCTGTTAACAAGCCAGTTCGCCCCCAATGCGCAAACCACTATAGGCAGCAGAAATAAAATCTCTTTGCATACCTCCACACGGTCATTTATCTCGCCAACGTCTTGTTTCACTGCCTCTTCGCCCCCCTCCCCAACACTCGGCAAATCATAGCTCCTTTTGATAACCCGTGTCCAAAGCAAGAGATACGAAATACCAAGCCCCACGGCCGCCCCAGCCGACAGCGCCGCAACCTTCGATTGATTCACAATTATCAAATCCGCCGTCGTCGGCATGAGAAAAAAGTGACGAATACTCCCCGAGTCAATCAAAAGCGGCGCCACACTCGAACCAATTATACCCGCCGCCGTGGCGAACCAGCAGATGGATAACGGTATAATCCACATCTCCAAATCGATTGCCGACGACGCTGTCAGTGCCGCAAGCATGATTACCGAAACAAGATAAATCAGCCATCCGCCCCCCGCAAAGAAGCTTGGCATCCCCGAACGCAACCCTGAGTTAAAGTATAAATAAAAGGTCCCTAAAAAAACCAGGCCGGTCAATAGCTCGATAACAAAATACCTCGGCGAAATACGCGCCTTGCAATACCGGCACTTGCCCCTCAGCGCCACCCAGGAAAAAAGCGGTATGTTATCGTAAAACTGGATGCCCCTGCCGCACTTCGGGCACGCTGAACCCGGAACAACGAGAGATTTTTCACGCGGAATTCGATAAATCACGACGTTTAAAAAACTGCCTACGCAACTGCCTAAAACAAATGTAAACCCGAAATACAACCAGTCAGGAATAATTATTTCGCTTCCCTGCATTTATCAACGCTCCTCAATCAAAGCCAATGCTGCCGCCTGCTGTTCTTTTTTATTTCTCGTTATCAGTCGTTCTCTTTACCGCACCGGAAACCTTCATCGGCAGCCCGAACAATCGAATAAAACCGTTTGCGTCTGCCGGGTTATACTCCGCGCCCATCTTGAAACTGGCAAGGGCCGTGCTGTATAAGCTGTACGGACTTTTTACCCCGGCCAATGTGCATCGGCCCTTGAATAGCTTCAGCCGCACCGTCCCCGTAACGTTTCGCTGAGTTATATCGATAAAGGCATCGAGCGCCTCGCGAAGCTGGCTGAACCACTGCCCGTAATAAACTAACTCGGCATATTTCAGCGCAACCTGCTGCTTGTAGTGCATCGTCTCACGGTCTAAGGTCAGCGCCTCCAGCGCCTTATGCGCTGTCATCAGTATTGTTCCACCCGGCGTCTCGTAAACACCTCGCGACTTCATCCCGACTAAGCGATTCTCAACAACATCAACCTGCCCCACTCCGTGCTTGCCGCCTGATTTATTCAACGCCTCCAGCAGCTTAACTCCCATCATCAGCTTGCCGTCAAGCTTTATAGGCGTCCCCTCATGAAAACCAATCGTTACATAGTCGGGCTTGTTGGGCGTCTTCGATACCGGCTCGGAAATTACGAACATATCATCCTTCGGCTCATTCGCCGGGTCTTCTAAGTCTGCACCTTCGTGGCTTATATGCCAGATGTTCCGGTCGCGAGAATAAATCTTTTTCTTCGATTGCTCTATCGGTATCTTATGCTTTTTCGCGTAGTCAACCGCTGCCTCTCTGCTGGTCAACGTAAATTTCGGGTCCTTCCATGGCGCGATGATTTTCAATGTCGGGTCCAGCGCCATATACGTCAGCTCAAACCGCACCTGGTCGTTGCCCTTTCCCGTAGCCCCGTGCGCCACGCCACGGGCGCCTTCTGCGTGAGCCACATCGACCTGGTATTTCGCAATTAATGGCCGGGCAATGCTCGTCCCCAAAAGATACCCGTTTTCATAAACCGCTCCCGATTTCAGCAGCCGCCAAAGATACTCCTCCACAAACTCTTTTCGCAGGTCCTTCACAACGCATTTGACCGCCCCGCTCTTCAGCGCCTTTTGCTTGATGCCTTCTAACTCGTCCCCCTGCCCAAGCTCGGCCGCGAACGCTATCACCTCGTAGCCGTAAGTCTCCTTCAGCCACGGCAGTATCACGCTCGTATCGAGCCCGCCGCTGTATGCTAAAACAACCTTTTCCTTCTTCGCCATCTTTGTCCTCAATACTTCGAATGTTCTTCTATTTCGGAAGGATTATACACATATAACAGCAGAGACACAATGCCTGATAAGAACTTATGCTAAAACAACGGAGTATCATCTGGCTCCGCCTTTAATGCTTTTCTGGCGGCAAGACGAAAACGAACGCATCGTTTCCTGGCATCTCTGGCAACCTGCTTATTCGCCGACTCACCCAGATAACGAACGCTCACCGCAAAATCCTACAGATAAGCAAGGTCTTCACGAAATGTCTCCAGCGAGGGATGAGCCGTAAGAACTTGTTCGAGAAGTGCGACCAAATCGTGGACTTTTCCAAAATAAATAGTCGCTTCGCACAAACAGGCCTTGAGATATTTCTCCGCACACTGTTGCGAATGAAAACATACCGCGTCATAATTAGGATTTTTCCTCACACGAAACTCACGCTGCATCGTCGAAAAATCCGCCTCGGCTTTTTGAATCCATTCAATGGTTATGGGCTTCATATAAAACCCTGCCGTTTTCCACAATATGACGCATAAAGCCGTCACCCATTTCGATACGCTCCTGCACCTTCTCCGGCGTGCGAACTAGTATATCAAGGGGAAATCGCGGACGAAGTCTCAACCGTATTTCGACTGATTTATCCTCGCTGCGACCTTGATATGCCATTATTACCAGAAGGTCAACATCGGAATCCTGTAGTGCCGCTCCCTCGGCATAAGAGCCGAATAATATCACCTTCTCCGCGGCAAACTCCTCCCCTATCCGCCTCCCAAACTCTTCTATATCGTTTATCGCTACCATGACTTTTATATTATATTACTCTACGACATTAAGGTCACTAAGAAATAATCCTTCGCATAAGCTCAGGGTTTGTTTCCCGTCCCGTAAACAGCTTGAATTGAGCCGCCGCCTGGTTGATGAACATTTCCACGCCGGATATAGTCTTACAGCCGAGCCCTTTCGCCTGCCTCAGCAGCAGCGTTTCAGCAGGATTATATACGGTATCGAAAACTGCCATATCCTTTTTCAAATACTTCTCATCAACCGGCGTCTCATTAATATTCGGATACATGCCGATACTCGTGCAGTTTATCACCAGTTCCTCGCTTAGCTTTGCGAGCTTTTTAAGTGGTGCCGAGCTGCACTTGAATTCAGAAGCAAGTGCTTTGGCCTTTTTGACGGTGCGATTATAGATTTTTACCTTGGCCTTCGCCTCTGTCAGCCCTGCCACTATCGCCCTCGCCACTCCACCAGCCCCAACCACGGCGACACTCATCTTCTTAAGGCCGGAACGCTCGATACCTAATGCAGTCGTAATCGCATCTAAGGCCGCGTCGCAATCGGTATTGAACGCGCTCAATCGCTGCCCGTCGAGGATGATTGTATTGGCCGCCCCAATCCTCTCGCAAACCGAATCAATAGCTCCTTTTTTTGCCCTGATGTAATTCAATGCGTTTTGCTTATGCGGTATCGTTACGCTGAAACCCCGAAAATCCAGCCAGCCCCGGCTCAGTATATTATCCATAAATGTATCGAATTCGCCCTGCCCCCCTTCTAAGAGCAAAGGCAGATAAAGCTTGTTCAATCCCGCCTCCCCGATACCCGCATTATGAATCGCAGGGCTTAACGAATGACCCACAGGCGACCCGATTACCCCATAAATCTCGGTATCCTGCTGAATCGAAGCGAAACGGTAAATATCCTTAAGCTCACCGGCACTAATTTGCCCCGGCGCTGTCTCGGTCTTTTCGTCGATACTGGCAAACGTTAGATAACCCCCTAATTTCTTCGCTATTACCCTCGTCATAAATCCTGCCTCATCCATACAAAATGCTATCAGCTCCCCTTGCACCTCGTGCAGCAAATCGAAAACCTCGAAGCAGTCGTTTATATGATGAGCGCAATAAACCAGCTTCGGTATCGCCTCCGGACAGGCCGCAAGAATGTCCTTGTGCAGCTTGCGGATATCACTGAATTTCGTCTGGAAGTTATGCGCCGACAGTATCGGCCGCGTACCCCCCTTCATGGATAGGGAAAGCCATATCTTGCCGCGAATCATCTGCGATTGAAAGCTCTCGTATTCGAGGTCGATAAATTCCACCCCAGCACGAACCGCTGCCGCCAGCACGTTTGTCCGAAGCTCATTCGAATGCCGCAACGCCCCGCCCTGATGATAATCTCTACACGTTACGATTATCGCTGTTCCCGGCGCAAGCTCTCTCGCCGCACGGATTATCTGCAGCGCACTCTCCACCGATAGCCCCACAAGGTAATCCATGCGAAGCTCGATTATTTCCGCCCCCGCCTCGACAGCCGATTTTATCTGCCCCTCGGCCTCCTTCAGATTATGCGCCGCCGTAGGGACCGCTAAATAAGTCAATTGAGCACCTCGTTAATACGAACCGCAAATATACCGCTTCTACGCGTTCTTTTTTAACGGGGAATATAATAAGGTATGTTGCCGCCCTTTTCAACACAACTCAAAATAGCAATCGCACCTGCCGTCGCCGCGGATTGCCCTTTTGTATTGAATTAGCTCAAACGTTTTGCCATTTGGGCCAGATGCTTCAGCTCCGCTATGGGCAGCAGTTGCATCCTTTGGCTTCTATGAGGATGCGCCTGCTCCTCACTCTCACACTCGATTGTTCCCTTGCAGCGGCACAGTCCTTCTTCGAGCCGCTTGACCCTGACTTTCATCACTTCGAGCTCTTTGTTCGTCCGCTCAATCATCTCTTGGATATTACCAACACGCGATACGTCGGCCAGCATCATTAAAATCGCGTTCGGCTTTGCGGCGTCGTCCTTCATGGCCACCATTTTCATCTGGCCCGAAAAAAATGTCCCGTCTTTGCGCTGCTGCTTCAGCGTCGTAATATACCAGCCCAGCAGCCGTGTCTGGGCTATACAACGATTGATATTGTCCATTACTTTCGTATCATAAAATCGCTTTATATGCTTTCCGATAAGCTCTTCTTTGTTTTCATAGCCGTGCATCGTAACCCATGACTGGTTGGCAAACCGCATCTTGCCGTCTAAACCTATTACTGCAACGGCCTCCTCGCTACGGTCCGCAAGACTCTGCTGATAATCGATCGAGCAGTGAATACGAGCAAGCCTTGAATGCAGTTTTTCTATTCTGAATTTATCGAGTAAAGACATAGTTAAAATACCCTCCGTCGTTCCCGCTTTAATCCCTGTGATTCCCGGCGTATGTACGCCCATACCTCCGAATTTTGTAGTGTGTATTGTACCCGAACAGTTCCTGAAATTCAAGAAAACTCCCCTGAAAAAAACGGTGACATACAAATATCACCCTCTAATACGCATAATAAGAGATATTATGGGCCGGTCGAAAAAGATTTTTATGTCTCGAAGTTATGGTAAGAAATGTCGTTTAAAAAAGTGCTGATATGAAATAATCCCCCGCCGGTATTAACGGTTGAATCGCGAAATATGCGGTGGTCTTCTCCTGCCGTGTCGGGGCCTCTCACGCTCAGACTTATGCGATATCTCTGTAATCTTAAATTTGCCTTTCGGCTTGTGTTTCGCCGCCCCCTGCGCCGGTGGCTTCGGCTGGGCCGGTTTACTCTTCGCCTCTTTTTCCAGCCGAAGAGCGTGTGCGCATGCCTGCCTTATATCCGCATTGGAATGTTTAAGACCTCCTTCCAGAAGGCTAAATGCCTGGTTCTTCATCCTCCCGCGCATCTTACGAAGACCATATGCTGCCGCCCCTTTGGCCGACCTCGGGGAATTACCGACAAGCGCCTCTTGAAGAATCTCATATCCGTCTTCCTGCATCCACGACAAATTGAATGCCGCGTGACGTGCTGACGATATATTGCTCGAATATACCTTCTCGCGCAGCTCCTCAAGAAGCTTTACTGCCGCCTCGTCCTTCTCTCGACCGCTGGGTATACGTTTTTTTAATCTCATAGGCCCACCCATTATGATTCAAAAATACTATAACACTTTCTCGAAAATGTCAATTCTCTCAAGGGGTTGTGACCACTGCTCTCAGATATTATCCTCGTTCACTCATTATAACGCAAGCAAAACCACTGTAAAAGCGAAAAGCTGATTTTTTTATGTGTTATTAAACCTTAATTAGTGCTGTTTCTAAAATGAAATTGTCACTTTCAGCACTCCGGCAAATATAACTATCCCCCATATCACTGTAATACATTAAAAATAAGCGAATTATTCTAATTCTTAAAAAATTACCTAAATTACCTGTGCCCCGTTTCTACGAACTTTATCAGCGAATAAATTGCCCGATTATAGGGTGCTTCGATTTTATATTTCTCAGCCAAAGCCAATACTGCCCCGGTCAATGCCTCGATTTCGGTTCTCCTTCCCGCCTTAATATCCTGCAGAGTTGAGGATTTATGCTCCGCCGTTGATGGCACTAACTTGCCGTAAAAAACCTCTAAAAAATCCCCCGCCGTCCCCCAGTGCGTCTCAAAACCAGCCCCTGACATAACTTTGAAAACCTCCTCCGTAATATGATTCATCAACTCCCTGCTGAAAGAATCTTCCGCCAGCGCCCCGTATGGCACATCTAAAATGGCACCAAGTGGATTAAGCGCGCAGTTATATAGCATCTTCGCCCATAGGTCTTTCTCGATATCGCTGACCGTAACACATTCAATCCCCCCTTCCGTAATCGCCCGGGCCAACGGCTCCATACACCCAACTTCTTCACCGAAAAGAGAACCGATATGAATCGAGTCCGCATGGACTGTTATCTCAACTTCGTTTGGCTTGTGCCGTGTAAATCCCGTAATTACACGCGCGCTGTAAACCCGCTCCTTTGGAAAATGAGCTGTAAATTTCTCCGCGTTGCCCCATCCGTTTTGGCATAAAACAATTTTCGTATTCTCGCCGAAAAGCTCAGGGCGCTTCGAAAGCTTCTCCGCCGCTGCCGCCGAATCGAATGACTTCGTGCATACAAGTATGAACTCAAACTTGTCATTGATTTCACCAGCCGTCTCATACGCTTCGAAGCTATTAGCCGGCAACCTGAAATTCCCGAATATCCCGCTCCTCATCAAGCCGCCTTCACGCAGAGCCGTTACCGTCTCGCTTCTCCCCACAAAACATACCTCCGCCCCCGACTTCAGCAGACAGCTCCCCACTCCCAAACCTACCGCACCGGCTCCGTAAACTAAAACCTTCATACCACAAAGATTATAGGTTGGAACACCAAAAGAGCAACTTCGTATTGACTATTTACTATTAATGATTGATTATTGATGACTGGAAACCTTCGACATAAACCATTATAGGGCTGACGTGCATAAAATGGACCTGCTAAACGGACATAAAGTTATCTTTCGCTCACTGAGATACAGAAACTATCGCCTTTTTTTCGCAGGACAAATCATCTCCCTGACCGGCACCTGGATACAACAAATCGCCCTGCCCTGGCTGGTATACCGCCTTACCGGTTCGGCGTTCCTCCTCGGCGTCGTGGGTTTCTCAAGCCAGATTCCTGCCCTTTTTCTGGCTCCTTTCGCTGGTGTGCTGACCGACCGTTGGAACCGCTATTACATCCTGATTGCAACTCAGACGCTGGCTATGATACAGGCCTTCTTACTCGGGCTGCTGTTTTTTACAGGCGTCATACAGGTCTGGCAAATCATTCTTTTGGCCGTATTCCTCGGGCTAACCAATGCCTTCGATATGCCGACACGTCAGGCCTTTGTTGTGCAGATGGTGGAAAACCGGGAGGACTTGAGCAACGCCATCGCGTTAAACTCTATGATTTTCAATAGCGCACGCCTCATCGGACCAACAATTGCCGGCGTGGTAATCGCCGCCACAAACGAGGGTATCTGTTTTTTTCTTAATGGACTAAGCTTTCTTTTTGTTATCGCCTCACTGTTGATGATGAAAGTAAGTCCTCAAAAAACAAAGAAACGCAACACTCACGTCCTCAACGAGCTCAAAGAAGGGCTTTCTTACGCCCTCGCATTTACCCCGATTAGGTATATTATGCTGCTTCTGGCCCTGGTGAGTTTAGTGGCTATGCCATACGTTGTCCTTATGCCGGTCTTCGCGGCCAAAATCCTAAGCGGCGGACCGCACACCTTTGGCTTCCTTATGGCCGCCTCTGGTATTGGTGCATTGATGGGCGCTTTTTACCTCGCATCCAGAAAAAGCGTCTTGGGCCTTGTCAGAATCATCCCTTTATCAACCGCCACCTTTGGAATCGGGCTTATCTCATTCTCATTGTCACGAATGCTGTGGATTTCTCTGCCGCTGATGTTCCTAATGGGGCTCGGTATGATTATGCAGATGGCCGCATGTAACACCGTAATACAAACCATTGTTGACGACGACAAACGAGGCAGGGTTATGAGCTTCTATGTGATGGCCTTCATAGGAACGGCTCCATTCGGCAGTCTGCTGGCTGGAACTCTCGCAAGTTCCATAGGTGCCCCAAATACCCTGACAATAGGCGGCATCTTGTGCGTTCTCGGCGCCGTCGTATTCACGACAAAGCTTCCTGACTTGAGAAAAGCAATTCGGCCTGTATACATCCGCCTCGGTATCATACCCGTTACCTCTTCAGAAATCCCGATTACGGCAAATTGTCCCGTCCCGCCGGAAAAAAAGATGATTGTTCCTTAAAAACACTCCTCACGCTATTATCATTGCATATGGAAAACACTTTCATTATAAAATAATTTCTCTTCAATCTTTGTATCACGGTTTGGCAGTATCTGATGAAGTGTAAATTGGCTGTTGAAAAAAAATATATCGCGGTTGACTTGGGGGCTGAAACCGGCCGGGTAATGCTCGCAATCGTCTCACCGGATAAGCTCAAACTCGAAGAAATTCACAGGTTCACCAACTAC
>CAYLYB010000084.1:0-11822 GCA_964387605.1 uncultured Pirellulales bacterium | reverse complement strand
CGATTTGTATGATAGACGTCCAGAACGGCAATAAGCTTTATTATTACCATTACGATGGCCTGGGCAGCGTCGTCGCTTTAAGCGATGAAGAAGGCGATATTGTCGAGCGCTATAGCTATGACGTATTCGGAGCGCCGACGATACGCGATGTTAATAACTCTGTGGTCTCTGTGTTCTCTGTGGCTAATCACTTTATGTTCACCGGCAGGCGCAAGGCAATATAGTAAAAACTGAAATGAGTTTTTTAGGAAGGTTGCGGGCGTTAATCCCGTATGGGTGTGCGCATAAGCCGCTGCGGCGATTATGCCGCTGTGTGTATGTTTCGGGAGTGCTCCTTTTCCAAAACCGCCTCCAGGCTCGGCAGCAAATAATTGCTGACAACTACGTCCCAGCTCATATTCTTTGCGATAGAGTATCCGTTCTCAACCATTGACGCTACTTCAGATTGACTCTTCGGCAATAACATCAATATCTCATCGGCGACCTCGCTGCTCACCCTCGCCTCTATCTGGTCGCGAACACCCCTGCCCATCGCCAGAAGCTCGCCAATATCGCCGAACCCGCCGTCTATAGCTGTATAGTCGGCGACAATGATATTCCTTGTCCCCTTCACCAGGGCCGGCTCAATACCTGCTATTGCCTCCTGTACGAAACCGCAGCAGCCCGATATGTTACTCAATACACAAAGTCCCCCGAATGTCAACGGCTCCAGAGGTGCGATACCGAATGGCTCATAAATGCTTTGCCCGAATTCGACGTCGCTGCCCTTTCGAATATCCAAAAACTCCATCCCTTCGGGCATCCTTTGCCCGCAGTGTTTTCTGCTGAACCCGAACTGGTTTATGAAAACAACCTTTACGTTCTTGCTCTTCGCGTTAAACTCTTGTATCGCCGTATAAAGCACCGCCTCGCCGCCCGACAAATCAGGCCAGCCCTCGCGATGAGCCACAGGCCAGTTGTATCTCGCCTCCATCTCATATATATCGCAGCTGCGCCTCGTCGATACCTCCGTCGAAAGCAAAAACATCACAGCCGTCTTATTCGCTCGCTGGAACGCTTTGTCAAGATGTTCGAGAACCCGCAAATCCCGCCAAAGCCCTTTACTGCGAACCAGACGCGTAACGTGAGTGAGAATCAAATCCGGCTTATAACCCAAAAGGTTCTCGCAATACTGACGCAGCTTCTCTTTCGAGACCATCTTCTCCTTAGACGTTATCTCGTAAGTGGGTATACCGTTATAAACTACGGCAATATCCTTCGACTCGAATTCCGGCCCGAGAAATCTCATCTCTTCGGCCACATATTTACCCACCGCAAGTATTACGTCGCAGTATTTAGACGCCGCGACCAGCGGATGCTTGAAATAGCAGTCCTGGATGCCGAAAACATCGTCAACGTAAAGTCTCTGCTCGTGGGCCTTCCTGATGAGATTATAAAACATCGTATCGTGGCCCGGATGCTCCTCCACTATCTTGCGCATCGTCGCCACTTCGTGGGCGTAAAACGCGGTCTTGAACTTGCAGTAAGGGTCGATAATCGCCGCCAGAACCGTAGGCATACCCATATACTCGTGGGAGATTACAATGGTCCTGTCCGTTGCCGCCCCGATGGCCTTGAGCACTGCCATCACAGCGGGCGCAATGCGAACGTACTGCTCGTATTCCCACAAATAATCATACAGGTCGCTGCGAATCCCGAACTCTTCGTATAAACGCTTTTTGAATTCGCTGATAATATCGACGTCGGCCTGCCTGATATCTAAAAGCACTACCTCCGGAGAGCTCTTGATTCCCGTCTGGCTGTCGATAAACGTACGCCTGCCGTAGATGATGCCTACGTTGTAGTAGCTCTCTATCTTTTGAAACGCCGACGCATAACCCGTGTTCACCAGTCCGTCGAGAGATGAATAAAGAACTTCACCGCCCTCGCCCAGCCGGTCCAGAACCGTTCCTTCGGTAGTGAAAAGAGGGCCTACTATGATAGACCGCTCTACCGAATCGTGGTACGATTGACAGGTGAAAAACCCGTCAAGAACAGCCCCGATTCCTCCAACCTTGGCCGCTGCTTCGTGAGTTACGTGAACCAGAATTGGCTTACTGCCCATATAAGCCCCCTTCCCTTCTAAGTCTCGATGCATAATTCGTATAGGTGTGCCCCTCCGATTAAAGTATAGAATACCGAACCGCCAAGGCCAAAAAGGCAACTCAGTATGGATTGCTCCACTTATTTATACGTTTGGGAATCAAAGTGGGTTTACTGGACTGTACCCTGAAGATTTGATTTAACCTTTCCGCCTGTTACAGCTTATTGCGCAAGGTTTTTATCAGACCTGCGAGCACCTGCTGAGGTATGTCAGACAGCTCCGGCTCAGGTATTGAGCTTAGCCCGATATGTTCAATAATTTTCAACGCCCTTTTGCTGTTGGGCCTTATAACGCTCGCCATTGCATCAGCCGCCTCCAAATCGCCGTCGGCCATCTGACGAAGATACCCGATAATAGCGCTGGTGAGCTCGGCATCGCCTAACTCGGCCGGCTTTGACGAACGCTGTTGACCCTTCCCTGTTACACCCTCTTCCGGCACTTCGGTTTCACTGAGAATGTCCTCCCTGAGACGAACCTCTTCTGCGAGCATCTGCTTCTTCTTCCGTTCCGCTTCCGTATCCAGCGGCGCAAGACGCAGCTCTTCATCACTTTGCCCTCTCGGTACGAATACCTTTTTCTGGCATCCCGGACACTTGCCCCATTTGCCGCCCGCGCTTTCCGGCGCCTCTATTTTCCTGCCGCAATGCTCACAGTTAAACGCAATGCTCATTTCCTCACCTCTCAATGAAATCTTCTTCAATTATCTGCGCTATATTCCGCTGCTACTTCTGTTGTTATTCCACCCCGCGGACTGAACCTGCCTGTTACCTTCATCCACCTGGGCCTGCACGCTCCGCTCAAATCCTCCAGTATGTTATTCGTCAGCGCCTCATAAAAAATACCCTTGTTCCGGTAACTCTGCATATAAAACTTCAGACTTTTAAGCTCGATGCAAACCTTGTCGGGGCAGTACTCGACCACTATTTCCCCGAAATCCGGCTGGCCCGTCTTCGGGCACAAACTCGTAAACTCCGGGCATTTTATCGTTATAACGTAACTTCGGTCGGGATACGGATTATCAAAAAATTCCAGCTCGTTTTTTTTGCCCATTTTTTAACTCTCGCAAATATCTTGCCAACTAATATAATATATGCGCACCCCTATGGCAAGAAGGAGCATAAAATGACGGAGCAAAAAGATAAAGCAGTTGTGCTGCTGAGCGGCGGACTCGATTCCGCCACTACTTTGGCGATTGCAAAAGACGAGGGGTTTCAACTCTACGCACTCTCTTTCAGATATGGCCAGCGGCATCAGCGAGAAGTCGAATCTGCAAAAAAAATCGCAAGGGCAATGGGCGTCGTGGAGCATAAAATACTCCCCATCGATATGGGAGGTATAGGCGGCTCAGCTCTCACCGACTTGACCATCGAAGTCCCCAAGGATAGAACCGACCTCGACAATCACAATGAAATCCCCGCCACCTATGTCCCCGCTCGCAATACCATCTTCCTAAGCTATGCCCTCGCCTGGGCTGAGGTCCTCGAAGCATTCGATATATTTGTAGGAGTCAATGCCACCGATTTCAGCGGCTACCCAGACTGCCGGCACGAATACATCCAGGCATTCGAAAAACTCGCAAACCTTGCCACCGCCGCCGGCACTAAACATAAGGACCGCCTCAAAATCCATACCCCCATAATAAATATGACAAAGTCCCAGACAATAATGGCAGGCCTCAAACTAAATGTCGATTATTCGCTCACCCATAGCTGCTACGACCCCCAAAAAGACGGCAAAAGCTGTGGCAGGTGCGATTCCTGCCGCCTGCGCCTAAAGGGATTCCAAAATGCCGGCGTCAAGGACCCCATCGAATACGTCTTTGAAATATCCGCTGCCGGGAATAAAACCACTTAACAACCAACATTTTATGGACACCTGAAATGCTCGTAAACGAAATATTTTATTCGCTTCAGGGTGAGGGTCTGCTCACGGGCGTCCCGGCCGTCTTCATCCGTCTCCCCGGCTGCCCGCTGCGCTGCAAATGGTGCGACACTAAATACGCACTCGACCCCGCCGCCGGAGAGGATTTAAACACCGCTGATATAATCGCCAAAATCAAACAATGGCACTGCGGCTTCATTGTCATCACCGGCGGCGAACCGATTACTAATCCGCAGCTGCCGCAACTCACAAAAGAATTAAAAAATCTTGGAAAACACATCACAATAGAAACAGCAGGTATCGAGTTCGTCCCAGGCCTCGCCTGCGACCTGATGAGCATCAGCCCGAAACTTTCGAATTCCACACCCGCCAAAAAGCAATCTGCCGAATCGCACGAACAATCCCGCCTCAATATCCCCGCCATAAAACAACTGATAAGCAGTTATCCCTATCAGCTTAAATTCGTCGTTGATTCTCCCGATGACCTCGTCGAAATCGAAGATACTGTCGGGCTGTTGGAAAACGTCGATTCACAAAAAATATTGCTGATGCCGCAGGCGAAAACTCGCGATGAGCTGCTCGCAAAATCCCCTGCCGTCGCCGAGCTTTGCAAACAAGCTGGCTACACCTTCTGCAATCGCCTCCAGATTCTGCTCTACGACGGTCAAAGAGGCCGCTAACCGCCTCGCAAACCTTCGGGAATTGCGATTGACTTTCAATCATCAATCATCAATAATAAATCATAATTGCTTAGGCCCGGGTGGCGGAATTGGCAGACGCGCCAGCTTGAGGGGCTGGTGAGAGTTACTCTCATGCAGGTTCGACTCCTGTCCCGGGCATTCCTATCCACAATTCGCCTCATATCCCTCATTCCAAGCGAAGCAACCTGTAACTTGTAACTCCCTTCCCAACTTGTAACCTGCAACCTGTAACTTGTAACCTTCCATCCGCCCCTGGCGGATTTCCCCTTGCTTTCCCGACAATCAGGAAGATAATATCTCTAACTGGTGGGTTCACGCAACCTTTGCTCTGTTGAATATCCGCCCCGATTACCCGCCTTCTAATACAGCGATAGCATGCAATAAGACAACGCCAGTCAAATATGCACCGGAGAGGAACCTGTTGTTTGCCTGAACTTTTGGAGGATTTAGGATGACACCGGCAAAACACAATAAACAAGGGCTTAGAAAAACGGGGATACCTGCGCTGGGAAATATTTCCTGGGGTGCTCATGTGTGCCAATTCTACAATACAAAGGAAGATTTAATTGATATTTTGGTGCCTTATTTCAAAGCGGGATTAGAGAGTCACGAATTATGTATGTGGGTTACTTCTGAGCCTCTTTGTGCACAAGAAGCCGAAGAAACATTGGCAACGAGTGTGTCCGGCTTAGAGGAACATATAAGAAGCGGGCAAATGGAAATCATTTCGGCCGGCGAATGGTATCTTAAACAAAGCGCTTTTGACCCACGACGAATGCTGAAAGGTTTAATCAATAAATACAACAAGGCGCTGGACAACGGTTATGAAGGTATCAGGGCGACAGGTAATACGTCGTGGCTTGAGAAAAGATTCTGGAAAGATTTCATGGGTTGGGAAAAACAGCTGAATGAAGCAATTCATCAATATCGAATAATTGCCTTTTGCAACTACTATCTCGGCAACTGCGAAATATCCGAAGTCATAAAGGTGGCCAACAACCATCAATTTGCCCTTATCAAAAATGAGGGTAAGTGGGAACTGATTAAGAATGGCGAACGCAAACGCGCGGAGAAAAAGCTTCTTGCCTATCAGTGGCGGCTCAAATCCCTGGCTTCGAAATTGGCGTTAATCGACGAGAAGGAAAAGCACCGAATCGCAGTACATATGCGGGAAAAGGCTGCCCAGAATTTGATAGCTTCCAAAATGAAAATAAAATCGTTGTCTAAGTCTATGAGTTCTGAAAAGTTTCGCAAGATAGTGGACGATGTATGCCAGCTGCTCAGTACAACATCTCGCGACCTTCAATCATTGTCACTTGAAATTAACAGTCCCGCATTGTACGAGCTGGGTTTTGAGGAGGGGGTGGCTTGCCTGGTCGAAGCGCTAATTAGTAAAAATAGTGCGATTGACTATAAATTCGAGGATGATGGCCAGGTCAAGCCGCTAAGCGATGATGTTAAAGTCCTCTTGTTTCGCAGCGTAAGGGAGTTGCTCTCTAATGTTATCGAGCATTCGCACGCACAAAATGTAATGGTCTCTATTCGCAAACTTGGGAGTCAGATAAAGGTCAGGATTAAAGACGATGGAGTTGGATTCAGCCCTTCTAAAATAGCTCAAAGAAAGGGAAAACAACAGGGCTTGGGGCATTTTAGTATTGGCACACGATTGAGAGAGTTTGGTGGATATCTTGAGATTGACTCTAAGCCCGAGCAAGGGTGCAGAGTCACGATGACGGCACCACTGTCCAGCGACAGTTAAAATTGACGCAGCTAATATGGGAACACTATACCGGGGAAAAAGGAATTGTGCTGCTATTCGGGGATAACCAGCCGGGTGCCCGGAACAAGTTTATCGGGATTCTCAAGGACCATACGGTTAGCAGCAAATATTTTCTGCCATTTGCCTGCCGAGCCGTAGTATTTTTCGCTGATGCCGGAAAGAGTATCGCCCCTCTGTACTATGTGCACACGTGCCGTCACTGTCTCAACAACCGGCTTAACCGGCTCCTGATTTATAACTGGTTTCTCTTCCTGCCGACTGGGCTGCAGGGCGACATCTGGCTTTATAATACTTCTCGGTGCCGGCTGAACCGGCCTTTCGGGGGCTTTCGCCTCCTGTTGCTCCCGCAATACCCTGGCCTGTGTGCCGAACCTCGGCAGCGTGCACAGCCACACAGTCGCTCCTATTACGAGCAAAACGCCGACCATCAGGCCTATTTTAAAATCCTTTTGCATGGCATGCCTTCCCCTGCCCGAAACTCAGCCGCCGCCGACCGAAAATCCGTCTCGATAAAACCGCCGACCAATACCTCGCTTAAGCCGGCAGAAATCTTACCCTTTTCCGGTTTTCTTGTCCGTTTTCTTCTTCTTCAGCCCTATCAGCAGAATCGGCGCCGATATCGCTATCGATGAGTAAGTGCCTAAGATTATCCCGAACATTAACGCGAAGTTAAATCCGCGTAACCCCTTGCCGCCGAAAATATACATCACCACAACTACCAATAACGTCGTTAAGCTCGTCAGCAGCGTTCTCGCAAGGGTCTCGTTGATGCTGTTATTGATAATCTGAGGCGTCATTTCCGTCCCCTTGCGGCGGTTCTCACGAATTCGGTCATATATCACGATGGTATCGTTAATCGAATATCCCAGCAAAGTCAAAAACGCCGCTATCATCGCAAGGTCGATTTTGAAATCCCCTATTAGAAGCGACTGTCCGAACATCGTAGCCGCAACGTATGTGCAGCCCGTTACCGCGCCAAGTGTTATTATCGTATCGTGGGCCAGCGTTATCACCGCGCCAAAACCGTAGCGCAAATCACCGAACCGTATCCCGATATAGGTCAGCATCGCCATAAGAGATAAAACTATCGCTACCATCGCACGAGTCTTCGCCTCGTTACCAACCGACGGGTCTATCTGCGTCACCTGCGATAGCGATGTCTCAAGCTCCATCGCGCCCTTTACCTTACTCGTCTCGTTTTGCACAAATTGCGCCCAAACGTCTTCATCCATCTGAGCGAATGCGGCGTCAGGGTCCGAAACGACGAAAACAAATTCATTCATCGGCTTACTCTCCTCCGGCCTCATCAAATGCGAATCCACTATCTTGTACGGATACCGTTTCAGCTCCCGCATATCAGGCTTGTTCAGCAGGTCTTTTAGTCTCTGCTCTATCTCTGCCTTAGTTGCGCCTTTCTGAAGTTCGCATCTGATTGCCGCTCCCCCAAGAAAATCCACCAGTTCAGGTTGCGACTCTATCATCGATTCGGTTACCTTCTCGCTGCCTGTTATCCGCGGTTCAAGACTCTGCATCACCTCGAGCTCTCCCTCGAATGAGGCCAATACCGCCTCCGTAACTACTTCATCCACCTCCGGCTCGGATATATTCGCGTCAGGCAGCGCAGTCTCGAGTACGTTTGCAACAAGAAGTTTATTCAATTGACTTGTCTGTACGCTGAATGTTTTGCCCTCGGCAGTGTCGGTCTCCGTCACTACCAGATTTCTGAGTCTGCCTTCCTCCCCCTTCTCGGCTTTTCTGATTGCCTCTGTAACGCTCTGGGCCGTCCATTGAGTATTGCCGGTCGTAACCTTCGCCACCGTTCGGTTTGTCTCGGTAGTATTGATTTCGTATTCCCTGCCCGTCTTGCCAACGCTGTACACCGTCGCCGCTGCAATCGCATGGTTACCCAGCTCACGGCCTCTGTTGTGTATCCTCTCTTCTACCTGTTCTCTGCTCAAATCGACACCGGGTTTGAGATTTATCTGGACGCTCGTTCCTCCCGTAAACTCTATGTCGTATTTGCTGTTTGTGCTTTCGTCTCTCGTAAAAAACACAAATAATCCGCCTACTATCATTATCCCGGAAATTGTAAGAAACACGGGACGGTATTTCATCCAGTTGATATTCGGCCTGCCCACAAGGTTCAGCATTATAAGGTGGTCCTTGATAATCCTTCTTTTCAAAAGCCAGTCGAATATCACACGAGTCACGAATAACGCCGAGAACATACTCGATGCGAGACCAAGTATCAGCGTGATTGCGAATCCTTTTATCTCCTCCGACGCCACCCAGTAAAGAATACCTGCCGTCATCATTGTCGTAATGTTCGAGTCTATAATCGCACTGAACGCCTTCTCGTATCCGTTCTTTATCGCTATCGAAAGCGACGAACCCTTCTTCTGTTCCTCCCGCGTCCTTTCGAATATGAGTACGTTGGCGTCTACGCTCATCCCTATCGTCAGTATCACGCCAGCTATGCCCGGCAGCGTAAATGTCGCCCGAAGCCCCGCCATTATCGCAAGTACAAACAACAAATTCATCAATAGCGCAACGTCCGCAATCGAGCCCGCTAAGGTGTAATAAATCAACATACATACTATCACGCCCGCCATCCCTACCAGGCCCGCCTTGATGCCCTGGTCGCGGTTGTCGGCCCCTATCGATGGCCCTATCGTCTTCACCGAAATCGGCTGCTCTACAAGACGAGCCGGCAGTGAACCCGCGTTGAGCTTGCTCACCATATCCTGAACCTCCGTCTGGCTGAAACTGCCTGTAATCTGACCGCGGGTATAAATCCTCGACTGGATATTCGGCGCAGATATCGCAAGGTCATCCAGTAAAATACAAAGCGGTCTGTCAAGATTCTTTCCCGTCACATTGCCAAACAAAACACCTCCACGCTCATCAAGCTCGAAATCGATAGCCCTGCGCCCCTGCTGGTCCTGGCCCGGAGACGCCCTGTTCAGCTTCCAGTCCTTGCTCTGTCCGCTGTGCAGCATCGCTTCATCTTTTTTATTGCTTGCCAGAACATACCAGTTATTACCAAATTGCGCGACAATTGTCGGCCTGCCCGCACCGTCGGCGGCATGCCACTGCTCGATATTCTCTATCTCGAACCAGATATACTTATCATCAGAGGCGTATTTCGGCCCCTTGGTCTTCAGCATTTCCACATACGCCTTCATCTGCCCAGAATCCACCTCCGGATGGCCATCGGTGGGGAGGATTCGGAATTCGAGGATGCCGGCGCCTTTTAGCATACGCTGGATATCGCCAGGGTCGTCAAGGCGGCCCTTGTTTGGGTAATATTCCCTGTATGCGTTAACAACGGCATTGATTTTTTGCTCTCGTTCGGGGAATTCCTCCAGTAATGCCACAACCGCTCTTTTTTGCCTTGCAGAATCGGGCTCGGCAGCCTCCAAGGCAAACATTACCTGGTCCTGTGAGAGGTTCAGCTTGTGAATAGACTGCATAGCCCTGTTGTAAAGAATATTGATGCCCTCATCCGGGTCCGTCAGCCGGCCAACTACCAGTGCCCAGTCTTTGTAGAAACCCACGTATTGTGTAAGCATTTCGACGCTGGCTTCGGAGCCGAGGTAATCAAGAAGGGCAACTTTGAGTTTATCTTCACTTAGTTTCGACCAGTCCACAACGCGGGTTTGAATATCATCAAAATCCAGCCCAGCAACCTTAATGGCATCCTCTTTCTCGGCGAGCTTAGCCGAGAGGTCGTCTCTTTGCTGCTGGAGGTCTTTTCGCAGGTCATAAAAGGTTGCGAATTCTTCGAGTATTTTAGTTCTGTCGTTTGAATCGTGGGCGAATTTTTCAAAATCGACTGCTCGTTGTTCGGGCGGCTTTACTACGGAGCGCATAATCATAGCTGGGGTTACGTTTTCGGCAATAAGGGCATCGAGAACCGACTCGAATGCCTCTCGTTTTTCCCTTGCCTCCTTGCTCGCCAGCGGCATCTGCACCTCGAAGCGGGTGTTTCCCTGCGGCCTCCAGACGAGGTTTTGTATATTTGCGGGGTCGATTCGGCGTCGAAGGACGGTAATCATTCGCCCGGCAAGGCCACGTTTCTCCATGGAATTCAAACCCTGCGAGTCGATTTCGTAAATGAGACTGGTTCCACCGCCGAGGTCAATGCCGGGTTTCAGCGTTTTTTGAGGCGGATAGAGAGTCCATGCCGCCAAAGCAACCAATGCGATGATTAATATAATCTTCCACGATAGATTCTTATTCATATCAAATTCCTGCTAAAACCCGAATGTTAGTTCTTTTTCGATTAGGCCTGTCCTTCGTTTGTCAGATTCTTTCCTATCGAAGATACGACGATTCTGATTTTGGTATTGTTGGATTCATCTATCTTGAGCGTAACTTCATCGCCCTTAATATCGACTACGGTGCCGAGTATGCCGCCTATTGTTCTTACCTTGTCGTTTTTCTTTAGGGACTGGACCATTTTCTGCTGCTGTTTTTGCCTTTTTCTCGGCTCGCGGAACAAAATCAGGTACATCACGACGAAAATGACGCCGATAAAAATAAACTGGGTATAAGGCGACGATTTCCTCGCGGGCATCGGCTGGCCTGCGGCGTTGGAATCGACAGTAGTTACGGCCTCAGTCTGCTCACCTACCGGCTCGGCTGATACCTCTGATACGCTCTCGGTTTGGGCTGTTTGTGCCAAGAACCATAAGTTATTCATCTTTTCATTCCTTAATGTAATGCGTAACTTTTATATTCACCGCAGAGGTCGCAGAGATAAACAGAATAAACTCTATGCCATTGGCGGCCTTAACGGTAAAAACACAGGATGTTAACCGAAACGCGGGGAATAATCAACAGCGAATTATCAACCAAATTAACCACGGATGGACACGGATTACACGGATTTTTTTAGCCACAGATTACACAGAGAGCACCCCTCTACGCTGCGCTTCGCCGGGGCAGGCAGAGCACACAGAGATTTGCTCGGCTTAGGCGGACTCGGCGGAGGCAATGCTCTAAATGGGATTTATGCGCTTGCCATCCGCCTTCGCCCACCGGGTTCCTGAAAGACAGGACCCCATTAGTAAGACGAGCATGGCACTAGCTGTCAATGACACCTAGCGCGAGACAATACAAACCCTTTTTTAGCCACGGATACCTATGGCACAAGTTTACACGGATTTATTAAGCCACAAAAAGGCGCAAGATTAAATCCTAAGTTCTAAACCCTAAGCTCTAAACAAGCACCAATTACCGAAAAACAAAACTGGTAGGTGTCAATGACACCTAGCGCGAGACAATACAAACCCTTTTTTAGCCACGGATACCT
>CAYLYB010000083.1:0-12259 GCA_964387605.1 uncultured Pirellulales bacterium | reverse complement strand
GGAAATGGGAGTATTCGCGAACGAAGATACGCCCCCTGCGGAGCCAACCGGCCTTTCGGCGACAGCAGGCGACGAGACGGTTTCGCTGGACTGGAACGACAACGGCGAAGTTGATTTAGACGGTTATAACATATACCGTTCCACGACTTCGGGTAGCGGTTATGTTCAGTTAAACGGTTCGGTTGTGAGCAGTTCGAATTACAACGACAACAGCGTTATAAACCAAACGACTTACTACTATGTCGTTACAGCAGTAGATACGTCTTCAAACGAATCGGGATACTCTAATGAAGATTCAGCTACACCCAGCGATTCGTCGCCGCCAACAGCGCCGACCGGATTAACCGCTACCGGTGGTATTGAGGCGATATCAATCGACTGGAACGATAACGGCGAAAGCGACCTTGACGGCTATAATGTGTATCGCTCCACAGCTTCAGGCAGCGGGTATGTTCAGTTAAACGGCTCGCTTTTAAGCACTTCGGATTATACCGACAACAGCGTAAGCAACGGCACAACCTTTTACTATGTGGTTACCGCTGTTGATACAGCCACGAATGAATCGAGCTATTCAACCGAGGAATCAGCAGCACCAAGTGAGGCAGGTATTGGAACGGGGGCGATTCTGTGCGAATGGTGGACCGGTATAAGCGGCACGGCTGTGAGTGATTTGACCTCGAACGGCAATTATCCCGACAACCCGAACGGCAGAGAGCTGATTGTGAGCTTGGAAGGGCCTGTAAACTGGGACGATACATACGGTACACGTATTCGCGGGTATTTGAATCCCGTGACAAGCGGCGATTACACGTTCTGGATTGCAAGCGATGACAACAGCGAATTATGGCTGAGCAGTGATGACAATCCTGCGAATATCATTCGTATTGCTTATGTATCGGATTATACATCTTCGCAGCAGTGGACAAAATATCCGGAGCAGCAGTCGTCGTCGATTTCACTAACGGGCGGCGAGAAGTATTATATCGAGGTATTACACAAGGAGGGCACCGGCGACGACAATATCGCCGTTGCCTGGCAGGGGCCTGGAATCAGCCAGCAGGTAATTGACGGGGTATACCTGTCGCCGTGCTGTCTTGAGTTTGAAGACTTTGCCGGTTTCGGCTTCCACTGGAATCGCAGCGACTGCAATTCGGGAAACGACTGGTGCGGCGGGTCTGATTTCAACCGTGACGGCTCGGTTGGGCTTGACGATTTGAGCGACTTCGTTCAGGGCTGGCTGGCAGGTATGTAAAAGCCGAATGATTATTAACAAATGGGCTGCAAGGCAATACCTGAAACCCATTTTTATTTTCAGCGATAATAGTCTCAGTTGTGACTATTCGTGTCGGAGGGATTCGATTGGGTCCATATTTGCCGCTCGATATGCGGGGTAAAGGCCGAACGCGATACCGACTGCACCCGATATTCCGAATGAAAGCAGCAGTGATGTGCCTGTGATAACGGTCGGCATATTCCCGAAATGAGTAACGAAATAGGGAATAGAGCAGCCGAGCACAATGCCGAGTAATCCGCCTGCGAGGGTCAGCATAAGGGTTTCGGAGAGGAACTGGAAGATAATATCTCTTTTTCTTGCGCCGAGCGCCCGTCGAATTCCGATTTCGCGAGTTCGTTCGCTGACGGTGGCGAGCATAATATTCATAATTCCGATACCGCCCACTAAAAGCGAGATGGCGGCGATTGAGCCCAGCACGATACTGAATATCGCCTGTGTGCGTTTTGCCTGCCGTAAAAGCTCCAGTGGAACGATTAGCTGGTAATCGTTTTTCTTGTGGAATCGTTCGAGCAGTGTCTGAAGTATATCGCGGGTGGGCACGACGAGGTCAACATTTTCGACCTTGACGATGATTTCCTGCAGCTCGACCTTTTCTACATTGGCGCCGGATTGGCCTGAAAGCTGAACAGTCAATTCGCCGAAGCGGTCCTTTACGGTCGTGAGGGGGACATAGATATTTCCGGCGTTTGCGCCGCCTGAATTTTGTGCGGGCGTTTTTTCCTGGTTATCCTGCTGGCCTGCGGTTGTAACGGGCTGAGTGCTGACGATGCCTACGACGGTGTAATAATCGCTGGCGATTTTAACGTGCTGTTCGAGCGGGTCGTCGAATGCGAAAAGTTCGTCAACGACCCTCTCATCGATAATGCAGATATCCTGTTTATAGTCCATATCGGCGGAGGCAAGGAATCGGCCCATAATGAGACGAACCGGCGCGGTTTCAAGATGCCAGGGAACTGTCCCGATGACCTCAATGGGTATTTTGTGATTTCGGTACCAGGCCTGCTGGGAAACTCTGCGGACCGGGACGACGACCTGGATATTCGGTATGCTGTTCCGGAATCGTTCCGCATCTTTGTATGTCAGGCCGTATTCCTGCAAGCTCTGCTGCTGGCTTGAGGCTTGCTGGTCTTCGGCCGGCTTGATGGTTTTGATGATTATGTTGAGACTGCCGAGACGGGCGATTTGTTCCTGAGCGGTTTGACTCGCTCCTTCGCCTATGGCGAGCATCGCGATGACGGAAGAGACGCCGAATATGATGCCCAGCGCTGTGAGCGTGGAGCGGAGGCGATGGAGCCATAAGCTTTTGATGCCCAGTTTTACTGTTCTTCTGACTCTGTATAGAAACATACGTTTACCGGTTATACCATTGTTTTTGAATTTGCCCGTCGAATAGACGGATTTGTCTTTGAGAGTGTTTGGCGATTTCCTCGTCGTGTGTAATTATGATAAGGGTTTTGCCCTGTTCGTATAATTTGTCGAGTATAGCGAGGATTTCGGTTCCGCTTTGGCTGTCGAGATTTCCGGTCGGCTCGTCGGCAAGTATGATTAAAGGGTCGTTTGCCAGTGCCCTTGCGATGGCGACTCTTTGCTGCTGCCCGCCGCTGAGTTCAGATGGTCTGTGTTTGATTCTGTCGCCAAGGCCGACCAGCTCGGCCAGTTCAATCGCCTTGGCTTCGCTTTGCTTTTCCGAAATGCCCTGATAGAACATCGGGATTTCGATATTTTCGATTATATTAAGCTGTGCTATAAGATTGAATGACTGAAAGACGAACCCTACATGCATGCCTCGTATCGAAGAGAGCTGGTCATCGTCGAGCGTCGATACATCCTGTCCACCGAGATAGTATTTGCCCGTGGAAGGGCGGTCGAGACAGCCGATTATATTGAGCAGGGTGGATTTACCTGAGCCGCTCGGACCCATTACGGCGAGATAGTCGCCCCTTTTGATGACAAGGTCGATATCGCGAAGGACTTTAAGCTCGACTTCTCCAAGCAGGTAGTTTTTGCAGAGCTTTTCGAAGACGAGGATTGAGCCGTCGCCGGTAAAATCAAGGTTTTTGGCGGGGGGATTCTCCATCGCGCTGCTGCCTCATCTGTTCTCTGAATTTTCTCATTTTTTCCCTGTCCTGCTCGGGGATTTTATTGGGGTCAAAGGGCATCTGGCCCGGTTGAGCATTTTGCATAAACTGCTTCATTCTTTCTTTTGCTTTTTCGTCAAACTTGTTAGGGTCGAAATTTGCCCCCTGCATAGGCATTGCCATAGGCCCCTGGGCCTGGTTGTCAGTTTGCATTGAAGCTTGTTGCGGACCCTGCCGGTCTTGAGTTGGTTGTTCCTGCTGGTCGGGCCTTTGAAATTTGTCGGGAAGTTGCGCAGTCTGTTCCGTCTGAGTTTCGGTGATTCTCGGCGGGCTGAGCAGGACATTTTCACCTTGCTGTATGCCTTCGAGAATCTGAACGTAGGTATCGTTAAACAGGCCTGTTTTAACTTCTTTTGGCTCGGGCCTGCCGCCGTTTGAGACGTAGCATATTTTCTTTCCTCCCCGGTTGGCGACGACCTGCACGGGGACTATAAGAACGTCGGCAAGCTGGTCAACGAGGATTTCGACGCGGGCGGACATTCCGGGCTTGAGGAAGTCGTGGGTTCCGTCGATTGTGACCTGGGTGGTATAAACTTTGATATCCGGGCTTAGCCAGCTTCGCTGCTGGTCCGGCAGCGGGGCGACTTTGATTACTTCGCCTTGGAATATCTGGTCCGGGAAGGCATCCATAACGATAGTCGCCTTCTGGCCCGGCTTGACCTTATCGACGGAAGATTCGTGGACGGTAATTTCGGCCATCATTTCGGTTGTGTCGGGCAGGGTTATGATGGTCTGACGCTGATAGACCTCTTCGCCCGCGGCGATGATACTTCCGCCTCGAAATCTACGGTATGTGTCGTTACTCGAACCATAGACTACCAGTCCCGAGTCGGGCGCCCTTATAGTGCAGGCGGCGATTTGGTCTTTGGTTTTATTGAGCCGGTCCTGCTGCAGGTTGAATCTCGACTTTGCGCTTTCGAGCCGGGCCGTTGCCTGTGCGAGTTCGGAACGTGTTTTTGCGTATGTCCGGTCGAGTGCGCGTTGTGCCTCAAAATAATCACTCAGGAGCTTCTGGGTTTGCTTTGAGAAGTCATAGGTTTTGAAAAGATTTAGATTGGTTTTTGCCTGGTTGTATTTTATTTCGAGGCTCTGGACGTTCAGCCGGTCGGTCTGCAGGTCGGTTTCAGAGACGTATTCTTTTTCTCTCAGGCGTATGGTCCAGTCGAGCGTGTTCTGTGCCTTTTTTAGCTGTTCTTCTGCCAGCAGTATATTGTCCTGAAGTTCACCGAGCCGCTGTGAGCCCTCGCCGCCGAGGTTGTTGGGGTCTTCAAGAATTCCATCGACGTTGATAAAAGTTGCGATATCGGTGTTCGGGTCTTCTGCTTCGTTGACTTTTTGGATAATGTTGTCAGCCAGTTCTTCGCCGAGATACTTTTGAAAGTCCATCAGGGCGAACTTGACCTTTAGCTCCGCGGCGGCGATATCGCTTTCATTTTGCTTTACCTGTATGTCGTAGGCCTCTTTTGCCTCTGCGAAGCTTGCCTCGGCAGTGGCGAAATCGATTTCACGCTGGGTGAGCTGTTCCTTGAGTTCCCCGGAATCGAGTTCGACGAGGACCTTTTTGTTGTCAACGTCTTCCTGGGTGATGTATGTTCCTTCCGGGACGATATTTATAATTGTTGCGCGGCCTTCGACTTCTGATTTGAGGTCGATTGAATTCCTTGCTTTTATGCTGCCGCTTTCCGTGACGGTGACGGTGAGATTATCCCGCCGGACCGTGAACGTGCCGTAATTCTTATCAGGTGCCGACGAGGTGGTTTTATTCGGTGCCAGCGCCATTACAAGCAGTACAGCCGCAACGGCCAGGGCGGCGACGATGAGCCACTTTCGCCTGCCGTTAAACAGATTATAGATTATCGCCGGATGATTGTTTTTTTTGTTCATTTGTACTTTCCCTGGAAATTGTATCCGTTTGCGCCCACATACCGTCGGGCTTGACCTGTAAAAGACCTACATCGCGGTAAAAGCTGAGTTTGGCGTTAAGGTGACTGACGAGAGCGGACGTGAGGTCGTTCTGTGCCCTGAGCAGGGCGTCCTGTGAATCGAGCAGTATTCGGACGGTTACTCTGCCGGCATCCAGTAACAGCTTATTACTTTCGACACGCTGGGTCGCCAAATCGAGACTGTTTTTCTGGATACGGTATTGTTCGGCTGTCTGGATGAGTCGACGATATGCGTCTCTGACATCGAGTTTGACGGTATCGATATCGGCCTGATATTGCCGTTGTTGTCGTTCGAGGTTAATGAGGGCTCTTCTATGGGCATTTCGCTGGTTTTTCCTGTCCAGAGGCAAATCCGCATCGAATCCGAGAATGTAATCACCTTCGTGCAGTCGGATGTTTTGGAAATCGGTTTCGCCTGCGGGGCTTGAGTAGCCGGCGCCGGCGGAGATATTGAGCTGCGGGCCGAGCCCCTCGGCGGCGAGCATAACCTTGCGGAGGTTGTCGTCGATTCTGTCGGCTGTATTGGCGAGGTCGAGCCGTCGCAGAAGGGCGGTCTCAACTGCTTCGTCGAGGGCAAAGGCAGGTTCTTCGACTCCCAATTCCTGCAGCGCGAGCAGTTCGTTCTGGTCGAGCACGATATTGGCATCGGTCGGCAGGGCCAAACGAAATTTGAAATTATCGAGCGCTAGTTCGTATCGCTGTTGCGCGGATACGACGCTGTCCTGTGCCCTGAGGACGTTTTGTTGAGCTTCATCGACATCGATGCGGGTTCTTCTTCCTGCCTCGGCTTCCATCTCGAGCCGATGTTGAGATTCGAGAACCCTGTCGTAGTTGTTTTGAGCATTTGTAACAGTATCTTTTGTTTGCAAAACGCCGTAGTAGGCATTTATAGTTTCGACAACGAAGGTTTGGCGGTAGCGGTTGAAGGAACGAATGTCGTAAAGGACTTGGCGTTCTTCCTGAATCAGTATCTCGCGTTTTTGTCTTCCGGCGCCAGCGCCGAGAAGTGGGGCGGTGGCGGAAGCGGTAAGGACCGAACCGAGTGAGGTTCTGGGGTCTCCGGTGAGAAATCTTGTCCAGTCGATGGCCAGATTTACACCGATTTCTATTCCGTCGCCGATAAGAAAATCCTGGCTGGCACCGAGGTTTGAATTCAGCGCAAATTCATCTTTGCCCGCGTCGGGAAAGGCGTATGTGCCGTCAACAGTTGCGAATAACTGCAATTCGTAGTCGTGTCTTACGCCTGAAAGTGAAAGTGCCGAGAGATAGAGATTTTCCTTTTGGCTTTGATATGACCGGCTGTTCGCGGTTGCGATTGCTACGGCCTGTGCCAGCGACAGCTTTTGTGGTATTGTTTCGATTTTTATGTCGTTTGGAGAAGGAATGCTGTTGGCATCTGAAACGATGTAGTTTGCTTTTTCGCCGAAGCTTTTATGCCATTTGTTATCGATGATTTTATAGACCTCTTTGTCGGCGTCTTCCTTGTGAAATTCGGGGCTGCACCCTCCAACGACTGCCAGAATAAAGGCAATAGCGGCGCAAACAAATTTTTTCGGCAGGAAATTGTCCGTCATCCAACCCCGCTCCAAACTCGGCCTGGTAAACCCCTCGCCCGGCCGGATAGTGTATTCATACTATTATACACAAAATAACCCTTCGATTGAAGCCCAAAAAACGCGACAGGCCTGCAAAACGACGAAAACTTTACGTCTTTTGCCGGTTGTATGTTCTGTATCAATCGTCTCGGATGGGTTTTTCTTTTTTGACTCTAAGCCCGGACCGGCGGTAAGGCCTGGGCGCACCGTCTGCATTGTGCCACTTAATTCGACGTTTCCCAGCCGGGGTCTATTTCAAGAAATCGCTCATATAGCGGGCAATAGAAATAAAAATGCAGAGTCGTTCGATGTTAGAGTAAGTTTCTGAGGTATTTTTTCAGAAGATAACGGGCCAGTGATAAAACGACGACGCTGACGATTACGGTGGCCCATACATCGGGCGAGGCGTTATTTGTTACCGCGGCAATCGCCGTCCCCGCCGCGGGCGGGTGCTGAACGTGAAATATGACCATAAAGAAAATGGCGATGGCCAGTGCGATGGGGCATTCAATTGAATAGGGCAGGGCGGTGAGCGCAAATATCGCCCCTGATAAAAGGCCAATCATATGACTGGCGATGACGACTTTTGTCCTTGCCGAGGAGGTTCCGGGCATTGCGAAAACGATGAATGCAGAGGCGCCGATTGCGCTTATCAGGACCATCCTGTCTTCGCCGAGGACGAGAAATAAAACGGCGAGGACGGCTGCGGCAAGAGCGCTTTGCAGCACGTAGTGCAGCCAGGGTCTTTTGAACCTGATTTTTTTATCTGTGTCATTTTGCATGCGAATTCACCTGCATGGTTTTAGCGTTTATAACTGTACAATGTCATTGCTGTGAGCGATTATTTTATTGGAATGGCTATTCGCTGTGGGCGCATTCCTGGTTCTTTTTTAGTGCTTCGAGTTGTTTTGCGAGTTGGTCGCGTTCAGCGCGAAGCTGATAGTATTCGACGGCCTGTGCGATGACCGATTTGAATTCCTCCTCGAGCTTCCAGGGTTTGGTAATAAACTTGAATATTTCACCCTGATTGATGGCGGTGAGCAGTGTGCTTACCTGTGTATATCCTGAAAGGACAAGCCGGACGATAAGTGGATATTTTTCTTTGACGATTCTTAACAGCTGAAGCCCCGACATTTCCGGCATTCGCATATCCGTTACGATTACGTGCACCTCGTTTTTTTCGAGTATTTCGAGGGCTTCTTTGCCGCTTTCGGCGAACAGCAGGTTATAAGGGTCATCCATGAGTCCTCTTTTCAGGGAGGTCAGGATGTTTTTCTCGTCGTCCACGAAAAGTATTGTCGCGTTTTCCATAGTTATCCTCTTTAGATTCTTTTTTCGGATATTTACTCGATTACAGCAGCCTTGCTTAATAACTTGGTATTTCTTCTGACGCCCCACTCATAAAGGTATAAATCTCTTTCATCGAGAATGGTCTGAATCAGGTCAACTTTTATTTCTTCGGGTTTATGTCCCTGAATGTACTGTTCGAATAATGTCATTAACAGTTCACGTTCGGTATGGAGGTCGTAATACTCGATTGCCTGCCGAACAATACTCTTTATTTCATCGTTTGATTTCCATGGCTTCAATATATAACGAAAGACATGCCCTTCATTGATGGCCCTCAGGACGCTATTCAACTCCATATGTCCGGTTAGTATCATTCTGATGATATACGGATATTCTTCTTTTACCTTTTGAAGCAATTCAAAGCCGGATTTACCGGGCATTTGTAAATCCGTAACGAGGACATTGATGTCTTTTTTTTCAAGTATCTCGAGTGCCTCGTTTGCCCCATTTGCCAACAGAACCTCATAGGGCTCCTCATTTAATGCACGCTGCAGCGCGGTAAGGACACTCTTTTCATCATCAACAAACAGGACTTGTCGCTTCCGCATCGGCCTCGATTCCTTTGACATTTGTGTTTTTGTTTTCGACATTTATTATCGGCAGTTTTATAGTGAACGTTGTTCCTTTGCCGAGAGTGCTGTTCACAAGCAGCATTCCCTTGTGTTTGTTCACGATAATATCGTAAGACACGTTCAATCCGAGTCCGGTTCCCTTGCCCGCGGCTTTGGTCGTGAAGAACGGGTCAAAAATCTTGTTTATTATTTCCTCAGGGATACCCGGACCATCGTCGCTTATCGTGCAGACAACGTGCTCGTCGGTTGAGAAGGTTTTAATTATAATATTGCCTTTTTCCTCTTTCTGCAGGGATTTAATCGCCTGTGCGGCGTTTACGAGAATATTGAGAAAGACCTGGTTGATTTGGCCTGAATTGCAGCGGACGTGCGGGACATCCGAAAATTCCGTGGTAACATCCGCATCGTATTTGATGGCATTTCTGGCTACTACGAGGGTCGCCTTGACACCTTCATTGATATCATATTCGTCGCAGGCCTCTGCCTGGTCGATTCGCGAGAAATCCCTTAGGTTCTGTATTATTTCGGTTATGCGTGTGAGTCCTTCTTTTGATTCCTGGAGGAGATTATCGATGTCCTCAAGGACAAAGTCCATTTTCATATCTTTTGCGGCTTTGTTTATTTTTTCGAGATGCTCGTTAAGTTTTTGCATATCCGTGGATGAAACGCCTGAGGCCATGTCGGAATACATACTGAGCATGGTTTTGAATTTATGGATGTGCTTTTGGAGTGTTTCAAAATTACTGGCCACGAATCCTACGGGAGTGTTCATTTCGTGGGCCACTCCGGCTGCAAGCTGGCCTATAGAAGCGAGCTTTTCGCTTTGCACAAGCTGCGATTGCATGCCCTTCATTTCGCTATGAGCTATCTCGAGTTCTTTATATGCTTTTCTTAAGTTCTCCTCTGCCTGTTTTCGCTCGGTGATATCCTCTCCGGAACTTAATATTGCCTTTATTTGACCTGCCTCTTCGTATAAAGGGACGTTGTGCCATGCTATGAGACGCTGCCGGCCGTCTTTCGTTGTGACGGGATTCTCGTGATATTCGTATTTTTCTTTTTCTCCGCTGAGCAGTCCTTTCAGGACTTCTTTGACTTCTTCTCTGTGTGTCTGTGGCACAAAGTTATCACACCAGTTTTTTTCGAGAAGCTCGTTTTGGTTATATCCTAAAATCTCACAGCCCTTGTCGTTTATGAGGTTGAGCATGTACTCGTTGTCAAGAACGATTAGCATTACGCCTGCCACGTCGAGATATTTCTTTGCCTTGTTTCGTTCCTGACGTAATGCCTCTTCTACTTTTTTCCGTTCGATTGAATAGTGGATTGATTTAGTCAGAGCTGCCGTATCGAATTCGCCTTTTACGAGGTAGTCCTGAGCGCCTATGGCAACTGCACGCAGGCCCATCTCTTCACCACCCTCGCCGGTTGTTACAACGATGGAAGAGCTCGGATTTTTTTTGGATATCGTCGTGAGGGTATCCAGACCGTTGCTGTCGGGAAGATTCAAGTCAAGAAGAACGACATCAAAGTGATTGTTCTTGAGAAGCCCTATGGCGTTTTCAAGATATTCCGTGGAAGTGGTTTTGGCGGACAGGGATGACCGGTGCAGAAGTCTTTCGAGCTGCGTTCTGTCCACCAGGTCGTCTTCGACTATGAGTATGCTGAGCGAATTTTCCAACGTATCCTCTGTTGTTTTGCATGGGCTTCCCCTTTTCCAGCCAAATACAAAGACTCCTCCCCGTATTTTATGACGGGGCGGTATTAATAGCATCGGCTGAACTTCGAAACCGGTTTATAGCAGAAAAATGAGGCCTTTTCATTTGATATGAGTGCTTGTTTTCCCACCTGCGAGTAAAATCTTATCAGACTCCTTAATTTAACAACCATTTACAAGAAATGTTCTCGGACTAATTGCTTTGTTGTCACCAAAGGAGAAGTATAAAGCTCTTCAATGACACTATAACGGAGAAGGTGAGTTTGCTTCGCGGCCTGCCTTCGAGGTGTCAAACCCGCGTACTGCCGCTTCGCGTCAGGCGCGTTCTCACCCCGCCTGCAAAAAATCGATTATAAATAATCAATGCAAAACGGCTCGATGCTGGGCCCACCGTAAGGTGTTCCTTGCGGGAGTAAGGCGTCCCTTTTGCGCAGCATTTCTTGGGGGAACGGGAGTAGCGATACAAACGACACGCCTAAACAGGCCTCCGGCGCGGATGGTTAACTAACAAAGTATCGAGATTCAGGAACAGATAAATCTTGACAGCTCGAGCAAATTTTTGTAAAATTACTGGTATATTGCGGAGGAAAGTGTGTTTTTTAACCGTGTAAATGGGATATGTCAGTTCAGATTAATTACCTTCGGGGAGGGATCAAACTCTTTATAATTAAAAACAATTAGAATAAACCGTATAAAATGAGAGAGGCGGGTTATGAAAAGAACAGCATTAATCATTTCAGTTTTGTCATTAATACTCATTTCCACTAATGCAAACGCAGCCAAACTTGTCGAAGTAAAAGTTATCGACAAGGACTATCTTATGGTCTACTTCAAGGATGGGGACGTAAATTTTGTAGATGATGGACTTGGCGCCACAGCTTATACATCGGACCATGATACGGCCAATAATTATGTAGTGTCTTATGGAAGCGCGCTTAACACAACAAATGCCGTCACGACCGCAAACTGGGTTATAAAATCAACCGACGATACAAATTACGGCACAAGCGGTTTACATCCGACCGATTGCTACCGCAAATCAAAACTCAACGGTATGGCTGAAATGGACTGGGATGTCGGAGAGAATGACTGGCATTACGAATATACAATGGAGCACACCATTTATTTGAGATTACCACATTCCCTGGGGCAGGGAAAAAGCTATACCATTGAAATAGATGCAAATACGAATTCCAATGTGCTCAGCCTGACAATTAATTTCGATATATTCAACAGCGTCTCAGAAGCAGTGCATACAAACCTGGTTGGATATCTCAGCGACACCAGCATAAAGGCCGTTGATTTATATATCTGGATGGGAGATGGCGGTGCGCGTAGCTACTCGGGCTTTGTTGGTAACACGGTCTATATTTATAACGTCAATACCACCGCCACACAGGCAGTAGGAACAGTCGCTTTCTGGAAGAGCAGCGGTCAGGACGTAGGATGGTTTAACCTCACTATGTCAGATGTCTGGAAGGCCGACTTTACCGGCTTTAACACCCCGGGGACATATCGCATTGCAATAGAAGGAGTCGGCTGCAGCGAAAATTTCGAGATAAAGAAAGATGTTTATTTCGAGCCGTTCAGGGTCAGCACGCTTGGCTATTTTTATATGCGTATCGGCCAGGATAATCTTGATATGACGCCGGTTCC
>CAYLYB010000082.1:7255-12285 GCA_964387605.1 uncultured Pirellulales bacterium | reverse complement strand
AGGGAGCTTTTATTGTGCGATTCGACAAAAGGTAAAACACAGCAAGCGAATTAACAACTATACCCTACAACAGAAGGGCTTCGACTATTGCGCTGACGCAATAGCCGGTTTTGCCGGAGCCGCTTCTACCGAGGATGAACTGGACCGCCATATAAGACACCTGAAAAAAGGATGAACCGAGGTTTCTTTTACCACACGGACGATTTTTTTCAAGTGCGGGGTTGATTGTCCCGCCAAAACGGCGTTTGCGAACGTATAACCATCAGGGTCGCAAATTGTGTTATTGGTGTGTCCCTTTTTATCTGGTATAATGAATTGCGTGCACTTTGGGATTAGGAATAAGCCGGGATATTGTATGAGGCGAGTATGAGGAAAAGGCAGGCGATATTTTATACGATGCTGGCGGGGGTATTTTTATTGGCCGGGACGTGCCTTTGCGACACGTTTACCAACAGCGAGAGCAAAGAGCAGCTTCACGGGTATATCAGGGGCCAGTCAAGCAGCGGCAAGGCGCAAGTTCAAACCAAGGAAAAGGGATTAGTCGAGCTGAATCTCGGCGAGTGGTCGGTCGTCCGCGACAAACTCGGAAGAAACAATAAAGTTATAGTGCTGCCCATCGATGACGCGATAATGCTCGAAATAGAAACCGACGCCTTCGAGCAGGCAATAGCAGAGTCATCGGATGAAGGGCCATTGCTGATACTGGTTGAAATAGACACGCCCGGCGGACGAGTTGACCTTGCGATACGGATGTGCTCGGCGATTACAAAGACGGAAAACTGCGATGTGATTGCGTTCATAACAGGCGGCCAATACAGCGGCGCGATATCGGCGGGTGCGGCGGTCGCCCTGGCCTGCGACAAGATTTATATGGCGAACAATACGGTTATAGGCGCGGCTACCCTGGTTACCCTGGCTAAAACCAAAGAGCAGCTGAAAGAGAAGCGTTATGAAGACGTGATTAATGAGAAGAGCAGCTCAATATGGCGGGCGTTTCTTGCTTCTTTGGCGCAGCAGAACAACCGGCCGGGGCTGCTGGCACGGGCAATGGTTGACAACAGTATCGAAGTCGTCGAAGTGAAAACCGCAGATAAGCGACTCTTTGTCGAGCCGGCAAATAAAAAACCCGATGAACAATTAGTTCGCACATGGAGCAAGGCCGGCTCACTTTTGACTTTGACAGCGGAGGAGGCGGTTGACTGCACAATCGCCGACGGGCTGGTAAAATCACGGCAGGAGCTTCTTCATCAGCTTAACGCGGACGGTGCCGAGGTTGTTATCAATGGGAAAATGGCGGACGCGAAAAGAGAGCTGGACATCGTATTTCGCAATGTGGACAAGATAAGGAACTCTCTCGATTTGAAGATAAAACAGTCGCAATACCCGCAGCCGCTTCCGAAAGTGCTCGCAATTCTGCGCGGCGCCAAAGACGAGTTTAAGACACTGATAAGACTGGCAGAAAAGTATCCGGACCTCAATATGGATGTTGTGAGTCTCCAGGAAGAGCTTAATTCAGTCAACGCGACATACGAAAAATTTTTAAGGGAAAGGAAGGGACGAAAGTAATCCGTCCTGAGTCAACTAAGCGGCACTAAACGTACTCAATATCAAGTAAAAACGATAAAAGTATCGTATGAGCATAAAAGTACTCGGCATTTCATGCAGTCCAAGAGAAGGCGGTAACAGTGACACACTTTTACGCCAGGCGCTGGCCGGAGCAAAATCAATCGGTGTCGACGTCGAATACCTGCGATTAAGCAGGCTTAATATTTCGCCATGCACGTCCTGCGGGGCGTGTTACGCAACGGGCCAGTGCCCAATCGCAGACGATTTTCAGATAGTATTGCCGAAGATACTTAGCTCAGAGAGACTGATTTTTGCGACACCCGTGTATTTTATGAGCGTCTGCGCACAAGCAAAAATCCTTATCGACCGATGCCAGTGCCTTTGGGCGCGTAAATACCTGCTGAAGCAGCCGGGCAGACAGACAGAAAACCCGCGACTTGCTATGGTTATAGCAGTGGGCGGGACGAAGGGCAAAAAGATGTTCGAGAGTATCCGGCTGACTATGAAATATTACCTGGACGCTCTCGATACGGGCTATTTCGCGAACCTGTTCGCGGGCAACTTCGAAGAGGCGGGCAAAATCGTGGACAATGAGGAAGCAATGGAGCAGGCGTATCGGCTCGGCGCGGAGCTTGCCGGGGCCAAGGCGGCCTTTCCGGAAAAAAGCATCGACGTTGAAATAACAGGTTAAACCAATATCGTTCAAAAACAAACCGTCAGAAATTCGAGGAGATGAAAAATGAGAAACGGAACCCTCAAATTAAGAAGCACGGTATTCGCATTACTAATAGTGGCGGGCTTAGGTTTGTTGTTCAAGACAACATTGGCGGCGGAGCCGAATGAGCCGGCCAAGGACGCAAGTATCGAGGAATTGAGAAAAGGAAAGAGCTTTATCCAGACAAGGGTTTACAGCGAACAAGAGGATGCAGAGATACTGAAGTTATTCGAGGGTCTGCGTGTAGCCGATGTTACGGACGGGATGGACAAGGTCGGGCTCAAGAATATCGGCCTGATGTCGCCTGATATTGGGCCGTTATGGCGTGACAGTGAACACTATACGCATCGCATCATCGGGATTGCTGTTACAGCAAGATACGTTCCGACCAACAGGGCGCCGGCGGGGGTGATGGAGACCAGGGCGTTCGACGAATGGGTCGGCAGGTGGTATAACGAGATATCGAGCGAGCCGTTTGTTCCACTGATTCGAAAAGGGACGGTGCTTGTTATCGAAGAGGCGGGCGATGCGGACGTAGGGAGTATCGGCTCGAATAATATTATGAGCTGGAAACAGAAGGGATGCGTTGGCGTGGTTACGAGCAATACCGCTCGCGATACCGACGAAATTATCACGGAGAAGATTCCGCTTTATTTCAAGAAGGTCGGCAGAGGAATTAGGCCGGGCAGAAATGAGATTGAATCAGTGAATATGCCGATTGTCTGCGGCGGGGCGCTGGTCGAGCCGGGCGACGTGGTCGTGGCGGACGGCGACGGCGTGGTGGTCGTGCCGAGGGCGAAGGCGAAGGAAGTGGCCGAATACGCAAAGGTAATAATAGAAAACGACAAGGCCGGCAGACGCAACCTTTACAAAACTCTCGGGCTGCCGATGGATGACTCGGTAAAATAACTCTTTTCATTAATCGGAGTTATCGAGAGGAACTGATTTTCTCTGACTTTTCAGCTCGCTGCGCCGGCGTTTTTTTCGCAGGCGCTTCTGCTTAGCGGTATAAGGGACCCGGGTCTGTTTTCTAACCGGTTTTTCTTTGAGGGCATCGCTCAACAATTCAGCGAGGCGTTCCTGTGCTGCCCGGCGATTGGCCCGTTGGGTCCTGTGGCGCTGCGAGACGACTTTTAGAAGGCCATCTTTTGAAATCCGCCGAGAAAGTTTGGTACTCAGACGCTTTTTTTGTGTATCTGTAAAAGCGGGGCTGGCAGCGAGATTAAAGAAAAGCGTAACGTGGGTATTGAGCTTGTTGACGTTCTGGCCGCCCGGCCCGGCGCTGCGGGAGAATTTATAAGTAATCTCGTCATCACTGATGGCTATATCATCGGTTACCTGAATCATAAGCTATCCATAGCTATTCGGGACTATTCGAAATTCCCGGCGATTATTACGCCAGTTTGATTACGGCATCGGCTATAAGAGCGGCTATCGGCATATGGCTGGGGCAACGCGACTCGGCGACACTGTAATCCACGCTTAATAAACGCTGCTTTATACCAGCGGGGATTTTCGCAAAGAGTTTACGTGCCTTATCCTTATCGCCGCAGGCATCGTGATACATAATGGCCCGCATAATATCACTTACCGGGACGCCCGCAGACACCGGCTCGCAAATCTCGGCGCAGCCGGCACAATAACCAGTGCAGGTTTGTTGGGCGTATTGCTCCAGCACGTCCAAATCCTTCGCCGTCAGCTCGGTCTTATCGAGCACGGCTGCGATATTCGTCATCAGCATCGCAGAGCTGCTCATCGAGGAACACACGGTGCTGATGCGCTCGTCGGAGAGGACCGCTTTTATCTTCGCCTGGCCCTCGGTAAAACCCTTATCGAGAAAATGAGCGACCATTTTTTTGTCGGCGTCGGTTTCGATTCCCTGTCGCATTCCCTGTGTTTTCATCGCGATTAGCCCGACACCCGCATCATAGCAGGCCTGAACGGCATCCTTCATTTGCGGATATTGCATAACGCGAAAGTTATACGTGGTTTGAATAGCATCAATCCAGCCGGCTTTGGCGGCTGCGGACAAACAGGCAGGCATATTTTTGTGGGTGCTGAAACCAAAATACTTTATCAGCCCGCGTTCCTTGGCGCTGTCGGCCCATTTTCTCACGTCGTCGGTCAACTGCGAAGGGTTCTCCATCATGTAGATGCCGACATAAAAATCTATATAATCAGTATTGAGGCGTTCCAGCGATGTCTTCAGACATTTATCGAGGTCATCAGCGTTCTTTGATTCGGACTCTTTGCTGACTATGAACAACTGCTTTCTTGTGTCTGGATTTTTAGCGAGGAATTCGCCGATACTTTTCTCGCTATTTCCGCCCGCGGCGACCAGCGAGGTATCCCAGTGGATTACGCCCCAGTCTATCGCCTGCTTCAGGACGACGGTCTCGCCCGGCCTGCCAAACCCCAGCGCCAATACAGGGACATCCACACCGATTTTGCCGAGCTTACGAGTGGGGACTTTTTGCCCCTTTGGTTCCGCTGGCTTGTTTGGTTCGCCGGCATCAGTTTTTGGCTGGTCATCGGCATACGCTTTCCCGGACGCAAGCGCACCACCAACACCTGCGGCGCCGATTTTCTTCAGGAATTCCCGTCTTTTCATTTTCTTACCTCCTCAATAATCTCGGCTTAAAGACCGCAAACACACTCGATTATCCTTTATGTATATGCCCGCATCTTAAAACAATCAACAGCAAAAGTCATTACCATATTACTATCATAAAAGCGCCAGCTTTTCGCC
>CAYLYB010000082.1:0-7155 GCA_964387605.1 uncultured Pirellulales bacterium | reverse complement strand
GCGATAATCTCGTGATAAATCTCGACCATATCGTCATTTTTGGCGCATCGCCTGCCCTGCCAGCAGAGGTGACAGCCATCGCACTCGCGTATATTCAGGTCACTTAGCCGAATAGTATCGACCTGTGCCGACTTCGAGGCCGCTGCTTCGGTTAGCTCTCGAATGAGAATATCGGTATTACCTCCCTTTCGCGGGCTGCCAATAACGGCGAGAATTTTTTTCATACGCCAGCTCCTGATGCATTGACATCCGGTTTAGTCGCTTTCGCGGATGATTTTGGCGCCGACGGGATTGAGACGCTGCTCGATTTTTTCGTAGCCGCGGTCGATATGATACACCCTGCTGATGATTGTTTCGCCCTCGGCGGCCAGAGCCGCAAGAACAAGTGCGGCGGAGGCACGCAAGTCGGAGGCCATAACGGGCGCGGCAATAAGTTTTTTCACGCCTGAAATTATCACGGCGGAACCTTCTTTGCGCAGATTAGCTGCCATACGCGCAAGCTCAGCGACGTGCATAAACCTGTCGGGAAAAATCTTTTCGATGACGATGCTGTTGCCGGCGGCAAGGGCAAGCAGGACCATAAACTGTGCCTGCAGGTCGGTTGGGAAACCGGGATACGGCTGGGTTGTGATATCGGTGGGGCTGACGGATCCTGAGCAGGCGACGATGCAGCCGGTTTTTTCGGGTTCGACGGTAACGCCGATATTGCGAAGTTTATCGACGACGGCCATAAGGTCGCCGAGCCGACAGTTGTGTATGTGAAGGCAGCCCTTTGTTACTGCGGCCGCAGCCATAAATGTGCCTGCTTCGATTCGGTCGGGGATAACTTCATAGGCGAAGGGCTTAAGCTCTTTGACGCCTTCGATAGTCAGCCGGGGCGAGCCGATTCCGGTAATTTTAGCGCCCATCGTATTGAGGCAGTTTGCCAGGTCGGCGATTTCTGGTTCGCAGGCGGCTGATTCGATAACGGTAGTTCCTTTTGCCAGTGTCGCAGCCATAAGGACATTCGCGGTTCCGAGGACGGTCGAGCCGAATGGTCCGCCGAGGAATATCTCGCTTCCTCGCAAGCCCCTGGTGGCATCGGCCACGATGTAGCCGTTTTCGAGGCGGATTTGGGCGCCCAGCTCGCGCAGGCCCCGCAGGTGAATATCGACGGGTCTATATCCGATTGCGCAGCCGCCCGGCATCGAGACCTCTGCTTTGCCGCAGCGAACAAGCAACGGGCCGAGTATGCAGATTCCCGCCCTCATTCTTCGGACGATATCATATTCGCCCACGGGCTTGCCTATCGCGGTAGAATCGATAGCAATATCGCCGGTGGATTCTCTTGTAACCTTACAGCCGATATCTTCGAGCAACTGCGAGAATACGGATATATCCGAAAGCTGAGGTGCACCTTTTAGGAGGGATTTGCCGGGTGCAAGGACAGCCGCAGCCATAATCGGCAGTGAGGCATTTTTCGAGCCGTTAACCGTTATTGAACCGGAAAGCCGAACCGGCCCTTCTATTCGGAATACATCCATACCTATTTTCCTTGAAAAGCGATAGTTGCTTTGCCATACTTCGCAAGCAGGATAGCATTAATTTAACGCAAGTTGACATTATTTTCAAGACGGGACAGTCGAGCGCATTATGAATATCTTAGAATTGATAAAAGATATCTCAAAAGCAGTGGATACGGCTAATATCTTCAGTATGCTATTTTGCATATGTGGTATTTTTACGCTGGCCGGGTGGCTGTTGAAGACGTCATTGGGAAGAAATTCGCTGGTTAATGCCCCCCAGCGTCGCAACGATATGCCTGCTTATTTCGTTGTCATCCCGCTTTTAACATGGTTTGCAACTGCCTGGACGCTGGATTTAATAAAGCAGATGGTGCTGGCGGATTTAGCCGACTGGAAAGCAGCATTTGTCGACAACCTGATACTCTGCGTCAGCCCATTGCCGGCCATTGCAATAACCCTGATTAAAGCGAGAGAAAGTTTTGCCCGCGGGCTAAAGGGGTTCGGGCTGGACGCAAGAACAATCGGGCGTGACTTACCGGCAGCTCTTCTCAACCTGCTCGCAACAATGCCCGTCGTATTCACGGTAATCATACTGACTACATATATCGGCAAACTTTTCACGGGCGGCGAATTCCAAATGCCCCGGCACGATGAGCTAAAACAAATCGCGACTTATTCCCAATGGCAACTTCACGCACTTATTGTCTTTACCACGGTCATAGCCGTTCCGGCCATAGAAGAGCTTTTTTTCAGAGGACTTCTCCAGACGGTGCTGCGGTCGGTTATGGGCAGGCCCTGGCCCGCGATTTTCCTTACTTCACTTGTATTTATGGTATTCCACGCAAATCCTGAACACTGGCCTGCCTTATTTGCCACTTCAATATGTTTCGGTTACAGTTATGAAAAAAGCGGGTCGCTTTTTCGCCCCTTTTTCGTTCACTCACTTTTTAATGCGATGAGCGTTTTCGGGACCTTGTCCCAATAAAACAGACCGCCGATAATAATCCACCGCCTCAATTTCTACTAATTAGAAACCATAAATTGTTTATTCGGCAGGAATAAAGCTTTTTAAGAGTTAAAAAAGTGCTTTAGTCAAGCTCAATAGCTGCCGAAATAGAGAGACAAGGGTTTTTATATGGATAATTCTACGCTGAAAAAAGACGTTTGTCGGCAGAGCGTACCGTTGATTACGGCGGTCCTTGCCATTATAGCAAGCTGCGCTTTCGGCAAATACAGCGGCGGGATGGGCGCACAGGATGACCCATACCAAATCGCTACCGTTGAGGACCTGTTAACACTGGCGGCGGATACAAACGACTATAACGCCCATTTTTTGCTTACGGCAGATATTGACCTCGACCCGAATCTGCCCGGCAGGAAGGTATTTACCACTGCGGTAATTGCAGGCAAAAACTTTACGGGTGTATTCGACGGAGCGGGACATAAGATTGAGAACCTGACCATAGATTCCAAAGAAAACGGAAACGACTATCTGGGGCTTTTCGAATCCATTGTCGGCGGCGAGGTAAAAAACCTTTGCATTGAAAAAGTTTACATTCGAGGCGGATGCAGCTCATACTATCTCGGCGGATTAGCGGGATATAACAACAAAGGCAGTATCATCAATTGTCTTTCGACCGGCGTCATCGCCGGAGGGAATGATTCGGATTCAATTGGAGGCCTGGTAGGTGATAACAATTCCGGCAGTATTATCAATTGCTACTCAGGATGTTCCGTCGCCAGCGGCGCCAACTCAAGCAATCTCGGAGGGCTGACGGGAGGAAATACGGGTATTATAATCAAGTGCTGTTCAACAGGTAACGTCATAGGCGGAATACTTTCAATGTGGCTGGGGGGCCTGGCGGGTTCCAACAACGGCACTATAAGAAACTGTTACGCTTCAGGGATGGTTGCCGGCGGGGAGTATTCCTACAATATCGGCGAGCTTGTGGGAGACAACCCAAACGGCACCATTATCGATTGTAAATCATCAACCAAAAGCAAGACGATAACAATGGACATTCACCGGTTAGTCGCAAACAAAAGAAATAAGCGTCCCGCGGAAACAGAAACGTTTTTTGACACTCGCTGGTAAAAACCGGCAATCACATATCCCCGCTGCATCAATATCTCAAAAGACCAGTCGTTTTTTCAGTCTTCTTATCGCAAATGAGCCAACGATTACGATAAAGGCAAAAACGTAGAGCACATCGAGCAACAGGCCCGGATTATATCGTCCGGCGCAGACGGCACGGACGAGCCGAACCGAGTGCGTCAGGGGAAGGACCTCGGCGACGGGCCTGATGAAGGCCGGCAGATTGGAGATTGGGAATACCACGCCGGAAAAGAAAAACATCGGCGAAATGACGCCTGTTAGGTAAAAGTTAAAGTGGTTAATTGTTTTGACGAATGACGTTACCAATAGCGCCAAAGTCGAAAACATAAGGCCCGTGACAAAACCCACAAAGGGCGCCAGCAGCGCCCTCGGCAGAGAAACAATGCCGAAAGAAGCGAGTATGCAAAGCACTGCGAATGAGAAAAAGAAGCCCTTTGTTCCCGCCCAGATAATCTCGCCGACAATCAGGTTATTTGCGGTAATCGGCGCGGCGAGCATACTGTCATATACCTTTTCGAATTCGAGGCGAATGAACGTGCCGAAGGTGCATTCGAACGACGAGGTGAACATCGCGGTAGTTACGAGCAGTCCGGTGCCGAGAAACTCGATATAGGCAAGGCCGTCCATAGATTCGGTAATGTATTTTCCGAGGCCCAGCCCGATGCCCGCCAAAAACAGCAGTGGCTCCAGAAAAGGCGGCAGGCCGTTGCTGAAAATATTCTTCGTATAAACGCGCATATGGCGAAACCAGACGCTGAACAGCCGATTGGCGAGCGGAGGATAAAGATATTGCTTACTGCCTGTCATTAAGCCCCCTGCCCGTGGCCTTCAAAAACACGTCTTCGAGATTCGCCTGTCTTAAGTAATAGTGCGCACCCTGAAGCTGGCCCGCCAATTGTTTCAGTCGTTCGGCGTCGTCGCTATAGAGCCGCATCGTTTCCTGCTCGCGGTCGATTCTCACGGCCTGCATAATTTTGCTGTCGTCGAGGGCGTCCAGCGGCCGGCTGTCGGCCAGTTCGAGGACGTATTTTTCGACGTTTCTTTCGAGCAGTTCTTTGGGGCCTCCCTGCATTATTCCCCGGCCCTTATTCATAATCAAAATCGTATCGCACAGGGCGAAGGCCTCTTCCATATAATGAGTGGTGAGCAGGATTGTAGTGCCCTGCTTTTTGAGCCGGCGAAGCTTGTCCCATATCAGGTGCCTCACCTGCGGGTCAAGGCCTGTCGTGGGTTCGTCGAGTATCAGCAGCTTGGGATTATTGATAAGGGCGCGGGCAATAACGAGACGGCGCTGCATCCCGCCCGAAAGCTCTTTGATTTTCGATTTGCGCTTGTCGGCGAGGTCCATAAAGTCGAGGAGGGACCCAATCCGGCTTTTGGCTGTCTTGCGCGGGATGGCGTAAAAGCGGGAATAGACCATCAGGTTGCTGATGACGTCAAGCTCGTCGTCGAGGTTGTTATCCTGCGGGACGACGCCTGAGAGGTATTTGATTTCAAGCTCGCTTTCGGCAGGGTCGTACCCGAAGACGTCTATCGAGCCGTGGCCGTTTTTGTCTCTTGTGCATTTGCCGTAGAGCATCTTCATCATCGTTGTTTTGCCGGCCCCATTGGGGCCTAATAAGCCAAAGCAGGAGTCGGCTTCGACGTCGAAGCTCAGGTTGCTTACCGCACAGACCTTGCCGAAGCATTTACTGATATTTTTAACACTAATCGCAATCGAGGACATAGAAAAACCTGTGAAAACGATACCGCTGCAGTCTCTCCCGACAGCCAACCGCCCTCCTCAAATCTGCGCCGGCCGAGTATCTAAAAGATAAGAAGAATCAGGCCGATAACCAATGCGACAGGACCCAATATCTTTATCAGCTTGCCGTATTTGTCGTACCAGTCCTGTGCTTCGCCGGGGTCGATGTATTTTTCGAGCGGGACTATTTGAAACGCAACTAACGTTGCCAGCGCCCCGCCTATCACAGCTATCAAGGCAAAAAACGTATTCATTCGATTTATCCTTTCATACGCCTATCATCGATTTTGATAATATTTATTTCAATCCGAGGACATCGGCCATCGAATACAGGCCGGTTTTTTTATCGAGGAGCCATTCGGCTGCCCGGATAGCACCGCGAACGAAGGTATCCCTGCTGTGAGCCGTATGATTGAGCGTAACCGTTTCGCCTAAGGTGCTGAAGATTATCGAGTGGACGCCCGTTATATCGCCTGCGCGGATTGCATGCATTCCGATTCGGCCTTTTTGCCGCTGTGCGTCCTTGCCGGCCCGGCCGAAAACCAGCGAATCTGGATAAGGCTTACCCGTCGCCTCGCAGATATTTTTCGCCATGGTCAGGGCTGAGCCGCTCGGCGCGTCTTTTTTGAAACGATGATGCTGCTCGATAATTTCGATATCGTAATCCTCACCCAGCATCGCTGCTACTTTGCCGACGAGCGTAAAGAGCATATTCATCCCGACGCTCATATTTGATGCGCAGACAATCGGGACTTTCGAAGAGGCGTTTTCGATTTTTTTAAGCTGGGCGTCGCTCAAACCGGTCGTCCCCAAAACCAGACCCGCCTTATTCTGAACGCAATAATCAACAGTAGCATCGACGGCTTCGGGCAGCGAAAAATCGATAACGAGATTCGCCCCGGCCGGCATATTGTCAGTCAGCTCGACGCCCAATTGCCGGATGCCTGCAAGCAGGCCAGCGTCTTTGCCGAGGTCGGGATGGCCCGGCTTTTCGACTGCGGTGAAGACTTCGAGCCGAGCCGACTCCACGGCCAACGCGATAATGCGTTTGCCCATTCGTCCCGCGGCGCCTGTAACTATAATTTTGGCTGCGATTTTCGAACTCCTTTAATAAAAAACCTTGGCGATAATATTAACCTAATCAAGGCCGACTTACAAGGGGTCTGGGATTATCAGCTTGAGATGGGGCGTTATATATGGTACAAAAGGGGCTGCTAAAAAGGTGTTTTTCAGGAGGTATCGGCGGCTTTAATAACGCACAACCTGTAGTTGTTTGAAAGGTAATACCCATGCAGAAAAGCAAAAAACAAGCCAGTATTTCACGAAGGGATTTTATGAAGACCTCGGCGGCGGTTTCATTAGGGGCAATCGGCGCTCAATTGAGCAGCAGGGTATTTGCGGCGGGCGAAGATAAAATCCGCGTCGGGCTAATCGGCTGCGGAATGAGAGGAACGGACGCCGTGAGGGACTGCATAGAGGCATCTGAGGCGACTGAATTAGTGGCAATGGCGGATTTGTTCCAGGACCGGCTCGATACAGCGATAAAGGATTTTACCGAGGGTAACGAGGAGAAAAAGAGAGCGCCGCTGAAAGACAGGTGCAAAGTAAAAAAAGAACAGTGCTTCGTTGGCTTCGACGCATACAAGAAACTCTTAGACTGCGAGGTCGATATGGTTTTGCTGACCACGCCGCCGCATTTTCGGCCTGAGCATTTGAGGGCTGCTGTCGAGGCAGGTAAGCACGTATTTATGGAAAAGCCCGCGGGCGTGGACCCGGTGGGGATAAGGTCG
>CAYLYB010000081.1:0-12940 GCA_964387605.1 uncultured Pirellulales bacterium | reverse complement strand
AGCACGGGCAATAATTATATTCATAGCGATAACGGCGACGTTTATCGCGGGGATGTACATCGGCTCGATAGGCGTAATCGACCCAATCGGTTCAGACCCAATCGCCTCAAAGTTGCGGTTTTTCGCTCAGATAATGAATTCGCCCCTTGTCGGGATAATCGGTCATTTTACAGCTGGAGGTGGTTTCCCGGTTTATGGTCGGCCGAACGAGATGGGCCAGATATATACCATCACAGCGGGTCTTCTGAATTTGCTTTGCATAGTTAATTCCGTTTGCCTGGCTTATTTACGCAAACAAAAATTGGTGGAGCAGTGAAATGATTGAGTTTGCGGGATTTTTAATTGCCAGCTTCAGTGCTCCGGAGGAGCTTGGGACTAATCCGCAGTCACTTCTTCTTTTAGTGCCGCTTGTGTTAACGATAGCGGTAGTATATAAAGCGACAAAAGTGGCAAGAGTGACAGCAGGGAATTTTATTAAAGAATCGGTTTTGCTGTTTTTTTCGATAGTTATTTTTATGGTAATAACGGCATTGATACTTTCTTCTGTGGCGTGGTTTTTAATCAGGTAAGCGTATTTTGGGCGGTGTCAGTTTCTGTCGTTATCTTCTCTTCGGTCGTCGATTACTCCTAATTGCAGCAGGGCATTGAAGGCGGCTTTCTGCTCGGCTTCTTTTTTGTTGTTTCCCCATGCACTTGGGAAGTGAGTTTCGCCGATGACGGCGTGGACTTCGAAACATTTATTGTGGTCCGGGCCTTTTTCATCGAGTAATTCATATCCGGGAGTTTTGTTGTAGTGCTGCTGGGCGTATTGCTGCAGGAGTGATTTGTAATTGCCCTGTGCCTGTTCGGCGTCTGCTTTCTGTATTATTTCATCGAAATGTTTGAGGATAAAGGTTTGGGCGGCTTCGAAGCCCCCGTCGAAGTAAATTGCAGCGATAAGGGCTTCGAGCAGGCCCGCGGCGAGTGAATGTGCGAGTGAGGAGCTGCCCTCCATGCCCTTGCCGACCTTGAGCAGCTTATGCAGTCCGAGCTGGCGGGCGACGCGTGCGCAAGTGGCTCGGGAGACCAGCATGCTTTTCATTTTTGTGAGGTCGCCCTCGAGATAATCAGGGGAGCGGTCATAAATCGAGCGGCAAATGACAAGGGCGAGGACGGAATCTCCAAGAAACTCCATACGTTCATTGCTAAGGGCACGGTTATCAACAGAGGAGGCATGAGTGAACGCCTCGGCCAGCAGGTTTTTATTGTTAAACCTGTAGTCGATAATCTGCTCTATTTCCTGCAGAACTTCTTCTTCCATTAAAACAAGTCCTGTATTAAATTTAGTCGCGAGCAGATTACGAATGCCGCCGGTTCCAGTGGCTTTCGTAGTCGGCTCAACGATAGTCAGATGGTATATTACAAAAAACAGGGCTTACTGTCAAGTGTTAAGCTGTTCGGGCAAGGAATTGAAAGGGATGAAAATGAAATTATTAAGTGAATTCAAGACGTTCGCAGTCAAGGGCAATGTTGTGGATATGGCGGTTGGCGTTGTAATAGGCGGTGCGTTCGGCAAAATCACATCGTCGTTGGTTGCGGACGTGATTATGCCGCCTATAGGGCTGCTTTTGAGCGACATGGATTTCAGCAAGTTAGTCATAACCCTTAAAGAAGCCGTTGGCGATACTGCAGCGGTTACAATCAATTACGGGAAATTCATTCAGAACACCGTTGATTTTGTTATTATAGCTGTCGCGATGTTCTTAGTTGTTAAATCAATGAACGCGTTGAAGAGAAGGGAGGAAATCCACCCAACAGAGCCGCCGCCTCCGTCGGCTGAAGTGGTCATATTGACTGATATACGTGATATTCTGAGCAAGGGCGGCGACAAGTAACGCATTTACCTTGTTTTTTGCTTGTTTTTTCAGTGGGTTTTCGTAGATTTTAGCAAAAATAAACGGACGTCAAATTTCTGAAGGATTGAATTGCCGGTAACGCCGGTGAAAAAAAGATGCTGGAGGCTTGAATATGATAGGCAAAAAGATACGTCTTGAGAGGATAATCGACCGCAACAGCGGCAGGACCGTTATTGTGCCGATGGACCACGGAGTAACAGTCGGGCCTATTGCGGGGCTGGAAGATATGCGCGAGACGGTGGGCAGGGTTGTTAACGGGGGAGCGAATGCGATTTTGATGCACAAGGGAATTGTCAGGGCGGGCCACAGGGGCACCGGCAGGGACGTGGGGCTGATTATTCATCTGTCGGGGGGGACGAGTCTTAGCCCGGACCCCAACGCTAAAGAGCTTGTATGCAGCGTCGAAGAGGCAATCAAGCTGGGTGCGGACGCTGTATCCGTTCATATCAATTTAGGGGCGGAAACGGATAATGAAATGCTGGCGCAACTGGGGTTCGTTAGTGAAAGGTGTCTCGAATGGCAGATACCTCTTGTGGCGATGATGTATACGCGAGGGCCGAAAATCACGAATGAATTCGACGTCGCCAATGTCAAGCATGCGGCGAGGGTTGGAGCGGAATTAGGAGCGGATATCGTGAAGGTGCCCTACACGGGTGATGTCGAGAGTTTTAAGCAGGTGACGGCGGGCTGTCCTGTGCCGGTGGTAATCGCAGGCGGAGCCAAGATGGGAAGCGATGAGGATATATTCAAAATGGTCGAAGGTGCTTTGAAGGCCGATGCCGCGGGGCTGTCAATAGGAAGGAACGCCTTTCAACATAAGGAACCGGAAAAGCTGATTGCGGCATTGTGCCAAATGGTGCATAAGGGCGCAAGCGTCAAGGATGCAATGCAAATGCTATAGGTAAAATAACAGGGGAATTATGAAAAGACTTTGGGTTAACGCATCGCCGTATGAAAAGGACGTGGTTACCGCAGCGCTGGAGAGCGGGGCGGATGCAGTGGTTGTGCCGGAAGGCAAAAGCGAAGCCGTTAAGGTATTGGGCAAAGTCAAGACCGTTGCCAAAGACGGCGATATAAAACCCGGTATCGACGTCGAATTTATTGAAATAGCGGGCAAGGATGATGAAAACAAGGCGGCAGCAGTGCCGGCGGATAAAATCGTCGTGCTGAAGATGTTAGACTGGACGATTATCCCGATTGAGAACCTGCTGGCGAAAAGGGGCAAAAATATCATCGTCCAGGTCGAAAGCAGCGAACAGGCAAGACTGATGGTCGAGATACTGGAACACGGTGTGGACGGTGTGCTGCTCAATACGAGTAATGTAAATGAAATAAAGAAGACGGCTGAAATTATTCGCGGAATCACCGATAAAATTGAGCTGTCGGCAGCGACGATAACAGGCGTGAAACAGCTCGGGATGGGGGACAGGAGCTGCCTGGATACGTGCACTCAGATGGGGTTGGGTGAGGGGATATTAGTCGGCAATACGGCGGGGGGATTTTTCCTGGTTCATTCGGAATCGATAGAAAATCCTTATGTGGCGGCGAGGCCTTTTCGAGTTAACGCCGGCGCGGTTCACGCATATACGCTTGCGCCGGGCGGGAGCACGAAGTATCTGGCGGACTTGAAAAGCGGTGATGAGGTATTGATAGTGGATTTCAAAGGTAAGAGCCAGGTGAGCTATCTCGGCAGGAACAAGATAGAGAAGCGGCCGATGATGTTAGTGGAGGCCCAGGCCGAGGGTGTTGGCATCAGCTTGGTAATGCAAAATGCCGAGACGATTCGGCTTGTTACGCCTGAGGGTAAACCAATTTCGATTACCAGCTTGAAGAAGGGCGATAAGGTGCTCGTCCGAATTGAAAGGGGAGGAAGGCATTTCGGAACGAAAGTCGATGAGACGCTCATAGAGAGGTGAATATGGACTGGTCAGGAGAAGTCATCCCGATAGTATTGGCGATAGTATGTGGAGCCGTGATAGGTCTTGAACGTCAGCTCAGGCAAAAGCCGGCGGGACTGCGGACGAATATCCTGATTTGCCTTGGTGCGGCTGTGTTTACAATAATTTCCCGCAAGATGGGCGTGGGTCAGGATTCGGCTACGAGGATTGCTGCACAGATTGTTACGGGTGTTGGTTTTCTTGGAGCCGGCGCTGTGATTCAGGACAGGGGCGGCATTCATGGATTGACTACGGCGGCGACGATATGGATAGTAGCGAGTATAGGAATGGGCTGTGGTGCGGGCTTTTTCGGCCTGGCGATTATTTCTACTATTTTGGTCATACTCGTTTTGACCGGCCTGACTCCTCTTGAAAAGCTTATCGAATCACGCAGGAAAAAGCCAATCGACGAATAAATTTTTGTGCTTGTTTTTATGAGCCGGGTGTTGGTGTTGCCGCGGTCCAGTTGTTCGGGTCGTTGCCGTATTGTGTATTGCTCGTTCTCAAAAGCGAATCACCCAGACCATCGGCATCGGTCGGCCAGAGGTCGACGTCGCCGGGCGTACTCCCCGGATGTGAGCCATCGCTGTATGTTACCCGCTCAACCCGGATATACTGACGCACGCCAAACAGGTCCAAATCGCCGGGTTTGCCCAGTTCGAGCTGTTCGCCGTTATTATCCAGCCAGCCGTCATAAGGGCCATAAATGATACTCGACGATACTCCGGGATAGCGCCAGCTAAAGGCAGTCGGGTGCTTGACTACGACGATTCTTCCGCCTGACGGGATGGTAACTTCGTCGGGCGGTGAGGGGAATGTATAGTCGATGCCGTCGGTGAATTTCCAGGGTGCAGCTTCAACATAGTCGTAGAGGGTGACCTCTGAGCCGCTGGTATTTCGAAGCTCGATAAATTCATACTGGTCGTTTGTATATGAGCCGCCCGCGGGCCAGTCAGGGTGATACATGATTTCGGTTATGATAATCGGGCCGAGTTTCGGATAGGCATTTGCCGAGCCGGGGGTATTGTGGTCCATCGGGACGAAGTTGTAATTATCTGTGCTTGCCTTGTAATACCTGCCGAAAGAAACGCCTGTTTCAGCGGCGCCGAAGTCTTCTCTTTCTCGATAGCCGGTAAGCATACTGTTGGCATCGAGGGCGGAGGCGAGACATACGGTTTCGCCGTCTTCGCTCAAAGCGAAGGGGATGAGCCGGCCGGGGTCTGAGGCGGCTAAGCCGAAATTGACATCTTCAGTAACAACGAGATAGCTATGGCCGGCTATAGTAGTGCCGGAGGCGAACTGATATTTCATAACGTTGCTGTCGCTGTCACTTAAGAACCAGCCGGCTATATTGATTGGGTTTGAGGTCGTGTTGTAAAGCTCAACCCAGTCGGCGTTTGCGGCGTGAGAATGTGTCATAGCTTCGCTGATGACAATCGCCCCGGGATTGGGGATAATTCCTGAATCATCCCAGCCGGGCGAGCCGTTTATGTAGGCGCTTGGTCGCCAGCTTTCTTTATCGCCCCAGCTGTTCGCGTCGGGATTGGCGGGGTTGATTATAGTGAGCGAATAGCCGTCGCCATCGGTTGTGTAGCGCCAGTTATCTGAGAAGTCGAAATCGAGAATCGCGGTCTTAAGGCCATCTTCGAGCTGTAATCTTTCGCCGCCATCATTGAGTGAACCTTCGTATTCGCCGGCGATTCGTTTGCCTGTTCCGTATTTGGCCTCGAATGCGTTTATGTCTTTGACGACGAGCAAATGCCGACCCGGCCGAATAATATAGGGACCGAACGTGAAATCGATACCTTTGTCGAATTTGACGAGGTTGAGGTTGATAACAGAGTCACCGATATTTGTCAGCTCTACATATTCAGTATTGGGGTCGTCGGGGTTGTTGGTATCGAGGGGATTATACATGATTTCGGTGATACGGATACTGTCGGCAACGGGGGCGAAGGCGTAAACGGCATCGTTCAGGGCGCTCCATTGGCCTGCGTTATAGACGCGGGACTTGAGGTGAGTGCTCTTATTGATTGTAAAAGCTCCGGTATATTCAATCGCGCTTGGCGAGATATTACCTGAGCCGCTGCCGGAGGCTTCTAATTCGGCTGTAATTAGAAAGTCGGAGCTTGTTGTAGTGGCATTCAAAGCGTGTATGGCGAGGATATTGCTGCCTGCCTGTAATGTGCTTATGTAGCTTGAGATATCGAATTCATCAGGTGTGGCGCCGGCTTCATGATTACTGCTGGAAGTAGAGTTCCACAGCAAAGTTTCTGGTGCGTTGATTTGATGGACCGGTATGCCGTTTATGAATGCAACATAGCCATCGTCGTATTGAACCCTTAGCTTTAGAGTGTCGTATTCGGAAAGCTCTTCGCTATCGACGGTAAATGGGATACGGACATAACAGGAGGCCATATTCCCATACATAGCGGTTTCGACGTCGATATCAATGTAGGGGTTATAGTAAATACCCGTGTCTCTCTCATAGCCGACGCCGCCTGAGCCGCTTGTCCAGCCGGAATCGTTATATGGTTCGCTTCCGCCCCGCCAGGTTGTGCCGATATCGCTTGTCGGGACCAGCACTTTCTTGGCGGCATTTTCATAAGCGAGAACGGTCAATACTGCTCCACCGGCGTCATCGGCGGAAACGCGGGGGTCGTTGCCGTCTGTTGAGTAATAGATAGTTCCGGAACTGCACGGGTCGGTAATGGTGAATGAGTCGGTGGGTGAGACGTATCCGCCGTATTTGTATGAGCTGTTGACGTTGAATACAGGTGCGCTGAAGCTGCGGTCCCATAAGTTGTTTTCTTCGAAGGCCGCCATAACATACGGTTCTCTCGCCGGCAGGAACACGTCCGGCACGTATGTGCTTTGATATGGAAGGACGCTTGACACCTCATTTTGCACCTCCCACCACTTGTCGATGAGATGAGAAGGCGTCAGCAGGCCGCCGTTACGATAATGCTTGTGGATGCGGTCGGCGAAGAGCTGCCTGAAATCGGGATTTACCCTTAGGGCGCGATAAATTCGTGAGGTAGCGTCCCAGGGCAGATTGTTCAGGCCGGTAGGACTCGTCCAAGTGGGGAAGTCCTCGAAGGCCGTCTTATAACAGTATTTACAGTAATTAGTGTTAGAGTCGTCGAATTCCCACGATTCAGCAATGCCGTCGGCGTCCCAGATGCTGAACCTGAATATACCGTTATCTGACCTCTCACGGTGAGCAGTCCAGTTGTTGCCGGGCCAATCGAAGTTGCCTGAGTGAATTTCAAGGATTATATAATCTATGAATGTAACGATGTCGAACTTGCCGGCAAAATAATTATAATTGTTAGCTTTGGAAAGGTCGTGGCTGTCTGCATAATTAATAAGATTATTCCATTCGTTCCAGTCGCCGTCCCTGAGACCGCTGTTGGTAATGACGTCGAAATCGTTATCGGAGCCGTACCATTCCTGGAAAAATTCTTCGTCTTCTCGGGCTATTGGGTTGTAGTAATACTTATAATCGCCGTTGAGATAGAGGTTAACAAATGTTCCTGTAACCTGGGTATGCCCCATTTCCCTGAGCAGCCGTCTGGTCCATTCGTCTTTGACAAACGGCGAACAAATGTCATTGTGGCCTCCTCGCAGGGCTATGCTTTGGTATCGGTCAATCTCCGGAGTAAATGGGAAGAATGGATACTCAAATCGGTTATCACCGTAGTCGTTGCGGAAAAAGAGATTAAAGCTGAATTTATTATTGTTGCAGAGCCAGTCCTCACCGCGGGTGTAGCGTGGGCGGGTGTAGTCGCTGCCGTGAACTCGGATACCGCAGTCGGCCTGTATATCTTTATCAACAGGGTCAACGATTTCGAATGAGACGGGACGTTCGAACTCTATGCCTCTGTGTATAGGATTGTTGTAGGCTTCAGGGTCTCCGCCGTCTGTCCATACCCAGTCCCACGGGGAGTTATTGGGGTCTGGTTGATAATAATAGCCGCCAACGATTGCCATAATGCCGTCGGGTTCGAATAAAGACGAGTATTCATCGCCGGTCAAGAATACGGCGGGCATCGCCTTAATAGCATTGCTTGCATCGAAAATATATGTATGTGTTCTGATTCGCGAGGGCTTCCAGCCGGTCTTGATTGCAGCGGCCCGCAGCGAGGTTGAAGTTGTAATAGGCAAAGCCGAGGTATATTGAGTGCCTGTTGGCGAAGGCGCCTCTTCGATAACAGGGTCGCTGCCGTCGGTGGTGTAGTAGATATCAACGCCGGACGTGGCGCAGGCCAGCGTGACGTTAAAGGGCGAATCATAGAAGCCGCGTGTATGGCTGAACTCTACCTCATCCACCTCGTCTATATAAGCTCCGTTGTTTTCTGCGCCGGGGGTAGGAGTGGAGAAGAATCGCCATGTTTCAGTGCCATCGGGATATCGGCCGTATGAGATATTAGTTGTTTGCTGGCCGAAGGATATGCCATCAATGAGGTTTCCGTTGGCATCGGAGAGAAGGATATCTTCGCCGTCTGCGGAGAGCTTGAAATCGGCGTGGAGGGGGCCGTCGAGGGGTTCTTCGTCTGCCCAGATTACGAGAAAACCATTTGCAGGTATTGTCGTATCAGTCGGATAACCAGTAGGTATCTGCCATTTGTTTGGGTCGTCGAGTTTATCGCTCAAGTGCATACCTGCGAGGTTGATTGGCTGGTCGCCCAGGTTGTAAAGCTCGAGCCAGTCGTCAAAGTCGCCCTGGGGGTCTGAGATACCGCTGTCGCTGTTATTGGAGGCCATAAACTCATTGATGACCACCTTCGTGCCGGTCTTCCATTGGCTTGCGAATAAAGCATAGTCGAGGAAATTAACGTCGTTTTTGCCGTCGAGATTTGCGCAGACTTCCCCTTCGCAGTCATTAGGCAATAGCCAATATGAACAAAACGCAGTCAAATCTTTAAGGTCAACCCAGCAATCGCCGTCAAGGTCTGCTGTGGGGCAGGCCCCGAAGCAGGCATAGCCGGTCAATAATACGATTAACACAGACAATAAGAGATTAGACCTCATCCCTTCGATATGCATATTATCACCCTTTAATCCAGGCCCCATTTGCATTGACCCTTTATTATAGCAAAATTATGCATTTAATGCAATGTACACAGGCCGAAACAGGGAGAACTTTGTCCGTTGCAGATACAGAAGCGCCTGAGAACTGGTCCCAGGCGCTTAAAAAGCAAGAGTCTTATCAAAAATATTGTCCGTTATGAGCCGGGTGTCGGTGTTGCCGCGGTCCAGTTGTTCGGGTCGTTGCCGTATTGTGTATTACTTGTTCGCAAAAGCGAATCACCCAGGCCATCGGCATTGCTCGGCCAGAGGTCAACGTCGCCGGGCGTGCTGCCCGGATGTGAGCCGTCGCTGTATGTTACCCGCTCAACCCGGATATACTGACGAACACCGAACAGGTCCAAATCGCCGGGTTTGCCAAGCTCGAGCTGTTCGCCGTTATTATCGAGCCAGCCGTCGTAAGGCCCGTAAATTATGCTCGACGGGACGCCTGGATAAAGCCAGCTAAAGGCAGTCGGGTGCTTGACTACCACAATACTTCCGCCTGCAGGTATAGTAACCTCGTCGGGCGGTGAGGGGAATGTATAGTCGATGCCGTCGGTGAATTTCCAGGGTGCAGCTTCAACATAGTCGTAGAGGGTGACCTCTGAGCCGCTGGTATTTCGAAGCTCGATAAATTCATACTGGTCGTTTGTATATGAGCCGCCCGCGGGCCAGTCAGGGTGATACATGATTTCGGTTATGATAATCGGGCCGAGTTTCGGATAGGCATTTGCCGAGCCGGGGGTATTGTGGTCCATCGGGACGAAGTTGTAATTATCTGTGCTTGCCTTGTAATACCTGCCGAAAGAAACGCCTGTTTCAGCGGCGCCGAAGTCTTCTCTTTCGCGATAGCCGGTAAGAATGCTGTTGGCATCGAGGGCGGAGGCGAGACATACGGTTTCGCCGTCTTCGCTCAATGCGAAGGGGATGAGTTTTCCGGGGTCTGATGCAGCTGAGCCGAAATTGACGTCCTCGGTGACGACAAGATAGCCGTAACCGCCGATGGTAGTGCCGGAGGCGAACTGGTATTTCATAACGTTGCTGTCGGTATCGCTGAGGAACCAGCCGGCTATATTGATTGGGCTTGAGGTCGTGTTATACAGCTCAATCCAGTCGAAAGCGGCGGCGTGGGAGTGAGTCAAAGATTCGTTTATAACGATGGCACCGGGATTGGGGATTATGCCTGAATCATCCCAGCCGGGCGAGCCGTTTATATAGGCGCTTGGCCGCCAGCTTTCTTTATCGCCCCAGCTATTCACATCGGGATTGGCTGGATTAATTATAGTGAGCGAGTAGCCGTCGCCGTCGGTCGTATAGCGCCAGTTATCTGAGAAGTCGAAATCAAGAATCGCGGTCTTAAGGCCGTCTTCGAGCTGTATTCTTTCGCCGCCGTTATTGAGTGAGCCGGTATATTGGCCGGCGATATTTCGGCCAGTGCCGTATTTGGCCTCAAAAGCAGCAAGATTCCTGACGACGAGGATATGCTGGCCGGGGGCGAGGACGATATCACCAAAGGTGTATTCAACACCCTTGTCGAAGTTCAGCAGGTTGAGGTTAATTGCGGAGCCGCTGATATTTTTAAGCTCGATATATTCGGTGTTGGGGTCTTCGGGATTGTTGGTATCGAGAGGATTATACATAAGCTCGGTGATACGGATACTGTCGTCAACTGGTGCGAAGGCATAAACGGCTTCGTTTAATGCGCTCCATTGGCCGGCGTTATAGACGCGGGACTGGAGGTGAGTGCTCTTGTTGATGGTAAATGCGCCGGTATATTGAATCGCGCTTGGCGAGATATCACCGCCGCCGGAGCCGCTGCCTGATGCCTCAAGTTCGGCTGTGATAAGGAAATCAGAACTGCCTGTGGAAGTATTCAAGGCGTGTATGGCGAGTATATTGTCGCCTGCCTGCAAAGCGCTTATATAGCTTGAAATATCGAATTCATCGGGAGTTGCGCCGGCTTCATGAGAGCCGCCTGCCGCGGAGTTCCATTCAAGGGTTCCCGGCGGGTTGATTTGATGGACTGGCATTCCATTTATGAAAGCTACGTATCCGTCATCGTATTGAACCCTTAGTTTTAGAGTGTCGTATTCGGAAAGTTCTTCGCTATCGACGGTGAAGGGTATGCGAACGTAGCAGGAGGCCATGTTTCCATACATATCATCATAAACATCGATGTCAATATACGGTTCATAGCCAGATGTATCTTCGTATCCGACGCCTCCTGAGCCGCTTGTCCAGGATGAATCATTGTATGGTTCGCTGCCGCCCCGCCAGGTAGTGCCGATATTGCTCGTTGGGACGAGGACTTTTTTGGCGGCATTTTCATAAACGAGAGTAGTCGAAGTGCCGCCTCCGCCTCCGGTACCAGAAACGCGTGGGTCGTTGCCATCGGTCGAATAATATATAGTCCCGGAGCTTGTAGGGTCGGTGATTGTGAATGAATCGGTCGGAGAGACGTATCCGCCGTGCATATACGAGCTGTTTACATTAAAGACAGGCGGGCCGAAATCGAGGTCGATTAGCCCCTCGCCTTCAAAAACATCCAGCATCGGGGCTTCCCTGTTGGGGATGAACTGCTCGACGACAAACCTGACGGGATAATTGTATGATTCGTCAAGGACGTCGTTTATATCGTTGAATATTTCCCACCATTTTTCTTCGAGATTCGTCTGTGTCAGAACGCCGCCGTTTCGGAAGTGCCTGTGGATACGGTCTTCGAATAACTGGACAAAATCGGGATTTGCCTTGAGAGCCCGGTAAGTTCGAGAGAGGGGGTCGGTCATATGATTGAGGCCGGGGGTTCCCGCCCAGTTAGGGAAGCTTTCAAAGGCGCTAATGCTCCAGTTGCCTTCGACAATCCATGTTTCGGCGATACCTTCTGCGTCCCAGATTGTATATCTGAATTTACCCTCTGGCGACTTTTCACAGTAGGCCTCCCAGTTGTTGCCGGGCCAGTCGAAGTTAGCGCCGTAAATTTCGAGAATGAGGAAGTCAACATAAGCGGGGATATCAAGCTTGCTGTCGACATAGGCATAGTGAGCGGGGTCGGAGAGGTCGTGGGAGTCGATGTAGCTCATAAGGTTATTCCACGCGTTCCAGTCGCCGTCCCTGATATCCGAAGCCGCCTGGCTGATGACATCGAAGTTGTTATCGGTGTCGTACCAGTTCTGGTAGAATTCTTCGTCGGCCCGGCCGGTGGGATTGTAATATGCCTTGTATTCGCCGTTGATGTAGAGATTTGCGGTAGTGCCAGTTAATTGCACGTGTCCCATCTGCCTGAACAGGCGCCTTATCCATTCATCCTTTATAAGCGGAGCGCAGGCGTCGTTATGGCCTGCCCTGAGGACAATACTGTTATAACGTTCGACTGGGACGAAGGGGAAGAAATCATAATTGAGCAGAGAATCGCCATATTCGCCCCGGAACCAGAGATTGAAGCTGAATTTGTTGGTGTTCCAGTTCGGCCAATAGCTAATCCAGCAGGTTAACCAGTCATCGCCACGGGTGTATCTGGGTCGTGTGTAATCGCTTCCGTGGACTCGGATGCCGCAATCTGCCTGTACGTCTTTTCCGAGAGGGTCGACGATTTCGAGTGAGACGGGCCTTTCGTATGCCTTACCTGCATAATGTCCGTCGATAGGATTGTTATAAGCTTCAGGGTCACCGCCGGAAGTCCATGTTTCACCGCTATAATAACCACCGACGATTGCCATAACGCCGTCGGGTTCGTAAAAGGTGGAGTATTCATCGCCGGTAAGGAAAACGGCGGGCATTTCTTTAATGGCTTCGTTGGCGTCAAAAATGAATGTATGCGTTCTGATTCGCGAGGGCTTCCAGCCGGTCTTTATTGCCGCGGCCCGCAGTGCGGTCGAGGTTGTTATAGGCAGCGCCGAGGTGTATTGAGTACTTGTAGGTGAAGCTACTTCGCCTACAATGGGGTCGGTACCATCGGTTGTATAGTAGATACCCACGCCCGGAGTTACACAGGCCAAAGTGAGGTTAAAAGGTGAATTGGAGTCGTAAAAGCCGCGT
>CAYLYB010000080.1:0-12983 GCA_964387605.1 uncultured Pirellulales bacterium | reverse complement strand
AAAGACGGTTTCGGCAGTTCTTTTTCGTATTCTTTATAATAGCGTTTTTCCCTGGTGATAAGGACCACCTTTTTCCCATTGGAATGCCGTTCGATGAAATCCTGAAAGTCAGCAGGAGCAATGCGGCGATAATTATCATCTTCATAGCTCAAGCCGTATGTAAACTCGCCGGTGGGGCCCAGCAGATAGACATCATTACGCTTATAGAACCAGCAGACGGCCGGTGTCAAATAATTGTCGGAAACGAGAATGGTATCGGACTGGATTCGAGATGAGTTTTGTAACAGAAAATCACCCGGCATTTTACCGTTTTTGAACCGGTCAGGCATAATAAAGTGAGCACAGAACATAACAGCGACGGGAGCAAGGCAGCAGTAAACAAATCTTTTGTTGATGGCAGTTTCCCGCCCCGCCAGGAGCAGGAAAGCTGTATAAATCACAAGGGCGACTATCAGGAATATCCATTTCCAGGTTTCCCCGGGGCTATAGATTTTAAGAGGCACAAAAGAGGTTGTCTGTATAAGAGCCAGACCGGCCGCAATGATGACCGGGATGAGCGAGGACACATATAAACTCGCGGTAAACGACTTTTCTTTGCCTGAGGAAATATACCACCTCCGAAATCCCATTATGATAATTATAATCAACGGTGGAAAGCACGGGAGTATATAAGTGGCAAGTTTGCCCCTGCTGGCAGAGAAGAATAAGAATGGAAAAAGAAACCAGCAGACCAAAAACCGGACGAATGACTCTTTGGATTGAACACTTTTCAGGCCGGAGAACACTTTGGGCAGCCAGCTGCTCCAGGGCAAAGCCCCTCCCAGTATTACAGGGATGAAATACCAAAGGGGGCCCGGATGCTGTCCGCCCTTTGGGCTAATGAACCGCTGGACATGTTCGAGCCAGAAAAAATAATGCCAGAAGTCGTTTTCTCGCAAGTGTATGGCCAGGCACCAGGGCAGAGCAACCAATACCGCTGCGGCAAGAGGGACCCACCAGATTCTCAGTAATTCTTTCCATTGTCGTTCCCAGAGCAGGAAAGGGACAATCACGATTGTCGGCAGGACAAAAGCGATAAAACCTTTCGCAAGAAATGCCAGTCCGCAGGAGACGCCCGCCAGGACAAGGAATACGTTTTTTTTGCGGTTGGAATCGCTTTCCCGCCAGGCAAAAAAGAAAAACACAAAGGTTGCTGTTGCAAACATTGAAAAGACGCTGTCCAAAATGCAGGATGTTCCTATTACGAAGACTTCGAAGCAAGTCAGAAAAGCCGCGGCGGTGAGTAATCCAACGGAATCCCCATCGCCGAATCTGCGGACAATCATGAAAATGAGAATTGCCGATATTCCAACGGCCAAAGCCGACGGCAGCCTTACGGCGAAGGTGTTTTGCCCGAACAGGGATATTGATATTGCATCGAGCCAGTAGGCGAGAGCCGGCTTTTCAAAGTATCTTAATCCGTCAAGCGTTGGGACGACCCAATCGCCGGAAGCGAGCATTTCACGAGGTATTTCGGCGTAACGTGTTTCATCCGGTATTATCATCGGGCGCACGCCGAGAGGCGCGACATAAAGAAACAGAAACAGCAAAACCAAACCGAAATATGCTTTTTTCATCTGCTAATACTCCGCTGTTTAGAGCAAACAAACGCCACACATTTTTTATGCCCTATAGACCCGTAAGAAAGCACGTGCATTTGCCGGGAGACAGCATCGGGCAGCCGCTCGAAATCTTTTTGCGTCGCAATATAGCACGTTCCATCCGGGTCATTTGAAAGGTTTGCGGCATCCGACACGAATTCCGGCGACAGGGGTTTTTTCAAATTAGCCATAAACTTGATTGCCTCGCCGTCACGGTTTATCTTAAAAAAAGCGATTTTTAAGCTGTGTTCTTCTGCCAGCGAGATTGTTTTTTCAATAAACGGCCCGGTTCTTTCGAGTTCATACCCAAAGGGGGCAATAATACCAGTGTGCAGTGTTATTAAGGTTGCAGCGGCAATTGTCAATACCATAAGGTTTCTGTGGGGATGATGAATCAGTTTCTTTTCCGCCCGCCTTGCCGCAAAGGCCATACAACCCAGGATGACAAGCGTGACGGCATAGAATCCATGCCATTGATATGCCCGATACGTCGAAAACGCGATGAAAGCAAGCCCGGCACAAAGCGCAATTATCGGCAGGATAAGGCAGAAACCCAGAACCAGTTTTCTGACTTCCAGCAATTTGCCTTTTGAAGAATCGTCGGTAAACAAATAAGCCGCGATGAGAGAGAGCGCGGGAACAACCGGCAAGGTATAATACATATGCTTCGAAGGCAGTATCGACAGCCCGGCTAATACAATAATAATCCAAATGGCTAAATAACCGAGCAGCCGGCTGTTGTCATCCTTCTTTTTGATGATGTCCCTGAATTTATAAATCAGAACAAATAAAGCCATTGGATAGGTTATGCTGTAATGGGTAAAACCCTGAAGCCAATAGTAAAAGATACTGTGTATTCGTTTATCGACGATGCGTCCCGCCCACTGCGAATGTATTACCTCCTGAACAAAGGAATTGCCGCCCTGAAGATATGCCGCCCATAGTAATGCACCGATACAAAGCGCCAAAAGGACCAAAAACGACAAAGCTGTTATTGCGACTTTTTTATAATCGCCTCGCCACAGGAAGTATCCTCCGATTACGGAGGCGGGAATAATCAGACCAATCGGCCCCCGGAAAACGAATCCAGCCAGCCAAAAAAGGGGGACAAGGAATAGTCGCCTCTTTTTGCCCAGTACGGCGGAGGAGTGCACGACGTAAAAACACATTATGGTCATCAGACTGGTGTATTGGTCGATAAAGATGCTACGCGATTTATCAAGGAAATCATATGTTAGAAGCGCCAGCAAAACGGCGAAAACACCCCAGATTTTATTTTGAACAGCGGCAGTTTTGTATATAAAGACGAGTATAAGGGCCGAAGCGACGGCGGTAGGGAATATGAGCGTGAAAGGCGTTACCCCGGCAGGTATCAGAGAAACCAGATACACGAGAATCGTCGAAGCAGCGGTGTAGTCCGGATACGGCGATTGATATGTTGTCGGGAAAAAACTGATTCCGTTGCGTAGCATTTCCCTGGCAAAGAGGGCAAATCGGGTTTGCAGGGATATAAACTCAGGCCTGTAGCCGGGAGCAAACACGGCCAGACCAAACAAAAATATCCATAACGATATGAATTTCGAATCGATAACTTTATCAAAGAAACGAGCCGGTATAATTTCAGCTTCCGTCATAAGCATCCTTGCGCCTTAATTTTCACTGTTTTCCTGACAGGCCACCCAGCCCTGACGTCCGGGTATTTCACGTGCTGCGATTGTCCCAAAGTCAATCTTGTCGTTATCGTCGAGCAGGTTCCCCAGAGGAACAAACAAGCCGCCCTGCTGCTGTGCGGATTTCAGGAAGCTGTTGAACATATTAAGGCAGACGATGCCTTCTACCTCGGCGTGAATCGTCAAAACATTAAGTCGGCCGGGACGCAGCAGCGTAAGCAGATACTCATTGTAATTCTCTTTGGTTATGCCGTTATTTCCGACCACTTCATCATAGGTAGGCAGGGTAACGGGAATCTGCGGCTGGGATAGTGTTTGGCCCTGGGCTACGGGATAAAATACGCTTTGCCCGCGGCAATCACTATTATACTTAAAGGCAAAATCATTCTTAACCATCATAACGAGGTCGTTGCATTTCCACCCGGGCACAGCCGAACAAACCGGCGGTTTTCCAATGATTTGAGTCAACCGGTCGATTCCTTTTTGTATCGAACGATATATCTGCTCTTTATTCATCACGTCAATATGTGCCTGCCAATAATGATGGTCCCAGGCATGCAGACCGACCTCGTGGCCTGCGTCGGAGGCGTCTTTTATTACGAGGGGCAGTTTTTTGCCGATGACAGGACCGGGCCAGAAGGTTCCTTTGAAGATTATGTCCCAGCCATACAGGTTCGCCGCCTTTGTTCTGAGCATTTTCAGCAGGAAGGCGGGCCTCAGCAATCGCCAAAGATTCCGGCCCATATTATCCGGTCCGACCGAGAAGAAAAACGACGCCTTTATCGAATGCTCGGCGAGAAGCCCGCACAGATTTGGCACGCCTAATTTTGTTCCCCTGAACGTATCGACATCGACCCTAAGACCTATTTTCATGTCCTTTAAGCTCCGTCGCCTTCTTCCTGCCGGGCCGAGAGATGGAAACGATTTTCTGAGCAGGGAGTCTCCCGGGTTTCGAATCTTCGAGTGTCTTTAGTGAATTCATATACTCCTGAAGGAAGAATTCGAGCGTATTCTCAACGGAAGTTTCTAATTCTACCAAAGGTTCCCAGTCGAGCAGTTTTTTGGCGTTACGAATGCTTGGTTTTCTGAACTGCACGTCCTGATAGCCCGTTCCGTAATAAGAGCTGCTTTCGATTAAGCGGAAACCCGCGAAAGGCGGAAAATGAGGCCTCAACGAATGCCGTTCGAATTTTCCCAGTAAAAGCTCCGCAAGCCCCTTGATGCTTATATTATTCTGGGGATTTCCAATGTTGATTATCTTTCCGTCACAGACCCCGTTTTTGTTTTCGATTATTCGGTAAAGGGCCTCTATTCCATCCGATACGTCCGTGAAACAACGTTTCTGGTTTCCGCCGTCTATCAGCAGAATTGGGGTGCCTTCGACAAGATTAAGAATCAATTGGGTTATAACGCGTGAGCTGCCGATGCGTGCCGAGGTCAGACTGTCGAGCTTGGGACCAACCCAGTTGAAAGGCCGAAACAGTGTAAACCCGAGTCCTTCTTTTTGCCCATAGGCCCAAATCACCCGGTCGAGCAATTGTTTACAGCATGAATATATCCATCGCTGCATTCGTATCGGCCCCAGTATCAGCTTTGAAGTATCTTCATTGAACTCCTCTTCATCACACATTCCATACACTTCGGAAGTGGAAGGGAAGATGAGCCGTTTCTGATACTTTGCGCAGTAGCGGACAATCCTCAGATTTTCTTCGAAATCAAGCTCGAAGACCCGCAGAGGGTTCCGCGTGTATTCGATTGGGGTGGCGATGGCAACGAGAGGCACAACAACGTCGCATTTTTTGATGTGATATTCGACCCATTCGCCGTGTATGGAGATATCGCCTTCCTCGAAATTAAAACCGGGTTTGTCCATAAGATGTTGAATGTAATTCGAGCGCAGGTCCATACCGTGGACTTCGTATTTTCCGCTTTTCAGCAGCCGTTCGCTGAGGGCGTTGCCGATGAAGCCGTTAACGCCCAGAATCAGCACGCTCTTTTTCTGTGTGCTTCGGATGCGCCTGCTCGAGCTCATACCAAATTTCATACCTTCCACAAGGTTGAGTTCGCGGGCCAGCTGGGCGCCGCCGACATAAACACCGCCCTCGACCTGGCCGAAATCTATCTGCACGGCCCCGTCTCCGCACGAAATTACGAGGGGGTCGGTCGAAATAACCGTGCCCGGAGTCGCATTTTCACCACAACCCGAAGCCCTTGAAACCGCCCAGAAAAAACATTTTGTGTCAGATATATAACTGAAAGCTCCGGGATATGGTCGGGTTACAGCCCGGACTAGGTTGCGGATTTTAGCTGCGTTTGCGGCCCAGTCGATTTCGCCGTCGGCAGGCCGGCGCCCGCCGTAATAACTGGATTGCGAGTGGTCCTGCGGTTTTCGCGGCGCGGTTTTGGCTTTGATTTTGGGAAGTATCTCGTCAAGCATGTCCGAAGCGGCTGTGACGGTCTTATCGCTAAGGGACCTGGCCGTATCATTTTCGTCTATTGTTATCGCTTTCCGGCAGACAATATCGCCGTCATCCGGGCTGGGTGTCATATAATGCAATGTAACGCCCGTTTCCTTCTCGCCGTTGACAAGCACCCAGTTAACCGGACATCGCCCCCTATACTTCGGCAGCAAAGAGCCGTGCAGATTAAGGCAGCCGGCTGGTGGTATATCCAGTATGGGCTGCTTTATCATTTTCCTGTAATAGAAGGAAAAAATAATATCCGGCGAGAGGGCCTTAATTTTATTTACCCATAATGGATGGTTGATGTCCTCCGGCGCAAATACCGGGATTGCCTTCGACGCGGCAAGTTCCGCGACGGAATTAAACCAGGTGTTTTCCTGCGGGTCGTCCGTATGCGTGAAAACCGCGCTTATCTCGAAGCCGTTGCGTAACAGCGCTTCGATTCCGGCACAACCGATATTGTGATATGCCAAAACCACTGATTTCATATCATCACCTCTGAATTTTCTCTGTTTTGTATTGCGTGCTGCGGGTTTTTTCTGCCGACGATACGCTGCACAAAGTAACGGGGTCTGGCCCGCACATCGTGATAAATCCGCCCGATATACTCGCCAAGCAGCCCCATAGCGACGAACTGAGCGCCGACAAAGACAAACAGAACGGCAAACAAGGTAAAGACGCCCTGGGCGGCCCATTCGGCGCCGTAGATGAACCTCATAATAAGCAGGAGTATGCCAAAACCGATTCCTGCCGTTGAGATGACTCCTCCGACAACGCTCAGAACCCGTAATGGAAACGTTGTCATGCTCGTTAACAGGTCGAACTGCAGGTTAATCAGCCGCCACAAATTGTATTTTGAGCTGCCGTCGGTGCGGGCGGCGTGCTGAACCTCGATTTCAGTTGTTCTTGACGCAAACCCGTTGGCCAAAATGGGTATGAAGGTGCTCCGCTCATTGCACTGGAGCATTGCTTTAACTATGGATTTGCGATAAGCACGCAGCATACACCCGTAGTCGTGCATAACTACGCCGGTGGCTTTTTGGGCCGCCTTGTTGATGATTCGCGAGGCCATCCTGCGAAAAATATTATCCTTCCTCGACGCCCGGACGGTGCCAACTACATCGTAACCCTGGTCTATTTTTTCGACCAGCAGGGGAATTTCTTCAGGCGGGTTTTGCAGGTCGGCATCGAGCGTAACGATTATATCGCCTCTTGCCTGTGCGAAGCCGGCCATTACCGCGGCGTGCTGACCGTAATTGCGGTTCAACAATACACCTATTACCTGGCCATTATTTTCGTCCGCGAAATTTATAATCTTTTGCGGGGAGTTATCTTTGCTGCCGTCATCGACAAGAAGAATTTCAAAGGGCCTTTTCATCTTTCGACAGGTGTTCAGGCATCGCTGAACAAGCTCTTCGAGGTTCTCCTGCTCATTAAAAACAGGAATGACAACCGATATTAAAGATTCCATTTGTTATTCTCCTGAATTCAAGTTCCACTCTTTAGAACTTCTTTAATTGCGTCCACAACATCATCCACGTCCTCAAAAGTCATATCGGGAAACAGCGGAAGAGAGCATATGCGGTCCGAGTTCCACTCGGTATTCGGTAACATACCATGTTCAGCACCCATTGTTTCCACGTAATACTTCTGAAGATGCGCCGCCCGAAAATGAAGACCCGTTCCAATGTTTCTCTGTTTTAATTCCTGCATAAAATGGTCCCGGCTGAAGCCGACTTTATCGATATCAAGGCGAACAATGAAAAGATGATGAGTGTGTTTCATTGGATACGCCGGTTTTGCAAGGGGAATGATTTCATCTATATCCGCCAGTTTCTCATGGTATCTCGCCACTAATTCGCTTCTGAGGGCGTTAAAATGGTCAACACGCCCCAGTTGGCTGATGCCCAGGGCGGCGGATATATCCGTCATATTGTATTTATAGCCGGGCTCAAGGACCTCGGCCTGAGGGTTCCTTCCCTGCGTTTGACGGTCGAAGGCATCCACGCCAAGGCCGTGAAATTTCAATCGCCGAATCCGCTCGAGCAGTTGTATGTCGTCCGAACAGAACATACCGCCTTCACCGGTAGTGATATTCTTGATGGGATGGAACGAAAATACGGCGGTTCCTTCCCTGCCGACGCGCTCACCTCTGTAATATGTGCCCAGCGCGTGCGCAGCGTCCTCCATAACGTGAAATCCCTTCTCTGCCGCCATTTGACGAATAGGGCGTATGTCTGCCGCGGCGCCGGCAAAGTGGACGGGAACAACCATCTTCGTCCGCGAGGTAATACACGGCTCTATGGTTTCTTTTGTTACCATAAGCGTGTCACGGTCGATATCCGCAAAGACAGGGGTAGCTCCGGCAAGCACAATAAGATTGACCGTCGAAACCCATGTCATAGAAGGCGTTATTACTTCGTCCCCGGGCCCAATCCCCATTGCTTTAAGCCCGATGTGCATTCCCGCGGTAGCCGAAGACAACGCTACCGCGCCGGCACAGCCCACGTATTCGCAGAACTTCTGCTCGAACTCTGATGCCTTCGGGCCGGTTGTAATCCAGCCGGAACGCAAAACCTCGGCGACGCTCGAAATGTCATCTTCTGTTATCGATGGTCGGGAAAATGGAAGAAAACTTGACCTCATCTTTTGTCTTTTCCTTACTTGCTGGAGTTTTATTTGAACCGCTTGCGTTGTAGTTAATGAACCATGCCACCCATTTATCCTTGCTGGATGACGCCGAGTCCCAGGGCGTAATTTCCTCGGCTATGTCAGGCGTTTTGTGCGTAAAGTCATTGTATTGCGGGGGTATTGAAGACAGGTATTTTCGCCTGGTGATGAGAATTCTGGGGTGGTTGTCTTTTGAGAACCGTTGCCAGTCCTCGGGGCTATTGATGGTTTGAATCGGCCCTGTTTTGCCAAGATAGTAACAAAACTTGGCGTCGGTCTTTGGGAAAAAACCAATGCCGGAGGCAGGCAAACTGCTCGTTTGGGACCTGACTTTCATTATAAAGGGTCGCCCCGTGCGGAAGCTATCTATAAGATTTTGCTGCCAGCAGAAAAACCCACCGAAAACAATCACGGTAACGGCAATAAGCCCCGGCACCTGACGAGTCTGATTTGTTGCGAATGAGTATTTTGCAAAACCGGTTTTTTGGGCAATCAGCCAAACGGCAAACGCTATCGCTCCAAGAACGATTCCGGATAAACTCAGATTCACAAAAAACTCGAAACCTTCCCGCAGTTTAAGGATTAACAATACAAAAGGAAGGGCAATCTCGAGCAAAATAACGGTTATACAAACGTATCTCTGGATGCCTATCCCCCACATACGAGCCGCACTTATTCGGTCGTCAGACTCGTGAACCAGGAAAACCGCTATTAACAGCGCGCATAACGGAGTTATGGGCAGAATGTAATAGTCGCGTCTGGAACCCGATAAAGTAAAAAACAGGAATATCAGGGCAATCGCGATAATCAGCCACCGGGTTTTTTTGTCGATATTCTTCCACGCCTGTATGAGACCGGTAAGGCCTGCTATGAAAAGCGGCGCCCAGGGCAGTATGAGCATAGGGACGGCGTAAAGATAGGTATAGACGGGTCCCTTGTGGTCAATAGGTCTGAAAAACCGCAAAATATTCTCCTGGAAGACCAATGCCAGCCCGCTGGAATTATAGCCCTGCGGGTGGTGTGAAGAGGCATAAATAAACGGAGCCAGATATATTGCGATTCCCGCCGCCAGCGCCAGGAAATGGGATGGTCGAAATAAGTTTTTCCAGCGATTTTCCATTACCAAATCCGGCAGGATTGCGACGATTGGGATGACGACAGCCGGAAGGCCTTTGGTCAGGGCGCCGAGAAAAGCGATTAAATAGAAGACCATAAATGTTGTAAAGTTGGGTCGGTCCCGACGAGACCAATACCACAGGATGCACAGTGTTATGGCGGCGAGATTTTCAGTATCGGCAGCGGCGGTCCTCGACCAGAAAAGGACTCCATAACTGGTCAGCAAAAGCCAGCCCGCAATGCTGCCGACCCGGCTGGACCACAGACGCCTTCCCAGAAGCACCGTTGCCCAGACAGCGATAACTCCGGCAATGGCGCTGGGAGCCCTTACGACCCATTCGTTGAGTGTTCCGGTTACTGCTGATATCGCGGCGATTAACCAATAGGTCAATAAAGGTTTGTCAAAATAAGGTTCGCCGCCGATTGTTGGGTGAAAAAAATCCTTAGTCAGGAGCATTTCCCGGACAACTTCCGCCCATCGGCCCTCCGAGCCCCATAAACTACGACCGCCAAGCCCCCAGAACATAAGAAGAAATGCCGTCGATAAAAGGAGGAAATCCGCCCATCGGACGGCCTTACCTGCGTTAACGTTTACCTCAAGCGCCTTGTTTTCTTCGAACATCAAAACTGCCCGCCTTTATAAAGCAAAGCGAATGATTCTGCGGTATTTGATTGTTCCCGTCTTTTTTAGTTGACCAATAAGACAATATAGCTACACCAAGTCCGGGTTTCCACGGCAGCTGCATCCATATGCTTGGATTTAAACATCCCAAGAGTATATTCCCTGAACCTTAAGCGAACCTGAAGAACCCATAAAAAATAAAATATTTTAGCTGGAGCTACAGTTTTGGCAGGCGCACGAAAACCGATGTTCCCGCAGCGGGATTTGAGGTGATTTCTATATCTCCTCCGTGCCGGCGTGAGATTTCTCTGGCGATTGCCAGCCCCAGGCCCGTTCCTCCGGTGGCAGCAGAGCGTGAGGAATCTACCCGATAGAAGCGGTCAAACAGATGAGGCAGGGCCTGGGGCGGGATATGGTCCCCTTCGTTGTGGATACAGACCGTAACATAACCATCAGACCTGTCTTGCAGGGTTATCTGAACCGTTCCATTGGGCGGACCATATTGGACGGCATTATCTAAAAGATTGTTGAAAAGCTGAGTCAGTTCTCCTTCATTACCCCATACCCAAACAGAATGGAATTCTTCGCAGACTACTCTGCCGCCTTTTGGAGATACCCGAAAATCATAAGTCTCCACGAGATTACGCAGCAATACGTCAAGCGGCACTTTCGACGGATTCGGTAAAACGTCGGTTTCATCCATTCGCGCCAGTGAAAGCATCTGTGTAGTCAGTTTTTCCATGCGTTCGATGTCTTTGAGAACCTCATCCATGGCCTGTTTATACTCCGCGATATTTCTATCCCGCATTCTTGAAGTCTGAATCGTGCTCTTTATCAGGGCAAGTGGCGTGCGGAGTTCGTGGGAGGCATAGGCAGTGAATCTCTTTTGCTGCTGCATGGCCTTGTCCAGCCGGGCCAGCATTTCACTTAACGCCTCCACAAAGGGTCTCAACTCACTCGGAACCTTTGGATTATACAAACTTTCCTGGCCGAGCTCCCTGGGTTTTATCCGCCGCATTCGTCCGGCAACCCACTCAATAGGGCGCATTCCCAGGGCGATTATCGAAGGCAGGAGCAGAAATGTGCCCAGAACCATACTCACTCCAAGAATTAAAATAAGCTTGAGAAATTCGTTTATCTCGTGGTAAGCGTCCCGGCTGGAATGAGCCACTAATATATTCGCGACTCCCTGCTCCAAAGGATGACGCGTCCAGACTGCCCGGTATGGATATTTATTCAGGTCAAGATTGAAATACGTTAATTCACCGACTTCGGGCTGACTATCGGGCGTCAGGTTGACAAGCAGTTGCGTATTTGCATCGGCAACTGAACCACTGACAAATAACGTATCTTTGCTCCCATCCATCCAGATTCGATATATTGCAGATTTTCGTCCACCGGCATAAGCTGTAATCGAAAGGAATTCGGCCTGACGGGCTTCGCGGCTCAGCGGTTCGTCGAGTTTGGCCGTAATTTCCCCGGCTATTGTCTTAAGCCGGGAGTCAATATTTTTCAGCAGGATTTCTTCCACCTCGATATAAGCCACGATGGATATAGTGGCAATTGTCGCTAAAAGCAGCAGGGAAACCAGAAGTGACAGTCGAAATTTCAGTGACAAAGGTTTCACTTTTGCTTTTCCCCTATATAGTACCCATGCCCACGAACAGTGTGAATCAACGAATGTTCGGGGCCGGGGTCGAATCTTCGCCGCAGCGAGGATATATATACCTCCACGACGTTGGAGAAATTCTCGGCGTTGTAATCATAAAGGTGTTCGGTAATTTCGGTTTTAGTAACAATCTGGCCTGCACGTAATACCAGGTACTCCAAAAGCCGGTATTCCATAGCGGGCAGGTAAATCTGTTTATCACGAAAGGTCACGACACGGCTGGATGTATTCAAGGACAACTCGCCGATACATACAACTGGATTAGGGGATTTGTATACCCGACGCACCAGGGCTTTGCAACGGGCGATAAGTTCGCCTGTCTCGAAGGGTTTGGTCAGATAGTCATCGCTGCCCAAATCCAGCCCGTGCATAATATCGTCGATTGTGTCACGCGCGGTGAGTATGAGTATAGGGGTCGTTTGTCCCTTACGCCGGAGGTTCTGCAAAATTTCCAGACCGTTCACTTTTGGCAGCATCAAATCGAGAATAATCAGGTCATATGAATTAGTTAGTGCCATATGTTGCCCATCTTCACCGTCGTTTGATATGTCCGAAGCAAAAGAAGCCGCCTCCTTCAGGGCTTTGGCTATGTTGCGAGCCAGTCTTGTCTCATCTTCAATAATAAGGACACGCATCTTTCTCTCCAGCTCAGTTGAGCCGTTAAAAGCTCACATCCGAAATTATGCACTATGGTATCCGGCTTATATCGTTGTCCTGAAAGCTATTATAGCCCATTTTATTTTAAGTCCGTGCAAGAGTCTATTATTATATCCGGTCAGCACGAAGCTCTACGTGGCCGAAAGCAGCAATAATGACATAACCAAAAAGCGATGGTGGATTTATCCAACAATCCTGATGGCACACTCGGAACCGGCTCGGTATTTTTCAAACCCGCCAGCCCCCCTCCACCAACAACCCGGATGGCATGACTATCGACGAATATGGCAATCTGTACTTCTGTGGTCTGGCGATATATGGATTATCTCACTTGCAGGCAAACGATTGGATATGCTCGAGGTGCCGGAGTTCTGTTCCAACGTTACCTTCGGTGGACTAAATAGAAGTATCCTGTATATCACCTGTCAGGACAAGGTTTACAGTCTTGTGATGCACGTCCGCGGCGTATCGAGGTAG
>CAYLYB010000079.1:4131-13030 GCA_964387605.1 uncultured Pirellulales bacterium | reverse complement strand
CCACGAGCCTGTCGATAAATCCGCACGTCTAAGAATTGCCGTAATGCCCTTGAGGACAACTGTCGAAGCATACACCTTCGGCGACCTTGTCATCCCCGCAGAGCAGTTCGCCGATATGCTCGCTCAAGACCTCACCACCGCACTCACCCAGACCAATAAATTTGCCGTCCTCGACAGGGCGCATATCGCCGAATACCTCCACGAGCAGAAAATACTCACCTTCCATTCGACCTCGCTCGAAGAGCAGGCCAGAATCGGCGAGGTCCTCGGCGCAGATTATCTCCTTGTCGGAACGGTTGCCGAAGCGGGCCTTCGAATCAAGCAAACCGCAACCGGGGCAATCGCCAATGTTACCTTCAGGGAATTCGAAGCCGATATAGGCCTCGATTATCGCCTCGTCGTCGCCCCTTCGAGACAGGTCAAGCTCTCCGATTCCGTCCGCATCCGTCTCGAAACCGACGAAGTCAAAAAGCTTGTCGAAGACTGGGAACCCTCCGACCTCGACTACCGCGAGCTTGCCGATAATCTCATCGCCGAACTCGCAAATAAAGTCGTCAATACGCTAAGCGATAAACTATACCCGCCGCGCATCGCCGCCGTTCAGCCCGACGGAACAATCATCATCGACCAGGGCGGCGACCGCCTCGCTGTCGGCACGCTTCTCGACGTTTACGCAATGGGCGGGGAAATCATCGATGCCGACACTAAAGAATCGCTCGGCTCGACCGAAACTCTTGTCGCCACCGTAAAAATCGAAAAGGTCGCGCCGGCGATGTCCTATGCGAAAGTCGTTTCGGGCGACGCGGCGAAATTATCGAAGGGCCTTGTCTGCCGGATGAAACCTGCCAAACCCAAAAAACTCAAAGGTCGGCAAAGCGAGGTCGAAAGAACTCGCGAAGGCGGCGTAAAACTGCCCTTCGATTAATCGTTTAGTGCCTTCCCAGCCCACGGGACAGGCCCGTGGGCTTGTTTTTTTATGTATCCGCCTTTGCCTGCTCTGCGCTTCCTTCCCTCTTGACATTTTCATCGAAATCGTTACAATTTTTGCTTTGGATGGGATTGGCCCGTCGGACCTGTATAAACGGAACTCTTTTTTTGAGAGGAGAATAAAATGGCTCTGAAATATGGTTGCTCATGTCTGCTTCTAACTTTATTACTTTCTGTCGCCGCTTACGCCGGCACAAATCTGGTTGAAAATCCCGGCTTCGAGGATGGCACCACCGGCTGGGAAGGCCGAAGCTGCACCATCGAATCCGTTACCTCCCCCGTCCACGAGGGCGCCTTCTGCGCAAAGGCATCCGGAAGAACCGAAACCTGGCAGGGAATCAAGCAGTCGATGCTCGGCAAAATGCAGAGCGGAAAAACTTATCAGATTTCCGGCTGGGTCCGTATCGAAAACGCCGACAGCGAAACCGTTACAGTCTCCGTCGAGCAGACCGATGACGCAGGCACCCAGTATATAAATGTCGCCAGCGATGTCGGCTCCAATATCGAATGGATAGAGCTTAAAGGCGATTTCACCCTCAATTCGACCGGCGAACTGACCGTCCTCGATATTTACTTCGAAGGCCCAGCTGCGGATATTAGCTTCTTTATCGATGATGTTAGCGTATCTGATATCGCCGCAGAAAAAACTCCCGACCCGAACGCGATGGAATAAATCCGGTTTTAATCGGGTCTTTGAAGCAGCTTTATCGCACGTCGTACGGGCGCTAATATTACAGCGCCCGTATTTTCATTTTGCAGGATTCGAATTCCCGATGAATATTCGCTGTGATTATCTCGCTAAATAAAGAATCACCCCGAACAGAATCAGTATCACCGCCACGCACACCCCGATAGCGGTGAAAAATATCCACATAAACTGCCTCGACTGCCGCGACATTACGAATTTCAGGTACCTGTCGCTTGCCGCGAATGTCTTGCTCATCCTCGCAATCCCGTCGCTGTGGTCCTCCGTATTGCGGTTCAGCTTCTCAAGCGATTGGTTGAATTTATTAAAGGTCTCCGTCATCTGCACGTCCACGCCTGCTGAGGCCGCGAGCTGGTGCTCGATGCTGACCAGTTTGTCGGTTTGCTTGGCCGCTTCGGTGGGAATTTTTTCGAGAGTCGCTACCACCTGCCCGTCTTTGGCAAGATTCGATTTTAATTGTTCAATCAGGCTTTCGGTGAGCTGCTTCTGGTCTTTGACCATCGCCGGGAAATTTTCCAGTATCTCCGGCAGCCGGTCTATTCGCCTTATTAATTCCTCGTGTCTCGTCGCCTGCTTGGCAAGATGCTCGTTTATTGAGCCTAATTCGTCAATGAGACTGTCAAAGCCCGCCTGCAGCTTCTCTAATGATTCGTTTTTGCCCCGCACCGCTACTGCTTTTATAGGCGCTTCGCTGCCGGATTCTGTTGGGGTTTCCTCCCTCATTAATCCATCCCCGTTTAGCTGAGGCGACTCATAATCTCCGTGCGCCGGCTTTGGCCGATTCCGAAACCAGTTACCCATTCGTGAAAATATGTCCTGCAATCCCATTTTAACCGTCCCTGCAAAGTAATGGCGACTTGCAAAACGAGATTATCGCACATCAATCCTGCTTTGCCAAGGGCAAACTCCGCCGTTTTTACCCCTGCCAAACAAGACCGGTTCTGATAATATATCGTCTAACCAAATGGTTTGATATTAAAGGATAATCCAATGAAATTATGCAGGTATAAAAGAAACAGTGCGGAATCGATTGGGATTCTTAACGATGCGGGCATAATCGATATCCCTGCCAACTGGGCGGGGCCGAATTCACCGAAAAGTATTTTAGAAATCCTGCAAAGAGGCAATGACTGCCTGTCGATGATTGGCGATATCGCGAAATCTGCCGATATTGTTACGCCAGTCGAAGACGTTAAATTGCTTGCGCCGATACCCCGGCCGGGAAAGCTGCTGGCACTTGCGGGCAACTACGGCGAACATATAAAAGAAGCGCACGTCAAACGCGGGTTCAAATTAGGCCTGTCGGATGCCGCAAGACAAACAACCGTCCCTCGTCCCTTCATCAAGCCGGCCACAACCATCATCGGCCCTGATGACCAAATTGCCTGGCCCGCCTATAGCGAGCAAATCGATTATGAAATCGAATTGGCCGTCGTTATCGGCAAAATAACTAAATGCATCACGCCGGTTGACGCGCTCGGCTGCGTCGCGGGCTATACTATCGCCAATGATGTCTCAGCACGTTCCGTAACGTTCAAAACCAATCGCCAACAGCGCCCGTGGGATGAGTTTTACGACTGGTTAGCGGGCAAGTGGGCCGATGGCTTTTGCCCCATGGGGCCGTACCTTGTAACCGCCGACGAAATCGCGGACGTCCAGAATCTCGAACTTGAGCTCAAAGTTAATGGACGCACCCGACAGAAGGCCAATTCTTCGGATATGATTTATAAGGTGGCTGATATCGTTTCGTTTTTGAGTTTCATTATGACCCTCCAGCCGGGCGATATTATTTTAACCGGCACCCCCGCTGGTGTGGCTGTAGCTACTGGCCAATTCCTCGAAGCTCACGATAAAATCGAATGCAAAATCACCGCCCTCGGCGCCCTCACAAACACCCTCGGCCCACGACCCGAAAAATTCTACAAACCGCTTGGCTAAAATCAAAATTATCACGGATTTGAAGAAGGTTCTTTTGTTGCGGAAAGATTGGGTTTGATTACAATAGCGATAAGGTTATAAATGAATCTTTCTTTAAAAAAGGAGGACGTATGCAGCAAACGAAAGAGGGCCTGCTCGTACCGCCACCCGAACCCCCAAAACCTGACCTCGATAAACTGAAAAGAACATTTGAAAACGGTGCCAGGTGGTTCTACTGGATTGCGGGCCTTTCTTTGATAAATTCAGTTCTTCATCTCGCCCGAAGCAGCTTTACATTCGTCATCGGCCTGGGAATCACACAAATCGTCGACGGCATTGCCCTCGGCATAACACAGGAGAATCCGCAAATTACTATCCCCATCCACGCCATCGCTGTTATTCTTAACCTGCTTTTCGCCGGCGTCTATGTATTATTCGGCTGGTTCGCCGGCAGAAAACACGGTTGGGCCTTTATTGTCGGAATGGTCTTATATGTTTTGGATGGCCTGATTTTCCTTCTCTTTGCTGATTGGCTTAGCTTCGCCTTCCACGTCTTCGCCTTCGTCTGCATTTTCAGCGGTTACAGTGCCTTAAGAAAACTCAACAACCTGCAATCCCTTGCTATGCCCGCGCAGGGTTAAAACATGTTAAAATAAGCAAAGTCATACAAATATTTTTAACATTTGTTCGGCGCAAGTGCGCAAGTCGAAGCGAAAATCCTCGAAGTATAGCGCAGATACCCGCATGCCTGCCCTCGATTGCCTTTGTCGGGGGCTGTTAGCGGGGGCCCGCAATCAGGGACGAAAAAAAATAATAAAAAAATTCGCAGATTCATACAAATGTTTAAAACATTTGTTTTAAACATTTGTTTAGCGCAAGCGCGCAAGCGCTTTTAACCCAAAACCCAGCTTTTTAAATTTTTTTTTATTCCTTGCTACATAACTACTTAAGTGCTTTTCAGGGGTGCCCCAAAACACGATTTTTCGACACAAACGCGCAAGTTCGCGCCATGGGGTAGAGGGACTACTATGCTTTTGCCTCCTCAAAGAAATTTAGCCCCTCAATTTATTGAGAAGTTTCCGCCGAAGGCGGGGCGGATTTGAAAATTGGAATTTTGAATTTGTTTAGAAATTAGGATTTAGAATTTAGAGTTTATTTTATAGGAGGTTCAAATGTCGGATTTCATCTTTAAAACTCGTTCGTTTCTGGAGAAAAACTGTTACCCGCTTCTCGCCCTGTTTCGCCGCCTCGTATTCGGCCGCTCATATCGGCTCATCCCCCTCACGAAGAACCGCTTTGCTCTCGTCGATCCCGAAGACTACAAATGGCTCATCCAGTATAAATGGTTCCTCACCTCTTCCGCCAAGGCCCGCCATTACGCCGCCACCCACGCCCCAGGCCGAAACGTCAGAAAGCAAATCTCGATGCACCGCCTCATTATGAACGCCCCCTCGCACCTCTTCGTCGACCATCGCAATCGCAAACCCGTCGACAATCGCCGCTTCAACCTCCGCCTCGCCACCCCCGCCCAGAACACCTTCAACGTCCCGCACAAAAAACGCAAAAACGCCACCTCGAAATACCGAGGCGTCAGCCGCGACAAAAAAAGCTCTCGTTACACCGTCCGCATACAGGCCCTTGGCCGAAAAATCTATCTCGGCACATACCCCACCGAAATAGAAGCCGCAAAGGCATACGATAGGGCTGCCCGCCTCTACCATGGCCAGTTCGCCACAACTAACTTTAAATGAGTTTATCCTTTTTTGCGATGGATTATTTAATTTCTCTTTCGCAAGGTGAGGCCGCCGAGTGCGAATAATAAGAGCGTGATGGGTTCGGGAATGATATAAATAACATTGGAACCCACAATAGTACTGCCATCGACGCCATACGCCGGAAAGTCGAGATGCGTCCAATTTGTACCATCATAGAGAAAGCCGTGCACTTCAATACCAACCCAATAGGAGCCAACAATATTATTTCCATCGATGCCATGTATATATGTATTGCTTGCCCCTGGCATCTCGAGCGTAGTCCAAGTGTCAGATGTCATGTCATAGAAACAGCCGACCGCGCCACTATATTCGGTAGGGTAATAATAACCAACAATATTGTTCTCATCGATGCCATACATTATTGTGCTTGCCGCTCCTGGAAAATCGAGGTCCCACCAAACTTCACTCGTCATTTCATAGAAAAAGCCGTGCCTATGATTCGAGCTATCAACGTAACTGCCTACAATATTGCTTCCGTCGATACCATGCATCTCTATACTATCCGCCCATGGAAAGTCAAAGTGAGTCCAAGTCTCACTCGTCATGTTATAGAGAAAACTAGTCTCAACTCCGCCCTCGTAGTAACCAACAATATTGTTCCCGTCGATGCCACAAAGAAATGTCTGACACCCCGATAGTGGACTGAGTCTGGTGGTCCAAGACCCACTCGTAGTGTTATAGAAAAAGCCTAGCCTGTAATCATTAATATCCCAAGTAGTTGCCAACAAGATTGCTCCCGTCTATATCGTATATCTCTGGTCGATCTCCGTCAGGCGTCATAATTGTGGTCCACGTGCCCGCTACTGAAGAACCAGAACCTAAAAGCACAATCACCATATAAATTGAAATCAATATTAGAGGTTTTTCTTTTCCCATCATCTTCTCCTTTGGCCGGAATTGCCCCCTCGTACCGGTCTCCACTTATCGCATTATTATGCCAGTAATAACGTTTGTTGTCAAGATAAATTATTGTATAATCATCGCACACACCGGGAGGAATCATCGCGTGTTTTTGTGTTGAATTGCATAATTGGTAGGATATATGAATTGGAGAACTTAAATGAACCTTGAAGATGTAAAGAAATTCATGAAGGAACTCTGCTGGGGAATACTGGCCACAAGCGACGGTGCCAATGTAGGTGCTAGACCAATGAGCGGCTGGGCATGGAACCAAAGCGAGTTATGGTGTGCTACAGGTGAATCTTCCGGCAAAATTGCTCAGCTTCGAAAAGTGCCCTACGCGGAATATTGCTTCTGCGACCCTCAAGGCAAACACGTTCGTATCGCCGGGCCTTGTACAATCAGCACCGACAATTCGGAGAAGCTTTGGCTCTATAACGCGGTACCTGCGCTTAAAGACTATGTACCCGACCCGGCCGCGCCCCAATACGTGGTCATAAAGATGACACCCGACAACATTCGTTGCATGGAAGGTACAGACCTCAGGTACGCACAGATAGAGCTAAAGTAAACACTTTTGCCGCCTTTGTGGAATGATTTCGTATTTCTTGCGAACGATGAATTTAAAAGAGCGCGTTTAAGAAAAGCGGGGGGAAAGGTTAGACTTGAGACCGCAAACCTTAGACAGGAAACGAAATACTATGAGAATAACCCGAAAATTATTCTTGGGACCTGTTATATTTTCAATTTTGTTTTCTGTCTATTTATTTGCAGATGGATATATAGACTTCATCCCAGACATGCAAAAGATTTATAAATATCTACAGATGCCCTGCGAGGATGTTTACGCTGAATTAGGCCAAATGCCTCCAACGGAAACCGTATCCTACTGTTTTATGCTGGCCTCAATACAATTATCCAAACTCGAGAACATTAAAACCGCCCAGGATTACTGCGAATATGGCCTGAAAACAGCGAGCGAACATGACCTGAAAAAGGCCGAGATATTATATTTAATGGCCGTAATTGCCAATGAAAAGACCGATTTGCAGGGATGTATAAGAACTTTGGATAAAACGGTATCTGCCGCAAAAAAGGAAAACGACCCGAATATGTTAAGAAAAAGTTTGTCCTTTCTGGGCAACACTGCGTATCGCTATGGAGATTTCAAAAGAAGTCTTACCGTTTACACAGAGTTACTCGAAATCTACAAAGAACAACAAAACAAGCTGATGGAGGCAAGAACCTATTTCGATACAGGAGAAGTCTATTATCGGCTGGCGAAAACCTCCGAAGCAAAGCAGGCAGCGACTCATTCAATAGAGATATTCAAAGAAATTGACGATGAAAAGGGGTTAGCGGATTGTCTCAAGCTGTTGGGAAACGTTTACTCTGCGGAAAAAAATCACAAGAAGGCAGAAGAAAATTACCGATTGGCATCACAGCATTACGAAAACACAAATAACTGGCACGGACAGGGGAACTGTAACTTCAATTTGGCTCTTGTTTACGAAAGACGTAAGAAGTATGACGAGGCAATAGAAGCTCTTAACAAGGCCTGTTTCTGCTATACCAAGTCCGCATCTACAGAAGGTATCGGAATCGCCCAAATGGAGATTGGAAGGATATACTACCTTAAAAAGCTTTATGCTGAAGCAGAAGCATCGTTTAAACAGGCCGAGTTTTTGCTTACTGAAAGTAGCGCCAAATATCGCTTAGCTCAGACTCAGGACTTTATTGCTGATTTGAAGGTCTCTCAAAACAATACAGAACAAGCTGTAATTTATTATGAGCGGTCCATTGAAACCTACCAAGATATAAAGCTCTTTGCCGATGCAGACAGAGTAAAGAAAAAACTGAACAAATTGAAAAAGTAAACGACGAATTTCAACCTTCAACCTTCAACCTTTAACTTGTAACCTGCTGTTCCTCGCTAGGTGTCAATAACACCTACTGGATTCTTTTGTGCCTTCGTGTCTTTGTGGCACCTGCCCACCTGTCCTCGAATTCCGTTATCGGGGAAGCAAGCAGTAGGCAGGGGTCCGCCGCCGGAGGGAAATCTGTGCCTTTTGCTCGGCTTAATAAAGGAAGGCCGAAGGCATTCGCGGAAGAGGCAATGGCTTTTGAAGAAACTTGCTTCGAGAAAAAGGCTTTGCCGAAGAATGCAAGACGAACAAAAGCAATGTAATCCGTGTGAATCCGTGTGAATCCGTGTAACTCGTCCTGAGCATAGTCGAAGGAATCCGTGGTTAAGAATTCTCTGTGTTTTCTGTGCTCTCTGTGGCTAAATAAAAAAATGTTGTCTCGCGCTAGATGGCAATACCACCTACTGGTTTATTTCGGCCGTGCCTGCAAGGCAGGGTAGTCTAACTACCCGGTAGCCGAAGCAGTCGGTTATCGCACCCCTTAGGGGGAGAACATCCGTCTGCTCGAGGTTTATCCGCCGTAGCATAAGCGTAGGAGGAATGCCTATCGGCCGAAACCTCTGTGGACTCTCGCCAAAGGCGTCCCTTGCCGCAGGCATCCCTTCGGGATCGGGAGTGGCTAAAAAAAATATTATCTCGCGCTAGATGGCAATACCACCTACTGGTTTATTTCGGCCGTGCCTGCAAGG
>CAYLYB010000079.1:0-4031 GCA_964387605.1 uncultured Pirellulales bacterium | reverse complement strand
AGGAGGAATGCCTATCGGCCGAAACCTCTGTGGACTCTCGCCAAAGGCGTCCCTTCGGGATCGGGAGTGGTTAATGCATTTTGTGCCTTCGTGTCTTGGTGGCAAAATAATCCGCCCGAAGGCCCACCACAACTCTTGTCCGCCGAAGCATCGGCGTAGGCGGATTGCATTGTAATTTTACATTCTAAACTTTGATTTTTAATCTCTATTCCTAACCAGCACCCAGCAACCTTCAACCCGCAACCAGCCCGCCTGCACTCGCATGTCTTTGGCGGGTGTCCTCGACTCAAGCTCACTTGGAACCGCAATCGGGGCCCCTTTGCGGCCTGTCCTCCGTAGCTTTAGCGCAGGAGGAATCCTTAGCGTGGAAGATTGTCCTTATTATTCGTGTAGGATTTGACTTAATCTGTGTAACAGGTTTTAGCCAATGACCCTTAATTGGTCCGGCCGGTTCACCTGCCGGGAGATTAAGGCCGTTGGCTAATTAGCATCGAAGATGCAGTCAAATCCCTTCGTGCAATTCCGCCTGCGCAGCATCCCTGTCGGGAAACGGCGTCCCTTCGGGAGCGGTGATATATTTGTGCTTTTTCGTGGCTAAATCATCCGCCCGCAGGGCTTCCTTAGATCATCAATCATCATTTATCAATGATCAATCTATTCTCTGTGCCCTCTGTGGTTAAAACTTAAAACCTTCGTGTTCATTGGTGTTAATTTGTGGTTCAAAAAGCGCATAAAAAAAGCCCCGAATTTTCGGGGCTTTTTTGTGTTTCGCTCAATTGTTGTATTACTTGGGCATTACATTTACGGCACATGGGCCTTTCTTGCCCTGGCCTACCTCGAACTCAACCTTTTGGCCCTCACGAAGGCGGAAGCGTCAGCGAAGGAGCAGGCATCAGCGAAGCAGCAAGCGTCAGCGCAGACGTGTGTTGGTCCGTGCAATTTCTCCAGAACTTCAATAAAATGTCTCTAGTCTAAAAGACTACATACCTAAGGCCCGCAACAACTCATTCTGTCTGACAATATGATGTCTATAGTCCAAAAGACTATAGATATGTAACTTTGTCCGCTACTCTTCACAGCACTAGGGCTAAATATTTGCTCTTTGAAGGACTTCGATAAATTCCAGAATAATACCGGATTTTCCTTTAGCGCTGACCTTGGAAAAAATGTTCACAAGATGGGCACGCACGGTATTATATGCTATGTGTAGTTTTTTACTGATTCGTTCGTTATCGTAACCTTCACACACCAGTTTGGCCACCTCCACTTCTCGCGGCGTCAAGTGCCAGCATTTGCTTAGATATTCCCACTGCTTTGCCTTGAAGGTCATATCTCGCTCTCCCAAAGATATATAGTTTCATTCTGTGATCGTAACACCAAAAAAATAATTTTTACGCTGATAAACGCCAGTCTTAAGAATTATGAAATGTTTATAGTCCTTTCGATTAGTCTAAAAGACTAAGAAAATAATATAAGGTATTCTTGATGGAATCCATATTAATTTAAGCATAAAAAAAGCCCCGGTTTTTCGGGGCTTTTTTGTGTTTCGCTCAATTGTTGTATTACTTGGGCATTACATTTACGGCACATGGGCCTTTCTTGCCCTGGCCTACCTCGAACTCAACCTTTTGGCCCTCACGAAGGTCTGCATACCCATCCATCTTTATTTCGGAATGGTGCACGAAGAGGTCTTCGCCGCCATCGTCGGGAACGATAAATCCGAAACCTTTTTTGCCGTTAAACCATTTTACTGTACCTGTACTCACTTTTGCTCCTTTGGCCCGAATCAGCCATAAATCTTACTGTGTCCCTCACATTTATTAAAAGGATAATCCTGAGAGACGATAGAATATCCTCACCTGCCGGAATATTACCATAACTTCGTCAAAAAAGCCCGTCAAAAATAAATAATTTTTTACGCCTGCGGCACGTGTTTATGGTCGATAAATCCTGCCAGTTTACGTGCCCGGACGGGGTGCTGAAGCTTTCTTATGGCCTTCGCCTCGACCTGCCGGACGCGCTCACGGGTCACTTTGAAGATTCTGCCCACCTCTTCGAGGGTATAGGTATACCCGTCGCCGATACCGTACCGAAGTTTGATGATTTCGCGTTCGCGGTACGAAAGCGTTTTTAGTATCAATTCGATGCGTTCTTTGAGCATCGATTGAGTGGCCGTCGATACCGGCGAATCGATCTCGTTATCTTCGATGAAATCCCCGAAATTGCTGTCTTCGCTGTCGCCGATGGGTCTGTCCAGGGATATGGGGTGTTTGGATATTTTGTATACTCGGCGGGCTTCGTCGATGCTCATTTCCGCCTCTTTGGCCACTTCTTCGATTGTCGGTTCTCTGCCGAGTCGTTGGGTCAGCACCTTCCCTGCCGTCCTTAGCCGGCTCATTGTTTCTATCATATGAACCGGTATGCGGATGGTCCTCGCGTGGTCCGCTATCGCCCTGGTTATCGCCTGCCGAATCCACCAGGTAGCGTAGGTGCTGAATTTGTAGCCGCGGCGGTACTCGTATTTGTCGACGGCGCGCATGAGTCCGGTGTTGCCCTCCTGGATGAGGTCGAGGAAGCTGAGGCCGCGGTTGCGGTACTTTTTGGCGATTGAGACGACGAGACGGAGGTTGGCACTGGAGAGGAAACGCTTCGTATTTTCGTATTGAGCGAAGATACGGTCGATAATCTGGAGCCGTTTATCGAGCTGGTATGGTGTTTCTCCGACAAGCTCCTGCAGGCCGGCAAGCTCCTGTTTCATGGCGTCGATATCCTCAGCGACAAAGCTTTTATTTGGGCCGGCGGCGATGGTGTTTTGCAAGTGGTGCGTTTTCTGGCAGATGCCGTGGAGCTTGTCTTTAACAGGCTGAATGCGGCTGGTGCGGAGACTCAATTCTTCGAGGAGTGTGGCGATTCTTCGGCGGTTTCGGCCGATTCGCCGAATGAGGAGCGCGGCGGGGTCGTTGGGGGCTGATTTTGAGATTTTGGTGAAATTATCGTGTTCGGCGTCGGGTTTGAGCGTGAGGTATTCGGCGAAGAGCCGGCGGTTCATTTCAAGCAGGGCATTGACGGTAGCGAGGTTGGTCGGGAGGCGTTTTTTTATGACGCTTCTGACGAGGTTTTCAGCGGTGCTGATTTTCATAGTTCTGTCGAAGGAGAGCACGCCATCGTAGACCTGCTGCAGGATTTCGACTGAGTTTTTAGCGCAGTAGTCGTTCTGGAGCATTTTTCGTCTAAAGGCCATTCTGGATACTTCGATTTTTCGAGCGAGCGAGATTTCACTTTCTCTGGAGAGCAGCGGTATTTCGCCCATCTGGGTGAGGTATGTTCTGATAGGGTCGTCGATTCTTCGGGCTGATTCTGCGGAAACAAGCTCTTTTTCGAGCATTTTATCTTCTTCGATTTGCTCTTCTTCGGCAGTAGCGACGGCAGTTTCTGCTTCGGCTTCGACGAAGTCATCGTCATCTTCGTCGAGCTGGACGGCGGCGGTGTGTTTTTCGACGTCTGCTTTGTCGATGAGACTGATTCCCATTTCGTCGAGGCGGGAGAGGAGCTGGTCGAGGCGTGCGGGGTTAACAACTTCTTCCGGCAGGTCGTCGTTTAATTCCTCGTAGGTGAGGAAGCCCTTCTTTTTACCCTTTTCGATGATGGCTTTTATTTTTGCCTGGCTATCGGCGCTGGTATGGGGGAGGTCGGTTTGCTTTTCGACAGCCGGCAGAATTTCAGGGGGTGTTTTTAGGGTTTTATTTCGGGATTTCGCTGCCTTATTTTTTCTTGCCACAATAAGTTTCCTTAAAAATACGACTTATTTTGCTTTTGCGGCGTTACAGCCGCTCTTGGATTTTTGGTTCAATAAATTTTTAACGACAAAACGAAAATAATGTTCGGGAACTATTTCTAATCTTCGAACATCTCAAAAAGACATTTTTCTTTCATTAATCGTATCGTTTGACCTATAGCTACGGTAATTTTTTGATAATGCCTTATATCATCATACGAAAGCTCTCTGCCTCGCCTGTCTTTCAGCCATTTTT
>CAYLYB010000078.1:0-13373 GCA_964387605.1 uncultured Pirellulales bacterium | reverse complement strand
TGCAGAAAAATGTGGCGGTTGTTCCTGTCAAAAGCCCCCGGCATTAGCTGGGCACGCGTCTGGGCGATTTATGTGCTATTGAGGTGGTATAATGAAAACGTTCACATCGGATGAGATAGAAAAAATAGAGCTTGAAGAAAGCCGGCTCAACGCCGAGAAATTGGCTGAGAATACACAGCTTCAAAAAAACAAGTTGAAGTATTCACATCCGTACGACAAATACTTCCTGCGGTTGTTTTGGGATGAAGTCTTGAAACTAATTGTCGCGAATTCATACTGCAAGCTCGTTTTTCTTGGGGCAGGGGCTGGAAATGAAGCTGCTTATATCAGGAGACGTTTACCGGATGGAACAAAACTGGTTCTGACGGACCTGTGCCGGGAGTCGCTCGAACACTATAAGGAATGTTTCCAAAACTACGGGGCCCCATTGCCTGATGAAGTTTTGGAATGCAGTTTTAATAAGCTGCCGTTCTCCGAAAAGTATCGTGATTATTGCGCAATAGCGTTTCTCTGTTTGCATCATAGCGATTCCATCGAACGAGTCGTGCGTCACATATTGGATGTCTTTGACCGGTTGATATTGCTTGAGCCGATGACAAACCGCCTTCTTAAATTTCTTTCTCGATTCGGGATTACTCAAAGAGCGGAAGATGTGGAATACAGGCCTGCCAGGGTGAATATGGATTTTTTTGAGAACTTAAAGAAAGACTATCATGTTGAAATTAAGACTTATGTCACAACGCCGAGAGATTATATTCCTTTTATTTCACATCGACAGCACGCAATTTTTAATGAAGAGGATATGAAGTTCCAGGCGATTTGGTCTAAACTGTGTTTTCGTTCTCAATTGTTTTTGAGTAAGTTCTTTTCGAGATTCAATCTTGGCAATGTGGCCTTGATTCACATCTCTAATAAAAGTAACGATGTCAAAAGAGTTGAAAAATGAAAACCGGGATATTTGTTGAGAGCCACAGAGACACAACGTGAATGAAGATTTAAAAATTGCTATAAGCTTTTTGTCAGCCGGTAGTTACGGGGGCATAACATACGCCGAAGGCCTGATTCCTGCTTTGGCCGAGCTGGATAAAACCAGCCAATATCATATTTTCGTTTTGAAAGACAGTCCTCTGCTCAATCTTGTTCAGCAGGAAAACTTCTTTTTTCATCAGTGCCTTAGCCCTCGTCCCACCGCCTGGCTAAAATTGCTTTGGGAGCAATTGGTTCTGCCGCATTGGTTGAAAAAACATACGGCTGATGTGTTATTTACTGCCAAAAATATTGCCGTTTTGAAAGCGCCCTGCAAAGTAGTGATTTCAATTCGAAACATGGAGCCGTTTTGTTATTCACAATATAAAAACAACTGGAAGCTGAAACTTTCTTCCTGGTTGCGCAAGGTATTGACTCGGCTCTCGATTCGCAGGGCCGACCGCGTTATCGCCGTCTCACAGTTTGCAAAAAGTCATATCGAACGATTGAATCCCGGCTCGAACGGTAGAATCGATGTCATTTACAACGGCAATCCTGTCGAATGTCGTCCTGAGGCCGGTGCTGCAATCAATGATGGGGCTTATTTGTTTTCGGCCTCAAAATTTGTCGCCTACGCCAATCAGCTTAATCTCATCGATGCGTATGCGTCGCTCGTTCGTAATAATAAAAACATACCGCCGCTTTGGCTTGCAGGCGGGGTGCACGACAAAAGCTATTTCAAAAAAGTTATTGCTGCGATAGACCGGCAGGACCTTACTGAAAGGGTAAAGATACTCGGACTGGTTTCTCACCAGCGTATGATGCAGCTATACGCCGGCGCATCGGCCTTCATTTTCCCTTCGACTCTCGAGGCCTGCCCGCAAACATTAATCGAGGCAATGTCTTTTGGTTTACCCATAGCGGCTTCGAATCTGCCGCCTATGCCGGAAATTTGCGCAGATGCAGCTATCTATTTTGACCCCGGTAAACCCGCCGATATGGCGGAAAAGATTGACTCATTGCTTGAAGATACTAAATTAAGGCAAAATCTTCGCGATAAGGCGCTTGCTCACAGCCGGTTCTTTACCTGGCATAACACCGCCTCTGAATTGGTCCGGGTCTTCCGGGAAGTGTGCGAAAATGAATAGAGAGTCTAAGGTGATTATTTGTAACCTATGAATATCCTTTTGATTACGGATTCCTATCCACCTGAGATTCGTGCGATTTGCACTATGACGCAGCAATTGGCTCAGGAGCTTTGCTCACGGGGCCACGATGTTTGGGTTGTTACCTCCTGGCCCAAATACAATCTTGCCGATGATATAGCCCCCGAAACTTATAGCGAGTTTTCGCTTGAAGGTGATATTAGGGTTATCCGGGTCAAATCCCTGCCGCATCACAAGGTGAATTTCATCCTCAGGGGCATTGCTGAATTACTGCTGCCCCATTTGTTCCACAGGAAAATAAAAAAATATGTCTCGCCACAACTTGATGCCGTCATCGCCTATACCCCGCCATTGCCGCTTGCCATACTCGCGGCAAAAATAAAAAAATCCCATCGTGTCCGATACCTGCTTAATGTTCAGGACATCTTCCCCCAAAATGCCATTGACCTGGGCATTTTGAAAAATCGTTTTCTAATTAGGATATTTGAGCGGATGGAGCAACGAGCTTATAAAGCCGCCGACCATATCACTTCTCACACGACCGGCTGCAGGTGGTTCCTCATAGAAAAAAAGAACGTGCTTGCGGACAAAATTACTATGGTTCCCAACTGGATAGATGTGGACGCATTCGATAAGGCGAAAGCAACCGGCCTCTTCCGGAAAAAATTCGGCGTCAGGGATAAATTCGTATTTCTGTTCCCCGGCACAATCGGCCCTTCACAGGATATCGACTTTCTCGTGGATGTGGCAGCCAAAGTCGCTGATATTCCCGGAATATGTTTCCTGTTGGTCGGAGACGGCGTGGAAAAGCCCAGACTGGAGCAGTTGGTTCGACAGAGGGGCTTGAAAAATGTCCGCTTTTATCCGTTTGTCTCCGAAGAACAATACCCCGACCTGGTTAAGGATGCCAACGTGGGCCTGGCGTGCCTTAGCAATAAAAACTCGGCCCCGGTTGTCCCCGGCAAGATTTTGGGCTTTATGGCCGCCTCTGTTCCCGTCCTCGCATTCTTAAACTGCGATAACGATGGCCATAAACTAATCAAAGATGCCAATTGCGGCTACTCTGCCTGCTCGGATAACCTTGATGAAGCAGCGGGGCTGGTCAGGAAATTATTCAGCGAAAAGGATACCATTTCAAATTACGGCAAGAATGGTTACGACTACGTAATTACCCATTTTTCCAAAAAGGCCTGCATTGACACCATTGAGAAGTTTATTAAATGATTAGATATGTTTTCTGCAGTGGGCCCGGCTCAACAAACTGCCTATAAAGGTGTTGTTTGGGGAAACACTTCAAGTTTTTGCATTTCAAGGCCGATAAAGCTAATAGTATTTCTTGGGGGTAGTTATTACAAAAGAGTTGGTAGAAGCATTGGCCTCTAAGAGCATTGAGTTGAATAGACACCCGTGTATAGGTAGTGATTGTTATTCCTTGGTATTGTAACTGTTGTTTGGTCCGGGTAGATAATAATGCTGAAACACACTTGTTGTAATAGCTGCGACACTGGCAACGATGGTGGATGTTTCCGCAATTCTTTTCTTTTATCTCGTTTTTTTCTTGAAAGAGGCGGTATGCTTTCTAAAATATGGCCTGTTGGCCGACGCCTGCCTTTGAAGTTTTCGACGTGCTTATGTTGTGGGGATATGTAAGCATAGACAGCTTTTAGATGGGGACAGGAATCCCAATGGAACAAGGACTGTTCGTTAGGGACCAAATCAGTAAGGGCTCGCAAAATGTGGCTGAAGTCGAGGTTCACACGGGTGATACCCTCGATGCTATTTCCACTGATTTAAATATCGATATCGGCCGGTCTTTACAACCTCTTGGTTACAATGATTCCGAAATCACTGACGATTCGACCGTTCGAGAGTTCCTGATAAGGTCGTTTGATATTGCCGGCTCGTCGATTATATTGCTTTTGCTGCTGCCTCTGCTCACGTTAATCGCGGCAATTATAAGGGCATCCTCGCCCGGGTCTGCCATTTATAGACAACTTCGGGTTGGAAAAGACGGAAAGCTTTTCATCCTTTATAAATTCAGGACTATGATAAAGCACGCAGAGAAAATCTGGGGCTTTGTTCCCGCAACTCAGAATGATGAACGCATAACGCCGGTAGGAAAAATCCTCAGGCGGACCCGGCTGGATGAACTGCCCCAATTGTTTAATGTCCTGAAAGGGGAAATGAGTCTTGTCGGACCTCGCCCGGAAAATGTTCACCGCGTTAATAAGCATGCTCCCTTGAGAGGGTCGAGGTTGATGGTAAAACCCGGAATTACAGGCCTTGCCCAAATCAGGAGTTATTACGACCTCAAGCCAGAACACAAAATCAGATACGATTGCTTATACATCCAGAAAAGGTCGTTGTTGTTGAATATATATATATTGCTCAAAACCGTCCCCGTAATCTTCCTTAAAAAGGGATGGTAACCCGCTTTACCCGCCTGTATCGTTACTCCCTTCCAATAAGTTTACCTTCAATCGCTTGCGACCCTGAACCTTCGTATATGCCTCGTTCGAATATATTCCCTTGTTCGTTTCTTCGCGCGTGGTTATTATATGACGAACCATAAAATTGTTTGCCGAGAAAAATAGCCAAACACATTGTGAGGGCCAAAACCGTGAAAAAGGCGCTGATTACCGGTATTACGGGGCAGGATGGCTCATATTTAACAGAGCTTTTGTTAAAAAAGGGCTACCAGGTCTGGGGCATTATACGCAGAAGCTCCTCATTCTCCACCGGTAGAATTGACCATTTGTATAAGGACCCCCACGAGCAGCCCCCGCTTCGCCTTGTTTATGGCGACCTCACCGACGGCGGCAGTCTCTCGGCTATCGTTAATGAAATTCAGCCCGACGAAGTGTATAATCTTGGTGCCCAAAGCCACGTCAAAGTTAGCTTTGAAACGCCCATTTATACCGCCAATACCGATGCACTCGGAACTTTACGTCTCCTCGAAGCCGTCAGGGGTATGGAAAAACCCGCTAAATTTTATCAGGCCTCCAGCAGCGAGATGTATGGAAAGGTTGTAGAAGTTCCTCAAAATGAAAATACCCCCTTTTATCCCCGAAGCCCTTATGCCTGTGCCAAGGCCTACAGTTTCTGGCAGACTGTTAATTACCGTGAGGCATATGACCTTTTCGCCTGCAACGGAATCTTGTTTAATCACGAATCCCCGCGAAGAGGCGAAACCTTCGTTACACGAAAAATCACCCGCGCCGCCGCGAGAATAAAACTCGGCTTGCAGGATAAGCTTTATCTCGGTAATCTTGACGCAAAACGAGACTGGGGTTATGCCGGAGATTATGTCGAAGCCGTTTGGCTAATACTGCAGCAGCATAAACCCGAAGACTTCGTCATAGCAACCGGCCAAAGTCACTCCGTTCGTGAGTTTCTCGATGAGGTCTTCGGACACCTCGATTTGGACTGGCAAAAATATGTCGAAGTGGACCCGAAATATTTCAGGCCCACGGAAGTCGATGCCCTTCAGGGCGATGCGGCAAAAGCCCGAAAAATTCTCGGCTGGAACCCCAAAACTACCTTCGAACAACTCGCAAAGATTATGACCGATGCCGATATGAACCTTGCAGAGAACGAAAAGATAATCGCTGAACACGGGAAAAAACAATGAGTGATTTTTTCAAAAACAGGCGAATCCTGGTTACCGGCGGGGCCGGCTTTCTGGGAACCTACGTCGTAAATGGACTGAAAAAACGCGACTGTCAAAACATCCTCGTCCCGAAAATCGAAGATTACAATCTCATCGATTTAGCCGACATCAACAGGATGTATGACGAGATGAAGCCCGATATCCTGATTCATCTTGCTGCCGTTGTAGGCGGCATCGGCGCGAATCGCCAACACCCTGGTAAATTCCTGTATGAAAACCTTGTGATGGGTATTCAGCTAATCGAGCAGGCACGGGTTCGGAAACTCGAAAAATTCGTCGCCATAGGCACGGTCTGTGCCTATCCGAAATTCACGCCTGTCCCCTTCAAGGAAGACGACCTCTGGAACGGCTACCCGGAGGAAACAAACGCGCCTTATGGTCTGGCAAAAAAAATGCTCCTTGCGCAATCGCAGGCCTATCGGGCCGAATATGGCCTAAACTGCATATTCCTCGTCCCCGTAAATCTTTACGGACCGCGGGATAATTTCGACCCCGCAAGCAGCCACGTCATCCCCGCACTTATAAAAAAATGTGTCGATGCCATCGAGGCCGGAGATGACCATATCGTTTGCTGGGGAACAGGACAGGCCTCCCGCGAGTTCATTTATGCCGCCGATGCCGCAGAGGGAATACTCCTTGCAACGGAGTTCTTTAACGGACCCCAACCCGTTAATATCGGGGCAGGTTTCGAAATCACAATAAAGGAATTGGCCGAAAAAATCGCAAAGTTCACTGATTTCAAGGGCAAGATACAATGGGATGATTCCAAGCCCGATGGCCAGCCACGCCGTCGCCTCGATGTTTCAAGAGCAAAAGAATTGTTCGGCTTTAAAGCAAAAATATCTTTCGACAAAGGCCTTAAAAAAACCATTGAGTGGTACCGACAACAGAGAGAGCAATCGATGGGAAAATAAATATTTCCCTGATTAGCTAGCCAGCAGAAGAGTTAAAGTCATATATATGGTAACGCTTATGGAATCGTTGGCTGTTGTTACTAATGGCCCGGAGCTTATTGCGGGGTCGATGCCGATTCGACGAAACACAAATGGAAGCATTAGCCCCAGTGTCGTTGCGACCATAATCGCGGAAAACATCCCAATCCCGAAAGCGACTACGAATCTTATCTGCTCCCCTAATCCGAATGAGCTGTTCATCCCCAATAAGCCGGGCAGGAATCCTCGAATCAAGCCGCCTACGATGCTGCTCGATAAAGCTACTACAAGGGCAATACGAACTTCTCTTGTAAAAACCGTCGAAAGCTTTAACGCCGCTAAGTGCCCGGTTGCCAGACCTGAAACGACAATCGTCGATGTCTGGAGACCGGCGTTACCGCTTATTGCCGCTATCATAGGTGCAAACGCCACTGCTGCGATGTAGATGATTGAGTTAACGCTTTTGAAATACATCAGCACCAGTGCCGTAACCGCCGTGCCGAATAGGCACGGCAGTAGCCATGTCATTCTGATTCGAGCCGCGTGAATTGCTGAGAACGATTCGAGTTCGTCTGCGTCGGTTCCAGCCATCACCAGCATATCTTCCGCCGCTTCCTCTTCAGCAACTTCAATTACCCGGTCGGCCGTTATTCTGCCCACGAGACGGTGGTTCTTGTCCAGGACAGGAACTACAATCATATCGTTCTTTCTGAATATATTGCGAACCTCTTCCTGGTCGGCGTCCACTGATATGTATATCGCGTCCGAGTCCAGAAGGTCTGCTATTATCACTTGTTCCGGTGAGGTTAGTAGATGACGTATTCGAACATCACCTAAGAATCTTCCCGCCTTGTCCGCAACATACACAGAGTAAAAATCTTCATCTATCTCCGCCGACCGTATCTGATTCACGGCCTCGGCAACTGTCGCCGTTTCCTCCACGCTTATCAGAACCGGGTCCATAATGCCGCCCGCAGAGTCTTCCGAGTAGCTCATCAGCTTCTTGATTTTTACCGAATCGGTGGGGGGGATGCCTCGCAAAACCTTTTCCCGAAGCTCATCGGGAAGTTCCGCTATCAAATCCGCTGCGTCGTCAAGGTCGAGCTCCGATATGATATCTACAAGCTCGTTTTCATTAAGAAGGTCGAATATCTCATCACGCGTCGCCTCGTCAACCTTTTCAAGAACCTCCGCCGCAATCGGCTTTTCCAGAACATCGAAGACAATCCGTCTCTGGTCGTTATCGAGCAGACGGACCACCTCGGCAATATCACTGTCACGCTGTTCATTGAGCAGTCGGCTCAGGATAGACGCGTCGCCCGCTTCGAGCAGGTATTTCACCTTGTTCAGTAATTGTCTCTGTTTACTGGCCATTGCCGGTCTCTGCCATCTTATTCAACATTAAGTAAAACTTATGAAAAGATAATGCAATTTGACCGTTTCAGCAATCCTTTTTGCCTTTGAGGACTATTTCTTCTCTGCTTAGGCCCTTTTTGGCGAATCTAAAATACGTGAAAACTTCGAAACTCGTACTCTTTTCACGCCGATAATTCAGCACAATGGTGAGTGAAATATCCTTGGCTTTTTGTCTGCAATTTTGTATAATGGAGGACCTGATAGACAGGTCGTTTTCAGCAGGCGTATTATTATGTTGTTAAGGGGTAATAGCAGTGAAACGCCTTTTATACATTTTTTTGGCAATTCTCGTAGTAACTCCTCTTTCTATTGCCGCGCCTGAGCCGGCTGTTGTGGCTAAGCCCGGCGATTGGACCCTCGAAACACGCTTCGAGCACCCCCAGCAGATTGTCCTCAAAGGCACCCAGCCACAGCGATACTGGTATATGATACTCACCCTCACCAATACCACCGACCGCGACGTCGATTTTTACCCCAAATGTGACCTTATGACGGATACCCTCCAGATTGTCCCTACGATAAAGGGCACATCTGCCGTTTTATTTGAAAAATTAAAGAATCGCCATCAAAGCAAATATCCCTTCCTCCAGCTTATAGAAAATGCCCCCGATAAGCTTCTTCAGGGCGAGGATAATACAATCGATATATTAATTATCTGGCCGGATTTCGACCCCGAAGCCAAAGCTATAGACATATTTATTTCGGGCCTCAGCAATGAAACAACAGTGGTGGACCATCCTGTTGATAAGGACCCGGAAGGCAATCCCGTAAAAATATATCTTCGAAAGACCCTCCAGCTTTCTTACTCACTTGCCGGCGACCCCGCCTTCCGTTCGGACCAGAAGCTCACCTTCGAATCGAAACGCTGGGTTATGCGGTAATAGATTTGCGTTACTTGCTGTCCTTCTGACTCAGGCCTCAGCCGCCCGCTGCATCAGTTCGTGGACCCATTCCTCGAAGAAAACCGGATATATATTCAGCTTCTCAGTGGCTAATTGCACACCGTTCTTGGATAACAGTCCTCGTAATTGCTCTTTGTTCTGTGGGAATTGCTCTGAAATCCTCTTCTTATATAAGGCAGCCAGTGTTTTTAGCCGTTGTTTCTTCGTTGTTTCGTTTTGCTCTGTGGCCCGGAAAAACTTCCGAATCGAATCCACCGTTACACCATCTTCCGGGAAATATGCCTTCAGGCGTTTGGGCATCGTCGTAGGCAGCTTTAGGTCCTCATCCATCAATGCACCCGGTTCATCCGGCTCATAATGGATGAACGGGTCGTAGAAAAATACCGCCGGATTGTAATCCACCCTGTGGCCTGCAAGATGAGGTATAAATACGTCAAGACCCTTGCCTTCCCCGAACAAATTCAAAGGACCGTCGCCAATCAGAATCGTGAAGCAATGATTGTTAAGGTCTTTGCGGTTGTAACCTATTATTTTATTATATGCCTGTTTCAGCTTCGACAGCGTCACTGTACGAACGTCCATTATCAGCAGGCGCGATAAAATAGTTTGCGCCGACATCGCCTCGATTTCCTCGATTCGCTGCTGCATCTGCGCCTGTTTGGGCAAAACCATTTCGTAGAATCGCGTCTTGCTGTCGTCTTGAATCCGGTCGTAAATATCGTCGGCTAAAACCGGGTCTAATGTCAGTATATGAATCCTCGGCTTGCGCTGCTGGTAACTTAGGATGTCTTGTTCTTCATTCATTTTTTCTCTGAATAACGACTACACCCGCCCCGAATGTTATTGTCTGATAGTTCTCGCCGAGCTGTCCCGGTTCAATATAACTATCATACAAAATTTACCCACCGATTTCAAGTATTTTCACCTCCTTACAGGGGCCAACAGGCCAAAATCAACCTTATGCTCTCTAATTGCGTTTGACTAAGGGCTGCATTTTGATTAATCTTGCTCTGTTGGTTGATTTTCTGTTTGACTGATAAGACCTATCGTAAGGAGATAAAGATGAGGATTTACAGGTCAATAATTGCTATTACAGTTGTTATTATATTTGTTTGTAATGTGCCTTGGGCCTGGGCGCAGGACCCGAATACTCCGAATAGAAAGGAGGAAACTATGACTGTTAAACTACAATGGCTGGGACACGCCAGCTTCAAAATTACAGATGCAAATACCGTCATATATATCGACCCCTGGAAGCTGAAAGATTCCCCCGGCGATGCGACCCTGGTCCTCGTTAGCCACAGCCACTTCGACCATTACTCCGCCGGCGATGTTGCAAAAGTCTCAGGCCGGGATACAAAGCTGGTCGCCTCAGAAGATGTCATAAGCCAGGAAGGAAAGGGACAGGCCATGAAACCAGGCCAGGCAATCGATATTGCCGGTGTAAAGGTTACGGCCGTCGCCGCGTATAATCTGGAAAAGCAGTTCCATCCCAAAAGCAATAACTGGCTGGGCTTTATCATCGAAATAGCCGGCAAAAAAATATATTACGCGGGCGATACCGACCTCACACCCGAAATGAAGGCCCTCAAGGATATCGATTTGGCACTGCTTCCCGTCGGCGGCACATACACAATGAATCCCGCCGAAGCCGCAGAGGCCACCAAGCAATTTAAGCCCAAAATGGCCTTGCCGTATCACTGGGGCGATATCATTGGCAGTCAGGCAGACGCGGATGAATTTGCAAAAAAAGCCGCATGTGAGGTCAGTGTATTAAAACCCGGCCAATCTCTCGAACTGTGAGCTTTGTATAGTATTACCTCTGACTTGTAGGGTATTTATAAAGCTGATTGCTGTCGGCTTAAAGAAAATATTCTCCCGCTGTAGGGCAAACCCTGATTTCAGGATTCGAAATACCTTATATTGCCATGAACCCCTCATTTAGAGTGTATAATTAATATAGCTGGATAACCGGAGGCGAATTCATCCTGGAGACACAAACAAATTTGGTCCAGAAACAGTAGATATTAATAGATGGTACGGCTGGGGGGAAAACCAGTAGTGCCGTTAAAAAGTTCGGGTTGCCTTTCTCTACCAAACCTCCTGAAAAGGCAACCCGACTTCCTTTTCAAGACTACTCAGTATCATTTTTCCTCACGTTTTTTTTTGCCGCAGGTCGTGAACTCTTTTACAACGTGGACATCTCACCTCGTTGCCCGTGTAATTAGGCGGAATCTTCAGCGTCAAACCACACGCACAGCCGAGGAACACAAACCCGTTGACCTTTCGCATAATATCGCCAACCTGCCGTAATTGCTTCTCTGTTCGCTGACTCTTCGCCTCTGTGCTTGCCTGTCGCAGCGTTAGGTCTTCTTTTGTCAGAGCCGACGCTGGAACAATTGTTTTGCCCTTTGTCACACCCACAAATGCGTTGGAATAATCCTTAAAAGAAGCCCCTTGGGACATATTGCGCAGGATTCGTATCCGCTCCGAGATCGGCGGATGCGTGCTTGTCAAATCCGAAAGACTCATTTGCCCTTTTTTCTTGAACGGATTCACGATGAACATCGGCGCGTTTACCGAATTGGCCGTTGCAAGCTGCGGTGACCTGTCGCCCGCTATTTTCTCAAGCGCGCTTGCGAGCCCTTCCGGATACCGCGTAAGCCGTGCCGCCCCCGCATCCGCGAGATATTCCCGTTTCCTCGAAAGGGCAAAATAAAGCAACTGCGTCATAATCGGGGCCAGAATCGCCACGATAATAGCTATCAAAATCATCAGCCCCGCTCCTGCTCCGTCGCCCTTGCCGCCCGATGAATATCGCCTCCGCGAGCCGCCCATCGAACTGTAGAACATACCCCGCAAAAAAACCTGTGACATTAACGCCACCGCCCCCAGCATCACCCCTGCCAGCGTTACAAACAATATATCACGGTGCAGGATATGGCTCATCTCGTGTGCCACAACGCCCTGAAGCTCGTCGCGGTTGAGCCTGGCTAAGAGTCCCGCCGTTACCGCTATACTGGCTGTCTCGGGGCTGCGTCCCGTGGCGAATGCGTTCGGTGCCGGGTCATTGATGATATAAACCTTCGGCATCGGAACTCCGGCTGCTATTGTCATCTCTTCGACAACGTTAAATAGCTGCGGATGAACCTCGTGGGTTACCTGTTTCGCGTTGCTTGCCGTAAGAAAAATCTGGTCGCCTGCCGAGAAGCTGACTAATGTCAGTATCAGCCAGATAGCCAGCGCCACTATCAGCCCCAAACTCGCGCCTCGCGGCCCACCGACCGCAACCCCGATTACCGCCCCAAGCGCAACAAGGCAGCACGCCATCGTCATCAGCAGCAGCACCGAGTTCCTCTTGTTTATCCTGATTAATTCCCACATCGCTTGCGGTTATTTCGAAAAGTCAACTTTCGGAACGGTTCTTTCAGCCGCGTCTTCTATCTCGAAGAAATCACGTTTACTGAAGTTGAAAATAGCCGCCACGATATTCGACGGGAACATCTGTATCTTGTTATTGAAGAAAAGCACCTGGTCGTTATACGCCTGTCTGGAAAACGCAATCTTGTTCTCCGTGCTCGATAGCTCTTCCTGCACCGCCAGAAAGTTCTGGTTTGCCTTCAAATCCGGATAATTCTCGACAACGAGCATGAATTTGCTCAGTGCCTCTCCGAGTGCTCCTTCCGCCTTTGCCGCCTCGCTCACCGAGTGTGCCCCCATTGCCTTAGCACGCGCCTCTGTTATTGCTTCGAATGTCCCTCGCTCGTGCTTCATATACCCCTTCGCGGTCTCGACCTGGTTCGGTATCAGGTCATGCCTGCGCTTCAACTGCACGTCAATCTGTGACCAGGCGTTCTTGACCTGGTTCCGCAGCCGAATCAGGGCGTTGTAAATGCCGATGACAGACAAAATCAGCAAAATCAGCAATACTAAAATTACTATTATGAAAACCATCACTATGCCCATAATCTCTCTCCTTCAATTTACGGTTTATATGTCAAATGCCGTTTTTTTGACCTGCACGTTTCCACATAAACTATTGATGCCTGCGAACCTGAAATATTCACTAAATTTGCTCGCCGAATATGTCAGCCAACAGTTTTTTTATCTTGTTGTCCTTGTCGAGCTTGGCTCTTTCAATAATCTCTGAAAGTTCTCCCCGGTCGAACCAAAGCCCGTCTCCTTTCTTGCACCTGTCAACCAGCAGCGTCGGCTTACCCTCCCCGACGGTTACTTTCTCCATCTTTTTGTAGCATATCGGGCACGTTCTTTGTTTTTCGCCGGCTGCGTCGGCCGTATGGAATGACCTTATCAGCCCTTT
>CAYLYB010000077.1:0-13625 GCA_964387605.1 uncultured Pirellulales bacterium | reverse complement strand
CCAAAGCGAGCTTTATATAAGTGTCGGCAAGCCCCGGGTCGAGGCGAATCGATGTGGTTAGTTCCCCAAGCGCATCATTGAACCATTCACGCTGAAGGTATGCGCCACCGAGATTGCTATGGGCCTTGGCGTCGTCGGGATTGATTCTGACAGCCGCTTGGTACTGGATTATCCCGTCATCAATCCGGCCTTTCTGCATATATATGTTGCCGAGGTTAATATGTGATTCCGCCAGAGACGGATTTATATAGACCGCCCATTCCAGCGAAGCCATCGCCTGGTCGATATTGCCGGTGTCTTTATACACGTTGCCCAGATTATTGAAAAGGCAGCCCAGCGTCTGAAACTTGTTGAGGTTTTTCATATAGATGGAAGCGGGGTCTTCGGGGACATTAAATTTCTCGATATATTGTTCGTCTGTTGCCGTGCCCCCCTTACCGGTCGTTTCGATATTAAATTGCCGCTGCCCGTCGTCGTATCTGACGAAGAAGTGCCCCGGCACAACGACTCCGTAAAGAGGCAGCCCCAGCCGTTCGCCGATTGCCAGATAAAGTATCGATAAGCTCAGACAATATCCCCGCCTTCGGTCCATAACAGTATGCAAAAACAAATCGTCGGGATTGTCGGCCTTATCGATGGTTGTAAATCTGAGCTCATTGAATAAATAATCGTTGATTACGGGAATAAATGCTATCTGGGATTTGCCTGGTTCAACCCGGCTGCGAATCTCGATGGCCATATCATTTAGCTGCTGCTGGTATCGCCTGCCCGCTACCATATCACTCCAGGCCTCCGATACTATCAAAGCCGCAATGCCCAAATCGATTTCATCGGGAGGCAGGCGCAGAACCTGCTCGATTGACCGCACATACAGCCCCAGAAGATTTTCGTTGGCCAACGGCTGCTGTGCAATGCAGGGGGTTATACCTGAAATAATTACCAAACAGGTTGTGAGCAGTCTTGTATTTTTCATAAGTGTAACCGGCTTATTCGCCGCCCGCATCGACTTCTACGTTTGCCGTGCTGAAAAGGTTTATCCGTCTCCACTTGTTACTCTTGAATCGAATGCGGTTGGCCATACCCACCGCTATAATACTCACTGTCGCAGCCACCCACGGCCCGAGCGACTCCAGCCCTGGGAACAATCTTATCATAATCAGACCGCCTAATCCAAGAATCACGACAGCACCGAATGTCGATGCCCCTGCAAGCCATACCGTATCGCCTGTCCCTCTAAGCGCGCCGCTATAGACCATCCGGATGCCATGGAAAAGCTGATACACCGCCGCGAATACGAGGATGCTGGTGCCAATCCTTATAACTTCATCGTCGCTTGACCACTGCCGCATAAGTTGCTGGCCGAATAAAAGAAAACCCAGCCCCGCCAGCCCGATATAAATCAGCGTAACCCGCAGGCAAAGCCGGGTCTGTTTCACGGCCACCCTGTTATTGCCCGCGCCGATGCTTTTGCCCACAGCCGCGGTAAGAGCAATCTTGACGCCTGCAATCGGCACAATCACAAGATTTGTGCACGCCAGCACCGCACTCGTGGCCGCCTGTGCCTGGTTGCCGAACCTGCCCACCAGCCAGAATAGTATCGCCCCCCAAAGTCCGATACTGACAGCCATCTCAACTCCCGCAGGCAGCCCCACCTTGAGCACGCCCGTCATTTTCCCCAAATCTGGCCTTGGTATCCTCGACGTGCGAAACTCGCTTCTTATATCACCCGAAAGCAAAACCGTCATTCTTATCCCTGCGTTGACCGCTACGCCGATTACCGTGCCCCAGCCCGCGCCCGCGATTCCCATCTGCGGAAAGCCGAATTTGCCGAATATAAGAATATAATTGGCGATGACGTTGACCACCTGCGCCACTATAGCCGAATACATCACGATGCTGGGCCGGTGTATCCCGGCGAAAAACTGAAGACCCGCCCACACAAACACAAGGCCGATATGAGCGAAAAGCATAATTCGAAAATATACCACCTCCAGCTCGACTACGTCGGGCTTATGACCCATCATTTCGAATATCTTCGGCGCCGCGGGCCGGCAAACGACCAGTATAAGCAATGCGAATAAAAGACCCATATATATCGCCTGCCAGAAATACGCCGAGCACTGAAGCTTCTCACCTTTGCCGAAACTCTGGCTTACGAATGCGCCAAGCCCTATGAAAACACCCATTATGCAAAAAGCCGGTATTCCTGCCACCAGCCCGGCCGGCAATACCGCCGCAAGCGCAGCCGTCCCCAGCCGGGAAACCATCCATCGGTCAACGAACTGCATCAGTGTAAATGATACCGTTGCGACGACAACCGGCCCCGCCAGTTTCATCATATAACCAAGCGTCGCCTCATCGACGTGAGGTGGTTGTTTGTTTAATTGCGGCTGCGTCATCTGTTTAGCTTTAGTTTATCGAACAGGGATTCTTTTGTAGCCCCTGTGATTTCGATTGTTTTTATCGGCGAGGTGTGGCCCGCCGTTATTTTTATGTTGGTTTTTTTGACTGCGAGTTTTTGGGCGAGGAATTCGATTAAAGACTCGTTGGCCTTGCCTTTTTCCGGCGCCGCCGCCAGCTTGACCTTCAGCATCCCGCCTAATATGCCCGCAATGGCCGTCCTGCTCGAACGAGGCACTACCTTCACTGAAAATATCACGGCGTTGTCGGCTGTTTGTAGCTTAAGCTCCTCCATCGCCGATTTTCTATTCCGCCCGTTCGCGCAGGTTGGCGCCGATGGCCAATTGAACGTATTTTTCAATCTGCTCCGCTAATTCACCGAGCGATGGCAATTGAAAATCCTCGAAGTGCCCCTCCACGAACTCGCCGTTGAGCGCCTTTTTGAATATCCGCACGCGTATAAGGGCCGGCTGCGATTCACCCCTGGTATAATCACTGTCCTTGTGCTGGGTCAGCTCCACCCGCCAGTCTTCGCTTATGAATACCAGGCATTTACCCGTATATACCGCCGTCGGAAAATAATCGTATAAAAGCTTCAGCGTTTCCATCGCTGCTCCTTTGATAAACCCATTTATATCGTCATCCGATTATACAATAGATTTCCGGTTTATACAGTGCGGAATAATTTTTCGCCGGGCTACCGCAAATGGCTGAGCAAATCGTTGGCGAGTTGCTCCGCTAATCGTTCGGCCTCGCCCAAAGGGCCTGTAATTGCTGACTGCGCATAGTTTTGCCCGTCCGGCTCACAGAAGAAAGCGGAAATTGTAATCTTTTCACCGGTCGTTTTAGCGAACGCGCCCGCCGGGGCGTGACAGCCGCATTGCAGCACTTCCAGAATTTTTCGCTCGGCAAGCGATGGTATTCGCGATTTTTCATCATCGAGCTTGGCCAAAAGCTCAATCGCCTCAGCGTCGTCGCACCTTGCCTGGACTGCCAATGCCCCCTGCGCGGGGGCGGGCAAAAATTGCGATGGGTCGAGAACGATTGAGATTTTATCGGATAAGTCGAGCCGCTCCAGCCCCGCCCGCGCGAGGATAATCGCATCGAAATCACCTTGTTCGAGCTTGCTCAATCGCGTAGTTACATTACCCCTTATAGGAATACATTCGAGGTCAGGCCGAAGCCGCTTTATCTGCACGATTCTTCGCAAGCTCGATGTGCCGATTTTCGCTTTCCCATGTAATTCATCGAGTGATTTAATCGGCTCAGCAGAGACAATGCAGTCTTGCGGATAGCACCGGTCCAAAACCGCCCCTATAATTAAGCCTTCTTGTTGTGCCGTGGGCAAATCTTTGAAACTGTGCACCGCTATGTCCGCTTTTTTTGCTAATAACGCCTCTTCGATGCGCGAAGTGAAAAAGCCCGTCTCCTTCAACTGCCACAACGCCGTGCGCCGGTCCATGTCACCTTCGGTCGTGATTTCTTTTATGCGAATGTCGATATCGGGGTAGTGCTTTTGAATCAGCGAAACGACGATATGGGTTTGTGCTATCGCCAAAGCGCCGCTTCGCGTTGCGACGACGAGGGTCTTTTTCATTCTTTTGCCCCGTTCGCCGAAGACGGTTCGTTGAGAAGGAACATCTTATTCACCAAATCCAGAGCACGAAGCTGCTGCGTGGTCGGGTCTTCGGCGTTGGCCTCTTTCAGAAAACTCACAGGCCCGTGTAAAAGTTTTCTCGCTAATGATTCCGCGAATACCTCGAGCTTGGCGGCGTTGGCCTTGTCGAAATCCTTTGCGTAGCGTTTCGCCTCTGCCTTTGCCAGCTCCGTCGCCTTTTGAGTGAGCTGACTGACGACGGGCAATACCTCCAGTGAATCGAGCCATTTCTCGAATTTGTCCGTGAATTCATCGATGATTCGTTCGGCTTTGGGGATTTCGCTCGAACGTTTTTCCCTGTTGGCCGCAATTCGCTTGTCAAGCTCGTCAATATTCACGATTGTCGCGCAGTCGAATTTCCCGATGCGCGGGTCAATGTCCCTCGGCACGGCGATATCAATCATCAATATCGCCCTTGTGCGATTTCGCAGAATACCTTCGACCGTCTCGTAAGCGATAATCGGCTGAGTTGCGCCGGTCGAGGCGATTACTACGTCGTTATCGTCGAGCGCTTCCGGTATTTCATCAAGGCCTATTGCCCGCCCGCAGCCCAGCCGTTCGCATAACTCCGCCGCCTTATTCTTATTGCGATTTGCTATTATCAATCCCGCCACCCCCGCCTTCGCCAGATATCTTGCCGCTAATTCCGCATTTTCGCCAGCCCCGATTATCATCACGGTGCTTTTACCGAGCTCGGTTTTTTCTTTCGCTAATTCGACCGCGGCTAAGCTGATTGATACCGCCCCGCAATTGATGTCGGTATGAGTACGCACCGCCTTGCCCGCCCTGAACGCGATGTGAAATAAATGGTGAAAAATGAATCTGCTGCCCCGTGATTCAATCGATTCCGTGTAGGCGCTCTTTACCTGCGAGAGTATCTGGTTTTCGCCTAACATCTGGCTGTCGAGACCCGCTGCGACGGTGAAGAGATGGCGGACAACCTCGATACCGTGAGTTTGTTTGGAATATTTGCGCCATATTTGTAATGCTTCGGGCCCCGCCTGTGAGAATAATTCCCCGACGGTCGGTCCCCAGTCGGCGTCCTTTTTGGCCCAAAGGTATATCTCGGTGCGATTGCACGTCTGCAAAATAACTGCCTCGCGGATACCCTTGTGCCCCGGCAGTTCAGCCAGCATACTGCGCCGCTGCTCCTCAGAGAGCGAGACCTTTTCCCGCATCTCAACCGGGCAGTCGTGATAGGTTACGCTGTGCAGGGATAATTCCATAAGGGGCCTATTATAACGACTTATTATTCCGCCTGCCATATTGTTACTGCCGGCTCGGCTGCATTGTGCTTGAGAACCGGCCGATTTGTGCGATAATGCTTTTTACAGGGGTGCTTTTCGGCTTTTGGGAAGTCAGGGTATATGGAGCAAAAAACACAACGAAATGAGATAAGGCGTTTTTTGTTGTGGTTCGCGCTGGTGATGATTGCCCTTTTAATCGCGATGTCGATATACGGGGCATTTATCGGCGCCGACCGTGCACAGCAGTTTTTTAATTCGCTGCCGTTGGCTGTTTACTGGGTGGCCTTTGCAGCGGTGCTCATCGCCGGTTTTGGGTCGTTCAATCGGTTGCTGTGCGTCAGGGGGCCGCTGCTGATACATATGGGCTGCGTGCTCGTGCTCGCCGGCGGAATATGGGGCTCGAAAACAGGCCATAAAATTCAAAATAAATTATTCGGCTTGGGACTCATCCCCCCGGGCCAAATGGTGATTTACGAAGATTCGGCCGAACGGGCGGTCGTAACCGAAGATGGCAGAGAAAAACAACTGCCCTTTGAAGTCAAACTCGTCGATTTCAAACTGAAATATTATGAGCCGGGAATACTCATCGCCCGGACTCGCGAAGGCGTCGGCTATAGAATGCCCGCAGAGCCGGGGGGAAAATATCTGCTAAGCGATGAATTGGGCAGCGTCGAAATCATCCGTCGATTCGAAAACTTCAAACTCGTGTTCGAGAATGGCATTCATATTGCCGTTGACGACCCGAACGGCGGGCCTAATCCTGCTCTCGAACTGCTGCTTACATCGCCCGACGGCAACGAGACAATAAAATATGTCTTCGAACGATTCGCGGGCCACGCAGGCCCCGATGACAAGCTGCTCTTTCACTATCAAAGGATGATTCGCGATTACATTAGCGTCCTTGAGATTATCAAAGACGGAAAAGTCGTTAAGAAGAAAGACGTCGAGGTAAATCACCCCCTGCATTATGCCGGCTATCTCTTTTATCAGCACTCATACGACGACGAGGCACAAAGCTACACAATACTCGGCGTCAAAAGCGACTCAGGCCTGTTGGCGGTGCACCTGGGGTTCACGCTGCTTTGCGCAGGGGTGTTCTGGCATATGTGGCTAAGATACATATTCGGCGACCGTGAGATTGAGGATTAAACTATGGCGGTTAAATTTACCATTCAGGGCCTGATGATTTACGCGACGATTGCCGCCTGCCTGGCGGCATTTGTCGCGATGCTCTTACACCGTCAAAAATGGGGACAGGCTCTATTTTTATTCAGCTTCGTAGTCGGCTGCGTCAGCGTCGGCTATCGCTGGGCTCACGTCGGCCATATACCGGTGCAGAATCTCTTCGAGGTCTTTTTATGCCTCGGTATGCTGGTTTATCCGATTTCGATTTTTTGTAATCGCGTCCTGAAAATCACCGGCGTAACAGTCGATATGCTGCTCGGTGCGATTGTCCTTTTCCCTGCCGGATTCTTTTTCAATGCCGAGCCGCAGCAATTACCGCCCGCGCTTCAAAGCTGGCTGTTCGGCCCGCACGTTTTTGTGTATATGCTGGCGTATATGCTTATGGCAAAGGCAGCCGTGCAGGCGGCTATGCAACTGGCGGGCACCGGGCCGGCAGCCGACTCGCTCGAACCTGAACAAGCCTCGTATCGAATGGTGTGTGCCGGCTTTCCGCTTTTGACGCTTGGCCTGGTTTTGGGCAGCGTATGGGGCCAGAAGGCCTGGGGCGACTGGTGGGGATGGGACCCGAAAGAGCTTTGGTCGCTCGCCTCTTGGCTGGTTTATGTCGGCTATTATCACTTCCGATATATGTTCGGAAAAAAGTTCCCGCGTATAAACAGCGCCTTGATAATAACCGGCCTTGCCGTAATCATCATTACATTATTATGGGTGAACCTCTCACAGCTTTTCGCCGGCCTGCACAGCTACGCGATGTAATGCTTTGCTCTTGGCAAATAGTGTATTTGCGGTTATAAGAAACCGACCTGTATAACGTCTTGAAATCGGGTTTTTTTGAAAGGATAACAAAAAATGTTCAAAAGCGTGCTATTGGGATTGGGGATTATTATGTTGATGTCGTCGTTGGCCGGGTGCGCCGAGCCTGCTGCAAAGGAGCCGGAAATGAAAAAGCCGGAAGTAATTCAATGGGTTGAGACGGAATCGGGAAAATGGATGGTTCACGATATGAATCGGCCGACCCCGCCGGTGGTTACGCCGGGTCAGCCGAGCTGCGATGATAAAGCAGGCACCGCCCCGTCGGATGCGATTGTGCTGTTCGAAGGAAAAGACCTTTCGAAATGGGAATCAGCCAAAAAGCCCGGACAACCCGCGACGTGGAAGGTAACAAAAGATTACTTTGAGGTGATTAAGGATACGGGCAATATCCGCACAAAAGAAAAATTCGGCTCGTGCCAGCTTCATCTCGAATTCGCCACGCCCGCTAAGGTCAAAGGCGGCAGCCAGGGTCGCGGAAACAGCGGCGTGTTTTTGATGGATATATACGAAGTCCAGATTCTCGATTCATACGAAAACCGCACCTATGCCGACGGCCAGTGCGCAGCGCTGTATGGCAGGGCCGTGCCGCTTGTCAACGCCTCTCGAAAGCCCGGCGAATGGCAGACATACGACATCATTTTTCACAGGCCCGTGTTCAAGGACAAAAAGGTCGTGAAAAAGGCGAGATTCACCGTTATTCATAATGGCGTATTAGTGCAGGACAACGTCGAACTCGAAGGCGGCACCAACTGGATTAGCCCCCACGCCGTTACGGATTATAAGCCCCACGCCGATAAAGGCCCGCTGTCTCTGCAGGACCACGGCAATCCGATGAGGTTCCGGAATATCTGGATTCGCGAGCTGAAAGACTAAAAAATTAGTGGTTTGAAAACGCAGCCAAATACGAAGCGAGATTGCTGATTAAGCCGGGTCGATTTCCCCTGCTTTTTTGTTGCCTCTTATGCCGGTATAAGTGCCTGTTTTAGATGGCTTAAAAAGGGGTTGCAAAGACCAAAATACTCATTATAATACTGCATTCTTTCGGAAACCTTTAAGCGGTGTCGGTGTTTATCAGGAGAAGACTTAATGGAAGCTATGGCACAGGTGCAGGACGGTATCGATTTATTCGGCGATGTATTGCCGGATATGGAACAGATAAAAAAGTTGTCCCAACAGGTCAATTCCAGCGAGGCAGCTACGCTGGCTTTTGCACAGCTCGTCGAGCAGAATATGAGCAAGACCGGTGCTAAGGGCTGCCTGGCAACCGGTATCGGCCTTTACATTCTGGGCAGGCATACCGAGGCCGTCGAAAAGCTCGAAAAGGGAGAGGATTGCAAAGAGAAATACTTATACCTCGCCTATGCTCTCCGCCGCATCGGCGGGTTCGACGAGGCGATAACGAGTATCAGCGCGAGCAAAAAGTATGGCGCTGATGAGCTGGCGATTGCTATGGCCAAGGCAGCTGCGTATCGAGAGAAGCATGATTTTGAAAAAGCCGCGAAAGAGCTCGACGCCTGTGCGAATTTCAAAAATGTCAGCGCAGAATATCATTATCAGCTTGGCCGCCTGCAGGAAGCACAGGGCCTGTACGAGCAGGCCATGGACAATTATAAGGCATCGCTCGAACTTGCACCCGGCCATCATGAGGCCCTTTTTCACCTGGCGTATCGCTGCGACCTTTCGGGAGATGAAGAAGCGGCGATTGATTATTACAAGGCCATCGCATCTTCTTCGCCGGCGTATATTAGCGCTTTATTGAATCTTACAGTGATTTACGAAGACAAAGGCGATTACGACAAGGCCTTACGGCTGGTGGATAAGGTTTTGGCCTGCCACCCGAATCATAAGCGGGCGATTTTATTTCTTAAGGATATCGACAGCTCCAAGACAATGGTTTATGATGAGGAAAGGGAGAAGAAAAAGACTCGCAAGCTGCAGATTCTCGAAACCCCCATATCCGATTTCGAGCTTTCGGTCAGAAGCAGAAACTGTCTAAAGAAAATGAATATAAGAACTCTCGGAGACCTTTTGAGCACTACCGAGGCGGAGCTGCTTGCCTTCAAGAATTTCGGCGAGACCTCCCTGAAGGAAATAAGAACGATTCTGGATGCCAAGGGCTTGCAGCTCGGAATGGTCTTTGATGACAGGCAGTTTGCATCCCCAGAGCCGGAACACGCCGAAGAAATTGAAGAAGCCGACCAGGGCCTGCTCAGTAAACCCATTACCGATTTACAGTGGTCCGTCAGGGCAAAAAAAGCCCTGCAGGGCCTCAATATCCGTACTATCGGTGATTTAGTCCGCACTACGGAAGCCGAGCTGCTCGGCTATAAAAACTTCGGCGTTACAAGCTTAAACGAAATCAAAAGGGTCATCGCAAATCTTGGCTTGTCGTTGCGGACACTGGATTAATAATCGCTGAAAAGGTTGGGGGCTGATTCAGAGATATCGCTGGAACAAAAGCGCAGTTGATTTTGTGGGGTAGCGGTCTGATTAAAAAAATTTATGACATGATGTTGTTGTTCGGCTGGCGCAGGGATTCCGGTTTGCGCCGAACCCTGAACAACTGCCTGCTGATGGCGATACTGGCGGTTGTAGCCGTCGCCTTTTTCAGTTGCACCAGGCGCCTCCTCGTCCGAACCACACCGCAGATGGATATCGAGTCGAGATACTGGATAAGAGTCCTGCTCGCAAACGACATCACTCAATGCACCGTCAGTGTTCGCGGCGAATTCAGCGTTCGAAACAATATCAATGGCGAATTAATCCCGCAATCGCTTTATCTAAGGCCCGGCACCACTATCGATGTCAATATCATCGACGGCCGCCTTGCGATGGCCGGCGGCGGCCTCGGAGTAACCGAACTGACGATTCAGCCCGGCCATCCCTATATTTTTACTATCGATGGCGATGATTACCGCGGCAAATTAATCCTCAAGCTCAACCCCGCCGGCTCCTCTTTCGACGCCATAAACATTGTCCCCATCGAACCGTATTTGGCGGGAGTAGTCGGTTCCGAAATGCCCAGCTACTGGGAGCACGAGTCGTTAAAGGCACAGGCAATTGCCGCCAGAACCTATTGCCTCTATCACAAAGCGAAATTCGGCCCCAAACGCGACTTCGACGTTACAAAAACCGCCGCAAACCAGGTATATCGCGGCGTAAAAGCCGAAACCAGGAGTATTTGGAAAGCGGTGGATAATACGACCGGAAAGGTCTTGGTCTGCAAACAGGCCCACGGCGTCGAGGATATTTTCCCCACGTATTATTCCTCGGCCTGCGGCGGGCACACCGAAAATTCCAAAAATGTCTTCGGCGATTCCTTCGCGCCGCTCGCAGGCGTGGCCTGCCCCTACTGCAAAGAAGTTGCAAAGCCGAATATCTTCTTTTGGCCTATGGTCCAGCTTGAAAAACAAAAAGTAAGCTCGGCGTTAAGGCAACGATACTCCAAACTAAACGACCTTGGCGATATCACCGCGATTACCACTGCCGCCGAAAGCGACTATAAGGATTTCGCTCGCCTGACAATGCTCAGGGTGCAGGATTCCGCCGGCAAAACCGGTTATTTAAGGGCCGAAGACTTCCGCCTCACTCTCGACCCCTCAGGAAATAAATTGCGTAGCGCCGCCTGCAAAATCGTAACTCTCGGAGATAAATGGAGCTTCTTCGCGGGCAGGGGATTCGGTCACGGCGTCGGCCTGTGCCAGTGCGGCGCAGAAGCAATGGCAAGAAAAGGCCATACCGCCGAAGAGATTTTAGCGTATTATTATCCCGGCTCCAAACTCATCAGGGCGTATTGAAAAATGAGCAGTTTCGAAATCATAAAAAAAAATCATAATAGCAAAGCACGCCTCGGCCTGTTGCACACCGCGCATGGCGACGTGCAGACCCCCGCCTTTATGCCGGTCGGCACATCAGGCGCGGTAAAAGGTATTTTGCCCGCCCAGCTTCGCGAAACGGGCGCCGAAATCATCCTCGCAAATACCTATCACCTCATGCTCAGGCCCGGCATCGACGCCATAGAGCAAATAGGAGGCCTGCACAAGTTTATGAGCTGGCAAGGCCCAATACTCACCGATAGCGGCGGATACCAGGTCTTCTCACTTAGCCCGCTCACAAAAATCGACGACGAAGGCATCGAGTTTGCCAGCCATATCGACGGCGCAAGGATTTATCTCGACGCCGAAAAAGCCACAAAAATCCAGAACCGCCTCGGTTGCGATATCGCGATGTGCCTCGACCAATGCCCCTCGTTCAATAGCGAGCCGCAGGTATTGGAACAGGCCGTGCAAAGAACAATCCGCTGGGCAAAACGCTGCAAAGACGCGCACGACAACTCGAACCAGTTGCTCTTCGCCATAACACAGGGCGGAATCGATTTGAAGATGCGCGAACGCTGCGCGAAGGAATTGGTAAATTTGGATTTCCCCGGCTACGCAATCGGAGGCCTCAGCGTTGGAGAAGGCCACGATGCTATGGTCAAAACCGTCCGTCACACTGCCGAACTATTACCCGAAGATAAGCCCCGCTACCTGATGGGCGTCGGAATGCCCCGCGATATAATCGAAGCGGTAAAGGCGGGCGTCGATATGTTCGATTGCGTCATACCCACCCGAAATGGCCGAAACGCCTATGCCTTCACCTTTTCAGGCCCCGTGCGTATGCGAAATAATAACCACATCACCGACGCCGAACCGATTGAAGCTGATTGCGATTGCTATGCCTGCAAAAATTTCTCTCGCGCCGCCATTCGTCATTTCTTCAATATCGATGAAATGTTAGGCCCGATTCTCACCTCGATTCACAACCTCCGCTTCTTCCAGCGCCTTATGTCCAAAATCCGCCGCCATATCGAACTCGCCGACCTCAACGATTGGTCGAAGAATGTTTTAACCTCGCTCGATGATTCTATTTAGGTTGTGTCGTTATTGGTTAGCCCCGAGGCCTGCCTCGGGGTCGCCTGTCCCGGCAAGTTGAAAGCAGAAGTGATTGATAAACAGTCTTTGTTGCAAGAACCAAATTAAGCGTGCATTAATTCAGCAAGTTCTCCCAAATATTCGGATATATTGATTTCAAGGGCTTCAGCAAATTTGCATAACGCATTGTATGTAGCACGACACTTACCTGTCTCAATGCGTCTTATCTGCCGAGGTGTTAATCCTTTGATATCGCTTTGACGTAATTTATGTGTCTTGCGTGTCTTTTTAATAGCTGCACCATAAGCTTTGTTAAACTCGTCGCTCTGCTGTTTTGCTTTCAGAAGAGATTTCTCATCCACTGCTTGCTCAAACTGTTCCCAGCCCAGATGAACGTCCAAATCCGGCCAATAAAGAAAAACACCATCTTCATCAATATTAAAGTTAGCACGTGTTTCTTCGGGATATTCAGCAAGTACAGGCAGCTTCTCTAAGGGAACCCTCAGCTTTCGAAACCCTTCTCTGCTTGGAGAAACCACGACAAGTGTTCCTTCTTCCCACCAGGCATCTAAAATACGGTTTTCGTCATCACTACAGTCAAGACCAATGAACAATCTTTCTGCATATTCAAGATAATTAGCAATATCAGCAAAGTGAACTCTCTTATCATCTCTAACGTTTAACCATGTTAGGCGATCAACTATAGATCTTGACGGCATATCACCGCGAAATAATAAGTACATCTTAAATCTGTCATGCAAATCTCGCAAAAGGGTTATTTTTTCTTGGTCGATATCTTCAAGTGTTAAAACTATCAATAAAGGTCTTTTGCTTTTTGTAGACAAGTTGCTCCAGTCTTTGATAGCATTCCACCCGTGTTTTCCAGTTTGTAATCCGCATTTTATGAATGCTTTCTGGAAAATCGTCTTCATGCGTTTATCTGCTGCTAAAATTTCCGGTTTTTGTAAAGTCTCAGGCATTACATCTCACCTTCTTTTCCCATTCTTTTAAGAGATTAACGCGGTATTGTTCAGCCATATTAGTAAGAGTATTGGCATCAGTAGAAGATATACGTCCGCGAGGTCCTTTTGCTCTCTCTATCATTTCATTTCTGGTTTTCATAAAGTAGACTCGAACATGCCAGTGCCCTTTCTTTTTCGCATGAAAGTGTGCCGGTCGATGTTCTTGCGAATTAAACCAACAATAAATGCCTTCGATATTAAAAGAACTTAGTGTGCCCATCCTAATCTTCTATATATACTATACGCTTCAATCGGACATTTGTCAATAGATACTTTAGAAAAATGTCCTATTAAATATTCTTATGTCGCCCTAAACGCCTGTATATCCGGCAAATATAGATATCTACTTATTTTATAAGAACTTAGCGGAAAGACAGCCGAAGGTAAA
>CAYLYB010000076.1:7452-13679 GCA_964387605.1 uncultured Pirellulales bacterium | reverse complement strand
CTATCATTATTAAGTTAAAAATGTACTTAGCAGTAGTTGGTACTAGTTAGCAAAGGTTTTTTGACGAGCCGCAGACCTATTATCTTTTTATGCTTCAGAAAACCGGTTTTCTGTCGAGGTCGCTGTAAGGATAGTGGCCTTTTTCTTTCAGGCGGTTTAAGACAACGGCACTGCCGTGTTTCATTGCGTATTCCAGTTCGCTTCGAAAAACTTCAATGCACAGCAGCAGGCAATGCCTTCTTCCGTTTATTTCAAAGTCAACTCCGTCTTTTTTGTATTCATCGAGTATCAGGCACACGGTTTCATTTTGCGACATCGGTATTTCGCAGGTTTCTTTAGGATTGAGGACAGCTTCGTATGAGTAATGGCCCAGCGTTGTGAATATTCCGCACAACCGACCATTTGTTTTGTTGAAAGGACTATGTTTTTCCGTGCTGTATTTGTGTTTTGTGAATGCTATAAGTTCATATGTCCCAATCCTGTTCGGTTTTGGGCCGCTGCCGTCCGGCTCAATAAGCTCCATTGTTACACACGCCGTCCCCGGAATGGCGTTGGTAAAGTAATACATATCGACATGCCCGCCGGCATGAAATGAAGGCATGTCCAACCATATTGTGCATTGGTCCCAAGATGCGCTCGAGTGCCGCCTCCTTTGCCTCATAGTAACGTTCGTATTCCTCACTTGAAAAATCTGTTTTATTAGCCGTTCTGCCTTTCGACCGGAGCTTAAGAAATGAAAGGGTTGCTGCTATGATAAATAAACCAATAATGATTATGATTGTAGCTTTCATATCATTAATTCTCCTGCCTGCCGATGAAAGTATTCGAAAATCCGGTGCCGGTCAAGTATCTGTTATATCTCTACTAGTTCGTAGTTTCTGCTGCCGAGGCCGATTTTTTCGGCGTGCTCGATTTGAACTCGGCCATTGAGGTTCGGGTATCTCGAAAGCTTCTGCATCTTCTTGCCCATACTCGCCTCAATCAAATCCATCGCCGCCTGGTCGATTGCCACGGCATCCGTCGAGCCGAGTATTCCGATATCGTCGGCGATATTTTTGTCGGGCGCGTCCATACAGTCGCAGTCGCCGGTAATCGAGAGCGAGAAATTGATAAACGCAGCCCTGCCTTCTTTACCCGCCAGCGCTCCTTTGGCGTGCTCAGCCACGCTTCGCTCAAGTATCTCGTTTTCTTTTCCCCAGTCGTATTTGACCGCGTCGAACCGGCACACCGCCACGCACTCCGCACAGCCGATGCACTTGTCCTTGTCGATATGCGCCTTCATATCCTCTAAGCTAATCGCCCCCTCCGGGCAGTGCCGGTAGCATTCGCCGCAGCCGGTGCACTTGCTCGTTTTTATACTCGGCTTTATCGACGAATGCTGCCTCATCTTTCCCTTTCTGCTCGCGCAGCCCATCCCTAAGGTCTTCAGCGTCGCCGCGAAGCACGTCGCCAGGTGTCCCGTAACATGCGCTATCGCCAGAAGCGATTGCGCCCGCACGATGTCGGTTGCGATGAATACCTCTTTATCTAATTCGCCGTCGATTCGCACCGCCGTTTCATTTGTGCCGTATATGCCGTCCGGCGCGATAAACGGTATGCCTAAGCCCTGCACGTCGAAGCCGTGCTCCGCCGCTAATATCGTATGGTCGATGGCGTTGTGCCTTCTGCCGGTATAAAGCGTGCTCGTATCCGTCAAAAAAGGCCGGGTCTTCGATTTTTTAAGCTCCTCAATGAGTCCCTTCAAACACGGCGCCTTTATATACGTCTGATTGCCATGCTCGCCCACGTGCACCTTCACCGCCGTGTAGTCGTTTTTGCGAAAGCACTTTGCGAACCCCGCCTCTTTGAATAGTCGCTGCGCTTTGTCTGAAAGAACTTTCTCGCCGTCTTTAACCGACGCCTTTATCAGATATACTTTCGCTGCCATAATAACCACCTGCTCAAAAAAACCAAAACTGCATTATATGCTTTATACCGCCTTGTTCAACTTAACCCTGCTAAAGCAAATGCTGCAGCAGTATTTTCACGCCTAATCCGATTAGCACAAGCCCGCCGACCGCCTCGATTCGCGACTCGAAAAAATGCCCGAACCGTTTTCCTATCGCAACTCCCGCAAGGCACAATACGAAAGTTACCGCCCCGATTATAAAAACCGCTGTGATAATTCTTTCTGTAATAAGCGATAGTGTCACACCAACCGCAAGCGCATCGATACTTGTCGCTATCGATAGTGCCAATAGCGCCGCGATATTGGCTGGGTGGTAGTTTTTCCTTTCGGGATTGATTTCGTAAGATTCGATAATCATTTTCACGCCGACGCCCGTTAACAATCCGAACGCCAGCCAGTGGTCCCAGCCGCCGATATACGTCTTGATTGTGTGCCCGGCCAGATAACCAATCAAGGGCATCGCCGCCTGAAACGCCCCGAAGAATCCCGCCATTCGAAGCGCGTGCCGGACGTGAAGCTCTTTATACGCCGCACCCGTCACCACCGACACCGCGAACGCGTCCATCGCTAGCCCCACCGCCACCGCAATTATCGTCAATAGCTCCATCTCAATCACCCGCCCTAATCACTCTTTCGCTCCATAAAGAAGTAATTGAAAACGTGCGACATTACTTTGCCTTTTGCCTCGAATACCCGCGATTCTATAATCTCGAAATACCGCCCGAAAAGCTCCTGCAATTCTTCTTCACTCGACAAATACACCATCGTCCCCAATTTCGTCTTGCGGTACTTCTCGTCCTGTGGTGAGCTTGCCTGCCCTGAGCTTGCCTGCGGTGAGCGCGGTCGAACCGTCGAAGTAGTCGCACTGCTGACGTTGAAGTGTGAATCTTTTTCATTGAAGCATAGCGAAAGATACTTACCACCCGGCTTCAAAACCCTGTGAACGTTGCCTACGTATTTCTCGCGATTATCAGGCAGTATATGGTGCAGCAGGCCCCAGTCATAAGCAAAATCAAAAGGCCCACCCCAATCGGGCCAGTCATCCGTAACGTCCGCCACCAAAAATTCGCATTTTACTTTTTTATCCTTCGCCTTTTGCTTCGCTTTCTTAATCGCCGTTGTCGATGCGTCCACTCCGACGACGTCGAATCCCTTGCCCGCCAGCCAGAGCGCGTAATTACCTAAACCGCACCCCAAATCCAATGTTCTTCCCGCTCTAATCTTTCCGCTTTCGACAAGCTCAACCAGCAATTGAGGCGGCTGTTCATTATTCCACGGTATACCCTCTGCCGGCGTGGCACGGTAAATCTCATTTATCCTGCGCTGATATTCAGTATCTGCCCACTCGTGGGCTCCACACGTTGGTACCCCTACCCGAAGAATCGTTTTATAGCCCGAGACTAATCCCCCGATTCCGAAAACCACACACAAAACCTCCCCCCGCGGCTTTTCAAAAAGTCACCACCCTCCCCCGGCCCCACCGTAGCTTAATATTCCTCACTCCAAATCGAACCAGCTGTTATCCACCGGCTCGAACCAGCCCAGCTTCATTTCCGCTGAGTCAACTTTCCAATGGTTATTTTCACTTCTTTCCGCCATCGGCTTCGGTTCTATATGCCCGTCCGCCCAGCCGACGTTCGACGAATCCCTGTGACGAAAATGTATCGACGGCGACAGCAGTATATTCTCTCTGATTTTGCGGTTGTTTACAAAATAAGGGGGCTCGGCAAAAGAGTATTCGATTAGATACTGATTGTTTTTATAAAATGCTGTATCTGCGAACATCAAAGTTGTATCAGGTCTTTTAATTTCAGTTATATTCGTTGTTCTTCCGTAAGCTTTTTTTTGTTCTGCATAAGTAATATTTTTACATTCCCAGAGTCTGCTTCCAATGTATAGCAAGTTATATCCATATCCGCCACAACCCAATTCAAAATTTATGAACCCGGGCTGGTTTTTTATAAAGTCCACTTTCTCCGGACACTCCTTAACCTTTCCGTCACCGAGGTATTCCGCCAATGGCCCTTTCAGCGGGTCGAACGGCTCATTCGGCCCGTTTCGTTTTCCATGCCAACGATTATACCCTGCTTGAAATGTTTCCGGAAAAAGGTTCCATAGGTCCATCGCAGCCGGCACACAAAATCCGTCGTGGTCGTTCGAGTATTCCATATTCGCCAAAACAAGCTGCCTCACGTTCGACCGGCAGACAATCGCCCTGGCCTTGGCCCTCGCCGCCAGCAGCGCCGGCATCGTTACCGCCATCACAACCGACACCGTCGATGCCACGACCATCATTTCAATTAAACTGAATCCTTTATTTTTCCTGTCCATAGGTCTCTCTCTGCCTTTTTTATTCCAGGTTTTTCATTCCTCGCTTCGCCATTGTTCGACCTTGCCCCAGTCGCCCGCCAGGACCGCGAAATCGAGAAAATTTACTAATTCATCTTTCGGATCAGCTATATCACATTTTTGGTTCCAGCCATTTTGTCCGGTTTGTTTAAGCCACGAAACAGACATAATTGATAAATCTTCTAAATCTACAATTCCATCTATGTTTAAGTCACCGAAGTAACGTAAATTTATGGCTCCTATAGATTCGAGGTCAAATCCTTCTGAATCATAAGTTACCCAAGGATCGTATATTGGGTGATTTGAGGGATAACCAAAATGAATTGCTTCGTCGAAGAAATCTCCACTGCCTGGGATGTCCACTATCTTAACATAATTTATGTTGTCAAGATCTACATACCCGCTTAAAACTAAAGGAGCGTAGGAAATCTCGCTCAAATCGAAACCCGTCCCCGTGAATTCAATGTACAAGTTCGGATGTTTTCCTGCAAGGTTATATACATCTGTTATTTCGATGTCACGAAAATAAGGCGGCATTCCCCCCGAATCATAGGGAACCAATGAAACAGATGGAAATCGTACAAAATCCGAACCATTAGATGAGACTTCAACATATGCCAACTCACACCAGTATAGTTCTAAAACCCCTAAAGGGAATCCATTCTCGAAAACTGCAAAATCATATCCTTCCCCATTAAATATTGCACCCTCGAAGGATAAGGTTATTTCTCCTGGTGGTATATTTGCTTCGATTTGTTCCTCTGTCAAGTCGCCCAAACTTACAATATCGAATATAGTTGGTGGTTGGAGTGGATTAAAATTACTGTAACTCGGCCCTAGCGCCATATTGGGGTCCAGCCAACATGGATCTCGTTGCTCTACCTCTGGTGTAGGTATATAGCTAACAACTTTTGTTGCCCAACCCCGAAATATCGGGTTTATCAAAGCGTTAGGATTATTTGGGTCTGTAGGCATTCCATTTGGTTCAATATAAGAAGGTATCCCCGGTTCTGTATATGGACCTCCATATACATCTAATGCTGAAATCATTATTACAATAAACACTATGAAGTTTTTGGGCGTGTACATTTCTCAACCTCCTCAGAATTTTGGCAATTGCATTAATAAATCTATTTCTTGTTTTTCCTCACAAACAAAACACTTAGTCCTAACAAAATAAACGTTCCCGGCTCAGGCGCCACCGTATCGATTGCGAAATACGCCGGCGTATTCATCCACCCCGAAGAGGTATCGCTCGAAGTCAGTCCGAAATCGATACTTTTAACTAATCCCAACCCCGTCAAATCGACGAATTCCCAGCTGTCAACGATGTAATCACTCTCGTTGTCGGCGAACCGGTAATCGGCTAAATAAAACTCGACTTCACCCGTTATCTCGCCAAGCTCGTCTCTGCCGGAAATCGTCAGTAAAAACCAGTCCGCGTCGTTACCGCTCGTTCCGCCGAATTTATCGGCGAAGGCATCTCCGTTAAGCATCGAGTAATAAGCGTAGTTATTGTTCGTAATGTATAATCCGCTCACGATGCTCTGTTCATTCAAAACCATTCTCGGCTGCGTATCGTACACATAGCCGACTGCGTAGTTTGCACTTGTGCCCTGGCCGCCGCTGGCTATCGCGTTATACTGCCCGTTCATGCCGGCTGTTGTTGTGTCCGTTATGTTCGAATACGAAAAACCGTCCCATGAATGATAGAGCGTGCTGTAATTATTGTTAAACCACGCGTCTCCGCTGACAAAACCGCCCGAATTGTCCGAGCCGTTCCAGTAACTCTCCGCCTCCAAAGCCAAGTCTTCAAAATCCGTCAGCACTTCTGCACTAACCACTCCACAAAATCCGAACACTAAAAGCAAAAACACCACTCTCATCACCCTGTGGCAAGCTTTGTCGACCCACCTCGTGGTGAGCTTGT
>CAYLYB010000076.1:0-7352 GCA_964387605.1 uncultured Pirellulales bacterium | reverse complement strand
CGAACCACCCTGTGGTGAGCCTGTCGAACCACCCTGTGGTGAGCCTGTCGAACCACCCTGTGGTGAGCCTGTCGAACCATCTCTCCGAAGCCATTTACCCTTCTCCATTCGAATTGTAAGTCTCTGTTTAACATAATCTGAACCTCCTTTTTCTTCTCGTACGGCCCCTCACGACCGTATTGGCGATACTTGTCCTTTACACCTCCTTTCCGTTTGTCGTTCCGCCATACTCTGACATTCCCCGCGTCCCACTGTCATTCCCGCGAAACTTGTCCTGAGCATAGTCGAAGGAGCGGGAATCCATTTTTTCTCAATAAAAAAAGCCGCCATTCCCGCAAAAGGAACGACGGCTCTAAAAATCAGACATTACTGCCTGCTTACCTATAAGTTATTTCGACGCGCAAAATACAGACGAAAAAACGTGGGCAGCACGGCTCTGTCAAAAGTCACCGGCTCCGGGTTCCTTTCCGCGAGAACTCCGTAAACCACTCACCAATCTCAGGCAGGTATTCTGACTCGCGTCTTACTTTGGGGCCCCTTCCCGTCCCGTGCCGATTTTCTTCTTCGAAAATCATTACGGAATAGTGGGCTAAATGTCCCTCGGATTTTCGTCCCCCTTTTTGCTTTTGCAAAAAAGCAGGCGGACGAAACAGACGCTTACAGCGGCGGGTCCGTCACGGCTTTCAACCGTGTTCCCGTTTGGTTATCCCGGCGATTAAGCCGGAACCTGAAGTCGGATTATTCCTTTGCCAAAGAGCTGCACTTCTCTCAATACATTACTTCTACTACTTTTATTTTCGAACTGCAACAAAAAAACAAAAAAACTTCTTATCAACTGCCCCTGCTAACGGCCATTAGTCCTTAAGGCCATAATTGTTCTTCCAGCCAGCTATCCGCAAGGATTGCAAAATCCGTAAAATCAACGTTATCGTCATCGTATAAATCCGCAAACACTCCTTCGGTGAGCCATTCCTCGCTCATAATATCTACATCCTCCAGCCCTACTATGCAGTCATTATCGAAGTCGGCTTGCGGTTTCACCTTCTCCGGCACACAGTGCGACGTATACAGCCGGATATCGTCGATTATTACCGCTCCCTCTCCGCCGCACGGGTCGGCTACGTTGCATCTTTCGCCGAAGCCGATGTAAAGGTTGGTAATATCGCTGAGGTCAACGTCCGGGCTGTTCATATCTGAAAGTAATATCTCCCATTGCTGCGTATAAGTGGGAGGTATCGCCTGTGCATCTGGGTCGGGATTATAGATTACAGTCCCCGTATCGCCATCGGCATCCTCGATTACTGCGTACATCCTGTCATATACAGGGTCTGTATCGTTGCCGGTATCTCCTGTAAAAGTTATTGAAAGAGCCAATGGTGCTTCGGCTATAAGTCCGCCGGCCGTTGTCCAGCTTTTACCGGCTGCGTAAGCCAGCCCCGCCTCCGAGAAATAATCCCCCGGCCCGTTGCCGTCGTTTTGATAAATCAGCTCCATATTGCCTTTGTCTGCGTCTAAGCTGATTGTCGCGCTGCTGCCGTTATCAGAGCACGGCGCGCCGGGGTCGGTTTTCCAATTCTCGCTCATCTCTTCTGTGTCGGCGTATCTCTCGAAATCTTCCACGATAAAGTATTTTGGAATCCTGAACTGCCACACGTCCCCTTTCCACCGCTTCTGCGGATTAATAATGTTGACCTCATCTATACGCCAGTAGTAGGTAGTATCATACTCTAAAGTATAACCCGGTGCCTCCAGAAGTCTGCTGAGCAGATAGGTAGGATTCGTTGTTTTGCCTCTATATACAGGCTTGCCTGAAGCTGTTGTAGCGTCATTAACGTCGTCGAAGTCGGTGCCGAAATAAATCTCGTGGCCGTTTGACGACCCCGCCCACACTCCTTTGACCCAGTATAAATTCAGGTCGTCGATTCTCAGGCCCACGGCCCCATCTTCCGGATTCGGGTCCACCGCCTTTGTGTTGAAAGTCCGAAATTCCCACGTATGCCCGTGCCACGGGCTGGTGCCGTTTACGTCGTTATATTCGTCGATTGCCCAGTAATATAACTTCCCGTCAACCAAAGGCCCTTCCGGCGCATAGCTGTTCGCGTCCTGCCTGCCTATATAAGCCGCCGCGTCCCTGCTGTTCACCAGCGATTCATCCGTGCTGAAATAAACCCCGTGCCCGTTTATATCCTGCGCCCATTCCCCCGGATTCCAGCTAAGCGTCGGATTCAGCTCTATAGCCGTGCTCAGGTTCCGCGGCTCCGGCCTCCAAGCCCGGCCGTAATTCGGCTCCGCCGTAAAATTCGTATATGTCCCGTTGAAATCGTATGATACTTCGCCCCGAAAGCCGTATCCGTTAATCCGCTCGTCGGCTATAAAGACCATATATTTGCCGTCCGAGTCCGTATGGTCGCCCGCCATCGAAAAGGTCCCGCCTGCGATATTAAGTCCGTCGTTGGTGGGGCGCATATAAATATCGAATGCGTCCTCCGAATCCGTTATACAGGTGATTTTACCGCCGTAGAGATTTACAACCCCGTTTGAAATATCGACGCTCGGAACGGTTATCGTCCCGCCGTACATATTCAATATCCCAACCGGTGAACCTGTCCTGTCTCTGCCTCCACCTACGGCTACTCCGCCGATGTCCCACGTCCCGAAAACACTGATAGAGCCCCTTGGAGCGATGACCGCCCCCCCGAACATATTGACGATACCTGTTCCTACAAAGTCATCCGGCTGCCCGCTGGCGGTGTCGGGATTAATGTGAGCGATGGCTAAACTAAGTCCGCAATTAATTAATCCAGAGTGTATCGTAACTGTCTGTGTGCCTCCAACCCAGGGTATTACAGACAAAAGGATTGTTGTAACATCACTTGTAATATTCGGCCCGTAAGGTGCTGCGTGTACGGCTGCCCATATATTCGCATCCGGTATATTAGGCTCACCCGGCCAGTTATAAGGAGGAAACGGGTCTAGTAACGCGTAGTTGGCGCTCCAGTTGTTCGAGTCGTACCAGTCGTCCGTCACACCGACCCAGTCGAGTCTATATTCCAACAACCACCACTGGCCAAACACATCGCCGGCCAAAAAGAAAAATACGAATAACGATATGATAAACGCTTTTTTAGACATGACCTGCCTCCTTTACAGGATTCCTCTAAAAACTCGTTTTATTATACCACCTTCGCTGAAAATCCGTCAATATTATTCCCCGAATTTTCCGTCGTTTTGTCCCCATTTCCTCAGCCAATTCCCCTTTTTAACGAAAAAATCAGGCCTTGCCGGAATAACTCTTCCAAAAACCTCCCTTTATGTTATAATCACTACCTATCGTATTAAGTTCTGGAGAACTAAGTTACGAGAAACAAAACACTACACATCCTGCTAATTGCACTACTCACACAAATTTTTAGTTGGACCAATTATTCCTTTGCTATATGCTACAGTTTATTGGAGTGGAGTGATGCTGAACCTATAATACTATCGTTCTCAAGATCTGGCCACTGCACATTGCCGGAAAATCCATTAGAACATCCAGAATTATATCCACGGTCGTGGTGGGATGATTTGTCTCGAATAGGCTACTGGCCCTTGGATGGATTCTTAGATTATTATCCACTTTTTCCTAGTCATCCTGGAGCTTGCTCGCCTGAGAAAAGATATTACCATTGGGGTTGTTATGAATGGAGAAGCTCCCAAGATTGGGATGCAGTAGGAAGCCCCGGATGTTGGGAGGCAACTTGTTATGGCAAATATGAATTGAGAGGTTTTATACGAACATATTACCCAGTCAATTGCGAAGAAATTCACGACCCAAACACTTACTGTAGTAGGTGGCAGCATTGTATGTGCGCTGGGTCTGTTTTTTACGAGTACCCACCTGATTTTGATTTCTTGTTTGATGATGAATTTGGAATTGTGAATTGGGTTACGTATGCAAAAATTCTTAACAAGTACCCGTTCGAAAGGGAATGTTTAAGCTGGAAGGTTGATTTTTTCTATTATGCTTTGAATGCTCAGGACATCGAGAGTGTAGCACTTATTGCCAGACACTGGTTGGACGACATTGAAACATGTGGTTTTCCAGATGCAGAAATTAACTGGGCAATAGAGAATTGGTTAAATTATTATGATATAGCACTTTTGCAATAAGAGTTATTTACGTCTGAAATAAGCCAATCACCTGCTATGCAGAAAATTATATGGGGTAAACTGGAATACAAACCAAGCTGTACTCCTGAGTTCTGACGTAGTTATTCCCGCCTTAATCATTATTCCCAAATTTCGCCTGTATTATTGACAACACTTCTTCACTGTCTATAATAGCGCCGCAAAACAGGAGTTCTCGCCCTTTATATGGTGAGTGGTGAGGTTAGATGGTAAAGAAGCTCAATATAGCTGAAATTGCCCTTGCGATTTTAATCTCTTTTACCTGCCTGTATCTCGTCGGCTGCAATCCCGCAAAAAGCCATCTGGCCGCATTCAATTGCCTCTTCGAGGCCGCCGATTTCAATGACGCCGCTAAATATGCCCAGAATAAAATCAAAATACGGGAAAATCCCTCCGGCGACGACCTCCTCTGGACGCTGCAATTCGCCGCTGCGGAAAAGGCACAGCTTCGCCACTCACCAAGCTCCGCCGCATTCGATAAAGCAGAGGAAATGTTCAATTATTACGCCCCCCAATCAGAAGTACTCGATAATATCGGCGCGACAATCGTAAACGATAACGTCGTGCCCTATAAAGGCGAAGAATACGACAAAATTATGGTCAATACCTATAAGGCCCTCAACTTCCTCGCCGAGGGTAATCTCGAATACGCCAGGGTCGAATTCAACCGCGCACTCGACAGGCAAATCCGCGCAAGGGAAGAGTTCAACGCCGAAATACAAAAGCTCGAGGCCCAGCTCGAAAAGCAAAAAGACAAAAACGAATACGACGCCAACGCCCTCGCCGACGACCCCAATGTCCTCGCGAGCGTCAATAGCTATTATCCCAATCTCGACCAGTTCGAGCCGTATCCCGATTTTGTCAACCCGCTGGCGACATATCTGGCGGCGCTGTATCTCAATCTCGTCGGCGATTACGAAAAGGCCGCATATCTGTTCAAGGAATCATACGGTATGGTCCCTCATAACGAATACCTCGCGCAGGACCTGCTCTATAATGACGACATCATCGCCGGAAAAGCAAAACCGGAAAATATGCTCTGGGTAATTTTCGAAAACGGCCTCGGACCAATAAGGGAGGAGGTGCGTATCGATATACCCCTGTTCCTCGCGACAAGCCGGGTTAGCTACGTGGGTATCGCTCTGCCGAGGTTGCAGTCACGCAGCAGGGCATACGATTTTCTGTCTGTCCGGACCGGCACCGGCACGTATCAGACGCAGCTGCTCGCCGATATGGAAAGGGTAATACAAACCGAATTCAAAAAAGACTTTAAGGGAATCCTCACCCGTGCCATTTTGTCCGCGACAATCAAGGCGACCGCCCAGGCCGCGATGCAAAATCAGGACAACGCCGGCTGGGCCGCCCTCGCTATGGCTGTCTACAGTTACGCCACCACCGCCGCAGATGTCCGAATCTGGAGCGCATTGCCCAAAGACTTTCAAATCGCCAGATGCCCTATACCCCAAAACCGAATCGTTACCATTGCCGCTCCCGACGGCACAGGTTTCGATGTAACTATTCCCTCTTGTAAAAATGCAGTCGTCTATGTTAAGATTGTTCACGCCGGGGCCTCGCCCGTTACCGAGGTTCTGGCATTTTAAGGGTCGTGACCCTGTTCATTTGATATACGGAGGTGAAATATGAGATTTACGCTTTACACATTACTTACCGTCATAGTTTTTAGCGCAATGAGTTGTTACCAGCCGCACGATACAAGGGTAAACGTGCAGGAAGGTATCAGGAGCGACACCCTCGAGAGCAATATCATTGTCCGCCCGATAGGCCAGGCCTTCAGCGCCCTTATCGGCGAAGGTATCGAAATCAACCGCGTCATTACCGGCACCAATAAAGACGGCTTTATGGAGCTGCAGGTATCCGGCTACAATAAGGCCCACGAAACCAAAAGATTCGAATACAAGGTCGAATGGCTCGACAGCAGCGGTATCGTCATCGACACAAAAACAAGCAAATGGATGCAGACCTCGGCGGCGGCAAAATCCAATTTTGCCATAAGGTCTATTGCCCCAAGAACCGATGCCGTCGATTTCCGTATGAACACTCGTAAAATACCAAACTGATTTTGGAGATATGATTATGTGCAGAAAAATATTACCATTTGTGTTGACCGTGGCCCTTTTCGGCTGTCAGCAGCAAACCCAGAATATCGATACCATCAACGACCCCGGAAAGGCCGTGATGCAGCTCGACTACCGTGACTTCGAAAGGGCCGCAAGCGAAATGGTCCAGTCGATGATTGCCTCCGGCGCACTCAAAAAAGAAGGCGGCGGCAGATACGTCCTCGCGAAAGGTCGAATTCTCAATGACACTATGCAGCGGGTAGATACCGACCAGCTTATGGCAAAAGTCGAGCAGGAGCTTATGAACAGTAAACTCGTCGTTGTTACCGACGCCGTCGGTGCGGGCACCTCCACGCGCGACAGTATGGTCTACGACGTCCGCGACGTAAGGGATTCCGATAAGGCCGATGAATTCAACGAGGAAACTCTGCAGAAAAAAGGCCAGCTCATCGCCCCGGAACTCAGCATCTCCGGAAAAATCATCCAGAGAAACGTTCGATACGAAAAGGACCGCCAGCAGGTCGAGTATTACTTCCAGCTTCAGCTTACCGACCTCAACACCGGCCTGCGCTACTGGCAAAACGAAACCGTTCTCGGAAAACGCGGCGACAGGAAGCTCGCTCCCTGGTAATCGCCGCCGCATCCGAAAATTAGGAGTAGCTAAAAATGAAAACCATATACACGCTCCTTATAATAACGGTGCTTCTTTGCCCGGCCGTCTTCGCCAAAGACACTATTATGCGCGAAGCCAAAGGGCAGGGCCCCACCAGAGATGACGCGATAAAAGACGCGCTCTTTCAGGCAGTCGCGCAGGCACGCGGCGTCAGGGTCGGCTCGGGCGATTACTCCTTCGGCTATCGCTCCGCCTCCGCTGACGTCAACCGCACCGGCTCAGGTAAACGTGTCGAATTCGACGCAGTCAACGTCGAAACAGCAGGCACGCTCCAGACAACCGATATCGCCGGGCTGGTAAAAACCTACGAAGTCATCGACGAAAAAAAACTCGAAGATGGCTCTTATCAGGTCACGCTCAAATGCTGGGTTTATGACCACGAGCCTGTCGATAAATCCGCACGTCTAAGAATTGCCGTAATGCCCTTGAGG
>CAYLYB010000075.1:0-14266 GCA_964387605.1 uncultured Pirellulales bacterium | reverse complement strand
ATTCCTTTTACCCGACTAAGAATATCGGTGCGTTCGGCGACGCGGGAATGGTTGTAACCAACAACGAGGAGCTTGCCCGAAAAATAAAACTGATGCGAGTGCACGGCGAGAATCCGAGGTATTATTACAGGATGATAGGCGGCAATTTCCGAATGGATAACATTCAGGGCGCGGTGCTGAGCGTAAAATTGAAGTACCTGGACGAATGGAACAACAAGCGAAGAGAAAACGCGGCCATTTATGACAAGGCGTTCTCAGCAACAGCTGTGAAGCCCCCGAAAATCGAGCGAAACAACCTGAGCATTTACCATCAATATACAATCGCAGCGCCCAAAAGAGACAAGCTAAAAGAATATTTGGCCGACGAAGGAATCGTGACGGGGATTTTTTATCCGAAGCCGCTGCACCAGCAGGATTGTTTCAAAAACCTCGGGTACAAGCAGGGAGATTTCCCCGTAGCTGAACAGGTAGCTGAAAATGTTCTGTCGCTGCCGATTTACCCGGAACTTGGCCGTGAACAGATTGAATATACGGCTCAAACCATATTGAGATTTTATAAATAATATTCGAGAGACATCGTTTTGTTAAAGCCGAGTGAAAACCCGCCAATGATATGGCCCGAAGAAAGCCCGATTCAGGATTTTTCGGGACAGTGGTGGGTCGCGCATACGAAAAGCAGAAATGAAAAGGCACTTGCAAACGACCTTGTCAGAAAGCAGGTGAGCTATTTTTTGCCGATGAGCTGGAAGATTCGGCGGGTTCGCGGTAGGACGATACGTTCCCTTTTGCCTTTATTCGGCGGATATTTATTTTTCTGCGGGCAGGAAAAAGACCGTCTGGACGTGCTGAAAACAAATCGTGTCGCCAATCTTATCGAAGTAACGGTGCAGGAGCAATTAGTCGATGAGCTTTTACAGATTGAGCAGGCACTTGCAACAGGAGCAAATCTTGCGCCGCACAAATATATCAGGGAAGGTCAAAGATGCAGGGTAACCGGCGGGGCCTTGACGGGACTGACGGGAATAGTGATAAAATCGAGGAATGCAGTCAGACTTGTGCTGCAGATAGATATGCTCGGCCAGGCGGCCAGCGTCGAAATAGACACTGATATGATAGAAGTAATTGAAGATTAGGAGAAACAAAGCAAATGAAGGTTTGTGTGACTGGCATCGGATATGTAGGATTAGTGACGGCGGGATGCCTGGCGGAAGCGGGCAACAGCGTAATATGCGTCGACAACAATGGCAATAAAATTGAAACGCTCAAGAAAGGTGTAATACCAATATATGAGCCGGGCCTGGCTGAAATAGTCAGCCGAAACGAGAAACTTAAACGTCTTGAATTCACGACGGACCTGAAATACGGCGTCGAGAACTCGAAAATTATCTTTCTCGCAGTCGGAACGCCTCCTCTGGATGACGGCTCAGCGGATATTTCAGCCATCTTAGAGGTCGCCGGAGGCATTGCCGAATTTATGCCCGATTACAGGATAGTTGTATCAAAAAGCACTGTACCTGTAGGAACACATCAAAAAGTCTCCGATGTTATTAAATCGAAAACCAACAAGCTGTTCGACTACGTAAGTAACCCCGAGTTTCTCAAAGAAGGTTCGGCCGTCGAAGATTTTATGAGCCCCGACAGAATCATTATCGGCACAGACGAAGATTCGGTCAGGGAGACAATGAAACAACTATACGCTCCATTTATGCGAAGAAGTAACCGCATAATATTTATGGACCCGGCATCAGCGGAGATGACCAAATACGCGGCCAACGTTATGCTCGCGACGAGAATCTCGTTTATGAACGAGCTTGCTGCATTATGCGAAAAACTTGGCGCTGACGTGGAATCGGTTCGCCAGGGCGTGGGGAGCGACTCGCGTATAGGCAGGTCATTTATATTTCCGGGCGTCGGATTCGGAGGAAGCTGTTTTCCCAAAGATATTCGTGCGCTGATTCATACAGGCGGCCAAAATCAGATAGAAATGAGAATAGCCAAAGCCGTTGAGCAGGGAAATATCGCATCCCAGGAAAGGTTCGCGAATCGGGTATGCAGCTACTTCGGCGGGCAAACCAACAACGCTGTTGTGGCAGTGTGGGGACTTGCCTTCAAGGCGAAGACCGATGATGTTCGGGAATCACCGGCAATCTATTGTGTCAAAAAATTGCTTGGACACGGAATAAAAGTGCGAGCATACGACCCCGAAGCAAGAATAACAGCAAAGGCCGTTCTGGGCGAAGAAATAGAGATATTGGATAACGGTTACGACGCGCTCGATGGTGCCGATGCGCTGGTTATTTTGACGGAATGGCAGGAGTTTCGTAATCCCGACTTCGAACTCATCATCGGAAAGCTAAAAAAACCGGTTATATTCGACGGAAGAAACCTTTATGACCCCAAGGTTATCAAAAAAACGGGCATAAAATATTACAGTGTCGGTCGGCCTGATGTTGTGTGAGTAAAAAAGTGTCTCACAAAAGGCGGTGAAATTATGGCAATAGGATTTAATACGGTCATTAAAGCCATAGGGACTTTTATTGTCCTAATGGGACTCATATATCTGATTAAACCAATGCTGTTCCGAACGGTTATCGCGTTTTTCTCCAGGGGCAGTCGCTTGTACCTGGCGGCTTTGTTGCGCTTCGCCCTGGCAATTGTGTTCTTTTGGGGTGCGAGAAAGTGTGATATGAAATGGGTAATCATAGCATTCGGGCTGATATTTCTACTATCTGGGATTTTGATCTTTATGCTTGGTCTCAATAAAGCCAAGGCGATTCTTTCCTGGTATCTGGAACAACCCGTTTTTATGTTGAGAATCATTGCCATTGTGGCGCTGGGAGTTGGATTAATTATTGTGTATGCAGCTTAGGTTAAAAATATGAAGGCAATTGTTTCAGGTGCAGCAGGATTTATAGGATCGCATTTGTGCGAACGACTCTTGAACAAAGGTTGGTCGGTCGAAGCAATAGATAATTTCGACGACTTCTACGACCCTACCGTCAAGCATAACAACATAAAAAATTGCTTGCAAAACAAGGCTTTTCATTTAGTCGAAGCCGACATTCGCGATGCCGAAGCCATGAATGAAATTGCCGGCCGGGGTGCCGATGTAATCGTTCATCTTGCGGCCAAGGCGGGAGTGCGACCATCAATCGCTCAGCCAGCCCTTTATGCAGATGTAAATATAAACGGGACAGTTACCTTGCTGGAGGCGGCTAAGCAGAAAGGCATAAAAAAGTTCGTTTTCGCCTCAAGCTCAAGCGTTTACGGCAACAATAAAAAGGTGCCTTTTTCAGAAGAAGACAATGTCGATTTCCCCATTTCACCATATGCGGCAACCAAGAAAGCCGGAGAGCTAATCTGCCACACTTATAGCCATTTGTATGACATCCCGATAACCTGCCTGCGATATTTCACCGTTTACGGACCGAGGCAAAGGCCCGACCTGGCAATTCATAAATTCGCAAGACTAATCGCATCCGGCAAGCCAATACCAGTATATGGCGACGGCAGCATGATGCGCGATTTCACATACATCGATGACATAATCGATGGTACAACGGCAGCTATTGAAAAATGTTCCGGATACAACATTTATAACCTCGGTGAATCGAGACCGATAACAGTCAATGACCTTATAAAGGAAATTGAAATGGCTATGGGGAAAAAAGCGGTGATAGAGCACCTGCCTTTGCAGCCGGGAGATGTAGAACGGACATTCGCAGACGTCACCAGAGCCGGTAGGGATTTAGATTACACACCAAAAACACATATCAGCGAAGGATTGAAGCAATTCGTAGAATGGTTCAGGCAAGCCCCAAAAGGGGCTTAAAAACAATTTATACGCCTGGCGGGGGTGGTTTTACTTGAATTTGTGCCTGTTTTTTGCTATTATAATAGTTTAATGCGCATTAATTGCTTTTGGAGGATGGTGTGGGCAAAAACATCCGCTTATTGGCGGCTATTTGTATTTTCACATCAGCGTTCAATTACAAAACGCTGATTCCTCAGGCATACGGACTGGCGGAATCAACCGGCCCGGGCGGTTCGGACGCGATTGCAGTACACCAGCTTGGCCAGACCGGCGAGGATGTAAATGTAGGCCTGATGCTTGCACGAAACGTCAGGACAACTCACGAGGCATTCACTGATGCTAAGGGCATCCATCACGCCTTCAATTACGACTTCTCAGGCGACGGCATCGCCATTTCAAGCCACGACACACAACTGGCGGGAATCATTTCAAGCAGAGGGGGCGCTGCATACCCAAACGACATCGGCGTGGCACCTGGAACAGATATTCATTGTGCGCGTGTCTCAAACAACAGTAATGCCATTGATTGGACCTGGTTTCGTGACGCACTGGATGAGCTTATTGTAACCCAGAACTGCAGAGTTATTGTCACTGGTTTTGAGCTGGGAACTATTTCCGGCGACGGTGAAAGCGTCTGGACGTATTTATATGATTATTTTTCATATGAGTATGGCGTAGTCTTCGCTATTCCGGCTGGTAATCAAAATACCATTGTAACAGTCCTCGGCGATGCATATAACGGCATTACAACCGGAGGGCTGCGGCTCAATGACCCGAACAATCAATATGACTACAGAAGGGTCGGAACTATAAGTGGCTCGGGGCCGACTCAGGACAGCCCAGGCAGGAAAAAGCCAGACATAACTGCACCTGCACAATCTCAGACCGTGCCAACATCAAACAGTAACACCGCCTGGACCACAGTCGGAACCGAAAGCGGTCAGACAAGCTACTCGGTCCCGCATACAGCCGGTGCGGCGGCATTACTAATCGGACTCGCAGATAATACGCCGGAACCAAATGACAACCGAAGCGAGGTCATAAAAGCGGCTATTGTCAACTCCGCGATGCCAAACGTTAATGATAAATACAATATCAATACGAACCCGGCCGATTCGAACAATACCTGGCATCCGCAAAGGGGATATGGTCGGCTGGATGTGCTGAAGGCATATCAACTGCTGGATTCGAATGAAATTGAGCCGGATGTAAATATCACTCAGGATGCCGGCTGGGGATTCGGCCGACTCACCCAGGGCCAGATGGATACATATACGATAAGCATCAACAAAAGATGCCGGCTAATAGCCACCCTAACCTGGCAGCGAAGAATGCAATGGGTCGACCAAAGACCGTGGAATAATCAGATAGACCCATCTGAATTGAACTCTTATTTAGCTGACCTCGATATGATTGTTTACGCCCCGGATGATGCAAACGCGATATTCAGTGAAGATGTTTTCGGCCTGAACCCCAACGATAACCTCGAAAAATGCGACCTGCTCATTACCGAGCCGGGCGACTATACAATCGTTATTGACAACGATTCGACCAACGGCGAGTCAGCCGATTACGGATTTGCTTTCGAGCTGCACCCAATAATGACGGGTGATTTACCCACAGTCGATTATATCGTTGATTACAATGATGTAGCGACGCTTGCCGATGACTGGCTTTTGGAAGATTCGCAAATTGATTGGTTCTTATCATCCGACGGCGCCATAGATTTCGCCGATTTCGCGAAAGTCGCCCAGCAATGGCTGCAAACCGACCCGCTGTATTACCCTAAGCCCTGATAGACCAAATCCGAATCCCGGCCCGTCTCCGTTTTGTCCCGTGGTTTTTTCATTGCTTTTAAAGACATTTTCCATAAAATAAACTTGCTGGTTAAAGCACGAGCAAGAGGAGTAAAAATTATGCAAAGCGTAATACAAATTACGTGTTACAGCAGCGGAAGCTTGCGCGAGGCGATAGCAAACGACAGCCGGCTAAAGAAATACAACCTCACGGTGCTAAGGCAAAAAATATCAGGCCGAAACCCCGGCTGGGCGAAGCTGCACAGCACAGCCCCCAACATCCCCGGCGCAATCAATTTCGAATGGGACCCCGCCACAAAAACACTTATGGCCCGCGTCGTCAGCAAGGGCAAAAACACCGCCGGCCGAATCACAGGCGACTTTATCGCATATCTCATACGATGCCAGAGAAGAAAAATCCGCTCAATTGCCATCCTGCCCGGATAGACGCCGAACCGCTACCTCACGCAATCAAAACAGAACCAACCTGATACACCACCAGCGTTACAACATAGGCCAGGGCGGTCAAACTGAAAAACTGGAATAACGCCCACTTCCAGGACCCCGTCTCCGAACGTGTAACCGCAACGGTGGCGACACAGGGCGAACTAATCAGGCAAAACAGCATTATGCAAAATCCGACCAACGGCGAATAGTCGGCTTGCAAATGCGAACGAAGGGTAGGAATTGCAGCGGCGTCATCGTGGGCTGAAACAGCATAGATGATGCCAAGCTGTGAGACAAACAATTCCTTGGCAGCGGTTGCGCCAATCAACGTCGTGCCGATTTTCCAGTCGAAGCCGAGCGGCTTTATAACCGGCTCAATAGACCGACCGATACGACCAATGACCGAGTTTGCAAGCTGGGCCTGACGAACCTCATCCGGGGACAACTCTACAACGGATTCCTTTGCGAGCTTAGGGTAACTCATAGCAGCCCATAAAATAATTGAAAAGGCAAGGATGATTGTTCCTGCCTTTTTAAGATACATACAACCGCGTTGCCACGTGTGAATAAGCAGCGATTTTCCCGTGGGAACACGATAAGGAGGCAGCTCCATAACAAAAGGTGTTGCCTCGCCCCGAAAAACCGTCAACCTCAGGACCTTCGCGGCGATAACTGCCAGGATAATACCAGTCAGGTAAATCAACCAAAGAACAGGCCCCCGCCAGTGCTGCGGGAAAAAGGCCGGTATTAACAAGCCGTAAATTGTGAAGCGAGCACCGCAGCTCATAAGCGGCAATACCATAATCGTGGTAAAACGATTCCGCCGGTTCTCGAGTATACGCGTCGCCATAATCGCAGGCACCGAACAGCCGAAGCCAATCAGCATCGGTATGAAGCTCTTGCCGTGCAGCCCGATTTTATGCATCAGCTTGTCCATAATAAAAGCCGCACGAGCCATATAGCCGGAATCTTCCAAAACAGCGATTGCCAAAAACAAGATGAGTATATTAGGCAAAAATATGAGGACTCCGCCGACACCGGGTATGATGCCGTCAATCAGCAAAGAACGAAGCCAGTGTTCTGATTGCGCAGGCCACAGGGCAGCTAATGAGCCCGAAAGCCAGCCGAACAATTGCTCCAGCCACGCCATCGGATAAGCGGCTATCGTAAAGGTCAACTGGAACACTAAATACATCAAAACCAGAAATATCGGCAGCCCCAGCACGCGATGCGTGAGAATGACATCCGCCACATCGCTTGTGGTATGGCGAAGCTCGACGGTGGTCTTGACTGTCTCCTGACAGGCCCCGGAGATATAGCCATATCGCCTGTCGGCGATTATCACCTCGGGGTCGTCACCGAAAAGATTTTTAAGATGACTGATAGAATGCTCGACTGCGTCAAGAAGCCGACCGCTTCTGACCTTTGAAAGTATGTCGCCATCCTGCTCTAACAGCTTCAGTCCAATCCAGCGGGGCTTGTACTTATCGGCAAGAGCCGGCTCCTGTGAACGAATAATCGGCTCGATTTCGCTTAGTGCTTTCTCAATCTCGTCGCCGTATGTAATGCGATGCGTCCTTGGTTTCGCTTCTTTCTCTGCGACGGCGACGACGGCGTCTAAAAGTTCGATCTTGCCCTTTGCCTTGTTGCCGATAGTGGAGACAATCGGAGCTTCGAGCAATTCTGAAAGCTGCTCGGTATCGAAAACAATGCCCTTCTGAGCCGCGACGTCGCTCATATTGAAGGCCAATACCAGAGCAACATCGATTTCGATAAGCTGTGTCGTAAGGTAAAGATTTCGTTCGAGATTTGACGAATCAACGACGTTGATAACAACGTCGGGCTTTTCATCTATCAGGAAGTTACGGGCCACAAGCTCCTCGGTCGAAAACGTGGTCAAACCATAAGCGCCCGGCAGGTCCACGAATGTAATCCTGTAATCCTTATATAAGCAGGTACCGTAGCGGTTTTCTACCGTTGTGCCGGGGTAATTGGCCACATGATGCCACGTGCCCGTTAGCATATTGAATATGCTCGTCTTGCCGCTGTTGGGATTGCCGGCTAATGCGACGGTTATCACTTTTTCCTGCTTATCCACCATTTTCTACAATCGCTAAAAGTTAGCGCCCCCTAACTTAAAAAGTAAAAAAATAACAACCGTATCACTGCTCGAGCACCATAATCTTATCCGCAATCCCCCTGCCGAGGACCATTCTCGTATTCTTTATACTTATTACGAACGGGCCGCTCCTGCCGTTATGAACCACGCTAATTCGGCTCTTCGGCAGCATACCCATCGTAGTAAGCCGGCTCCTAAGCCCCCTGCCGCCGAGGACAGCCGCTATAGTAACAGTGCTCCCTTCGGGCACCTGCGATAACGGCTTGCTGTTCTCGGTTTCCATATATCATTTTCTCCGCCGGGATGCAGATTGAGATGACTGTTTGTTTTTTACAAATCTCTTAAAGCCGGCCACGGAATGTTTCCCGCCAAGACGCTGCCTTTGAGTAAAATCCATAAAATCGCTCATCCTCGAAACGATGGCATGTCCCAGTAAATGTTCCGCCTTGCAGGCGGCCCGCTGGGCGACTACTGCATCAACGCCGAGTATGTCCGTGAAAAAAGATTTTATAATGTCGTGCTTCTTGGCAACCCTCGATGCCTGGGCAAGACCTGACTGCGTCAGGGTGACATAACCATAAGGCCGGTAATTGACCAGCCCTTTGTTCGCCAATGCCTTCAATGCACCCGTAACGGACGGCTTGGCGACTCCCAGTGACCCGGCTATATCCTTACTACGTGCGATACCCGATACGTCGGCCACATTCAAAATGGCCTCGAGATAATCTTCGAGAGATGCACTCAGATTTATGTCTTTTCGAACAGCCGTAGTATCGACCCCCTTAATCACATCTATTTATACGAAGCAAAAGTTAGGTTCGGCTAACATTATCGTCAAAAGCCCTGAAATTGTCAAATATTTTTTCTGCTTTTATACGGGAGCCGACAAATAACGCCGGGCAGGAAAAACCTTGTTTGCCACGCCGGCTGGTGCTAAAATACCCCCATCGGGGCGTAGCGCAGTTTGGTTAGCGCGTTGGACTGGGGGTCCAAAGGTCGCTGGTTCGAGTCCAGTCGCCCCGATTTTTCGAGCTTCGCCCGAAAAATAGAGCAGTAGAAAATAGATAGTTGAAAGTAGAGCAACTTAAAAAAATGCAGTTCGGGCAGGAATATTTCGCAAAGTTGCTTATAGCAATCGGCATTACCATCACACTTGTGGGCGTCGCTGTGTTGCTGCTCGGCAAAATGGGCCTGTTCAACCTAACGGGTGATTTACAATTCGGCTCAAAGAACTGGCGATTGTTTCTGCCGATTACCAGTTGTGTTATTATCTCGATTGTGCTTACGCTGATTCTCTGGCTTATCAGTTATTAGCGTCGCTGACCGAGGCGGGGTTTAGCTTCTTATAATACTCGGCTTCACGGTCGGAGAGCTTATTTCCCCGAATAAGGCCCCTCACCTTTTGCAAATCGACGTTTCTCGGCTGACCCGCTGACGGCATAATCTCGGCTGCACCAGCCCCAGAGGGAAGTTCACGAATAACACCCCCGGCTGATATAATGGAAATACTGACCGCAACGACAAGCACCAAAACAATAAGACCGCGTGAGCCGAATCCCCCGAAGGGTTCGTCAACGGCCGGCGGCGCCGGTTTTCGCTCGAATCGGCACTTATCGCAATATATACAATCGCCCCTGTCTTTATAAGAGACTCCGTATTCACAATGCGCGTAATGCTTGGGAGGCAGAAAACGTGAAAAGATTGCGAGCTTGTTAAATAACGACAAAAACGCCCCCGCCGGACACAAATACCTGCACCAGAAACGAGAATAAAAAAGCGAGCCGATAAACGTTATTACGATAATAACCCAAAATAGCTTATCATAATTGCCAAGGAGAAAACCCGGGCTGAAAATCCTAATCAACGGGTCGCCCGCAAGGGTATCGAAACTCCTTGAAAGGAAAAATGCGGCTATGATAACGAATAAAACAATATACTTAATAAACCTCGCCCTTCGCATCTGCTCGCTCGAAACGCAAGGCCTGAATCGGGCGGGTAGCACATAGCCCAAAACTTCCTGAAAAGCCCCAAACGGACACAGATAACCACAATAGATATTCCCGAAAAGAACCGCCAATAATGGAGCACCGACGGTAAGGATAAATACGCCTTTTATCGCAAAAGAGGGAACAGCCAACAACAATAACGATGCAACCTGCTGCGTGGAAAACTGGGCGTTTAGTAAAATACCCGCGACGACAACATTCAAAACGAGAATAAACAATCGGCTCCAAAAACCGCCACTATATATAACGACTATTGTCAGGCCGAACACAACCAACAAGAACCAACCCTGCATATCAGGAACCCAGCGCATAAAACGAGCAGAATCGCCTGTCTTTTGCTCGCCCGTTCGGCCGAGAATATCAGTAGCAAACGCACCACCCGACCGCTGAAGGGATTCAATTATCGCCTCGCTGCTTACGGTCGCACCCGTAACGGCCTCGACGTCTTCAAAAGCCGAGGGCTGAAACAAAAAATGCCCCTTTAGAGAAGCAAGCCAGTCCACCAGCATATCGAGATAAGCGGGAGTCTCATTCGAACGGATGATATAAAAATTGACCAAACGGCCCTGGGTATCTGCATAAACAGCGAGATTAATTTTACCGCCGAAACCGCGAACTCCGGGTGCAAAATACTCTGAACTGAATATATAACCGGCGAGTTTATCATTAGCATCATAGACCTTGAAGTAACTTGCCACTTTACCGGTATTAGGCAATGTGGCTTTTGTCGTTTCAATTCGAAGCACCCCGGCCAGCGCCTGGGCCGCCTGTTGGGGTAAAGCAGGGATAAGCCGAAGGCCCGCGATGACAATAAGATTGGAGCAAACGATTATGACTGCGGCGACACCGAATAAAATATACCCGGCTGTGCGGTATACAGTAACTATAGAGCTTGAAGCTGCCGCCGGCCGATATATCCGCAAAGCCGCAGCGGGCACATTGGCAAGCAGCAGAAGTATAAAAACAAAAAGTGCCGATTTAGCGCCAAGCACAGGGATAAGAATAAGGGCACATAACAGCCCTCCTGCCGCTGCGCCCAAATGGTCGGCTGTTTCGAGTTTTGCGCCGACCTGCGTTGTCTGCAAACCCGAATCAGCAAGTAATCGACCAGCAAGCGGAAAATAACACCCCGCACACAAGCCGCTCATAACAAAGCATACACCAAAGGCCATATGAGACCAGCCATAAGCAGGCCAATACACGATAGCCGCCAAAACAGCGCAATGGGCAATCAGAATGGCCAACAGGAAACCCAAAGGCCTCGCGGCCGTTCTTTGCAGGATACGGTTACTAACCGCTGCGCCACCGGCAAGGCCGGCCATATACAAAGAAGACACCGCCCCGATATGAAGATAGAGAGAGCCGAAAAGCGTTTGATAAAGATACATCAAAACAATCACTACGCCGATGCCGACGGCGCCGGATGAAAAGACCAGAAACGCATAATCAAAAGCTCCCGGCTTATCAATGCCGGAATAGCTCAACAAAAATACAAACCGCAAAACCACATAAATGAGGATGGGGACTAAAAACAATGGCAATCCTGCAAGCAGCAGATGCTTAAACAGTTGCGTTACAGGGGCATCGGACTGCCTTGCCGCAAGCAGCAAGCCGTATAAACCCGCCAACGGCCTTGAATCACGATTGATAAGATGCTCCGCGGGCAAATCGACCGTGCTGTATGCCTCATTCGCCGCAGCGGCCCGGTCGGGCAGATATATGCTCAAAATACCGGCCGAAGGATAAACCTCTTCGGCATTCTCGATGGCCGCAAAACGCTGCCGCAGCACGCCCGGCGAGCTCGTTACGTTATTGGCATCGGAGGCAATAAACCAGCCGTCATCACCGGGCACTAAAACAAGATGCTCGAAAACCTGCCCAAGCGTCAGCTTCGCTGACGCACCGATTGTAACAAGCTCCGTGCCTAAAATATTTTCACCGCCCGGGATACGAATAGCGAAAACACCATCTGGTCCCAATGATTTTTTGACCTGCTCGAAAAATTCAACCGTGAAGAAACGGTTAGAAACCGAATCCGTCGGCGCCAACATATTGACAATCACCAAATCGAACCTGCCCTTTTGCTCGCCCAACATCGAGCGGACCTCGCCCGAAAATCCTTCGAAACGAGCGTCGCAAATCCTTAGCTCACTCGGCATATATTTAAGGACCTCCTCGACGTATTCATTATCTGGATTTGCCCAGACCAATCGTTTGACCTGCGGTAAATGAAGCAACTGATTACAAACGTTAAGCCCTGAGCCGATGACAAGCACACGGGATGCACGAGGATTTTGAGATAAACTAATCGCCGCAACTTTGCCCCCTGAGGTTGGGTCGGGTATTGCTTCGACGACGCTGCCCTGGCGCATTGCCACCCACTGATTCTGATATGTGCCGTAGAGGTATTCGGCCTGCGCAGTATGAAACGAGCCGGCTAATGCATCGGGCGGCAGCAGCTTCGACCACTTGACCCGGTTTATATAGTCCGACAAACCCTTGTCGGCGTTTAAGACCAGCACAATACCAAATAAAAACATCACAACAACGGCAACGAACCTGCGAATAACAGCCGAAAAGCAACGAGGCCTTCTCAGTAGCGAACAAACAACGGCAAGCGAAAGAATAAACGCAAGAATAAAGAAGATTCTCACGGAGCTTACGCCGAAAGCCAGCAAAAACATGGTCCCAAGACCGCCCAGAAAACTGCCTGCTGATTCGAGCAGGTAAACACGAGAGACAGCAAGCGCTGTCCCCAGCCGAACCCACCGGCAAATTAGAGGAAAAAGCAGGCCCGTAAGAAAACTCACCGGTGCGTTAACCAAAACGCCGAGGAATAATGCCGTCGGAATCGGCAACAATGCATACGGGGCGATGCCCGCAATCGTGCGAATCTGGATAATGAGAATTGCCTGAAAAATAAAGGCGGGTAAATAAGCAAGCAGGACCAATTCGATATTGGCTAAAAGCAAATCAGCTATGTATTTGCTCTTGTTTACAAGCAAAGAGCCGATAGCCACCCAGAGAAACCAGAACGCAAAGAAGATGCCGATTGTGATATCGTTCGCCTCGAACGAGGTTATGAACTCTCTGAATATAAGCGCCTGAGCGGAAATGGAGAACAGGCCATAAGCGATAATCACGAAGCCGCGGGCGACAGCACTAAAGCGGGAAGAAGAATAATCTGCGTCAACCTGATAGCGGTCGTCAGGTATCATTCTTTCTCACCGAAAACCTCGGCCTGAAATATCAGAAACGTCGCACCTTGTTGCCAGGCATCCGACGCAAGCCCCGCCTTGGTCGACAGATGCGAAAGCGTTTCCGCCAAAGTCCACCCCTGCTCAGTAGCCACCTGGGGCAAAAAAACGGCCCTGTGACCGTCTTTACTTAAAACTATCCCGTCAGTTCCCAGCCGAATTTGATTGTATGAGTCAATTTGCTCCGGAACCGTAAGAGCTGATACTTCAATATCTATATCCGCTAATTCTTCGGCTGAAACCGGTGAAAACCGCCAGTCGTTGACGGCCGCGTTAATCGCATTAACAATGACGGATTTATATAACGATTGAGTTGGGAAAATCTCCCCAATGCAGCCCCTCAACTCGGATTGCCTCTTAAGCGTTACGAAAGCAGCCCGCTCGACCTTAATCGCATCCGTAATGTTGATGCCAAGCTGTTCGACCGTGGGAACTTTCCTGTTTCGCAGGTAAAATTCGATTGATTTCCTCGCAAGCTGAAGCAGATTATGCCTGTCTTGCGCCGTCAATTCAGTATCATTGGAAACCGGCTCAACGACGGGCTTCTTTTGCCAGCTTCCGTGAAAAGCAACGGAAAAATAACTCACCGAATTAGTATAATCGCCCGTAATCTCGCCGGACGTGGAGTATTTCAGTAATTCTGCCTTGGCAGTGGGCGCAAGCATAGAAAGCAATATCGCTATCGGAACCCGGCCGCAGATAGTAGCACCGGTTTTGTCGCAGTATTTGAGGAAACCGGCACTGTCTAAGCGGGTAATGTAATCGTAAGCTCCCATATCGAGCTTTTTCAGCTCCTCGGGAATATTCTCTTTGAATGGAACATAATC
>CAYLYB010000074.1:0-14388 GCA_964387605.1 uncultured Pirellulales bacterium | reverse complement strand
TGCTGCTGTAGCTCAGTCGGTAGAGCGCGTCCTTGGTAAGGACGAGGTCATGGGTCCGAATCCCATCAGCAGCTAAATGCAGACGATTCAGGCCAGCGGGTGAGTATGAAACGGGAATCCTTGGCCGAGAGTTGGTTATATCAAGGAAGGCAGGAATTTAAGGCCTCGTTACTATAATTAAACGGGATTAAAGAAGTGACAATGCAGATTGGAGGTTTATATAACCATGGCTAAGGCAGTATTCGAGCGGACGAAGCCACACGTCAACGTTGGAACCATAGGACACGTTGACCACGGTAAGACCACGCTGACCAGTGCGATGACCAAGGTAATGGAGTTGAAGGGGCTGTGCGCATTTAAGAGTTACGATGATATTGCCAAGGCCTCGGAATCGCAGGGCAGGCGTGACCCCACAAAGATTCTGACAATCGCAACGGCACACGTTGAGTATGTGACGGAAAACAGGCATTATGCACACGTGGACTGCCCGGGCCACGCTGACTACGTGAAGAATATGATAACGGGTGCTGCTCAGATGGATGGTGCTATTCTTGTAGTCAGTGCCTATGACGGTCCAATGCCGCAGACGCGTGAGCACATTCTTCTCGCACGACAGGTGAACGTGCCGAAGATAGTCGTGTTTTTGAACAAGGTCGACCTGGTTGATGACCCTGAACTGCTGGACCTTGTCGAACTGGAGGTAAGAGACCTTCTCAATAAATATGAATTTCCTGGTGATGACACGCCTGTGATTCGAGGCTCGGCGACAAAGGCGTTGGAAGCGAAGTCGCTTGAGGATGAGGCCTGTAAGCCGATAGTAGAGCTATTAAAGGCGATGGACGAGTACATTCCAATACCTGAGCGAGAGGTTGACAAGCCATTCCTTATGCCCATAGAGGACGTTTTCAGTATAAAGGGCAGGGGAACAGTGGGAACAGGAAGGGTTGAGCGGGGCAAAGTGCGTGTTGGCGAGGAAATTGAGATTGTCGGACTTTCCAAAACGACACGCAAGACGATAGTGACTGGTGTTGAGATGTTCAACAAGACACTGGACGAGGGACGGGCGGGTGATAACATAGGATTGCTGATGCGAGGTGTGGAGAAGAAAGAGCTGGAGCGAGGACAGGTTGCCGCTGCTCCGGGCAGCATAACACCGCACACCAAGTTCGTAGCTGAGGTATACGTGCTGACCAAAGAGGAAGGTGGTCGTCATACACCGTTCTTTGCCGGCTATAAGCCACAGTTCTATTTCAGGACAACGGATGTGACGGGTGCTGTAAAGGCCCTGCAGAGCCGTGAAGGCAAGAGCGCAGAGATGTGTATGCCGGGTGATAACATAGCTATGGAGGTTGAGATTATCAATCCGATAGCTATGGAAGAAGGCCTGAGGTTTGCTATCCGGGAAGGCGGCCGAACGGTCGGCGCAGGTGTAGTAACGAAGATTAACGAATAGCGTGGCGGGAAAGTCATAGCGTTTTGGTGCGGTGGTCTTGTTTTTAGTACGGCGCGGTGTTTTTCATCTAAGAGAGAATCTTGTGTAGCCGGGTATTGCAGCGGAGCTGGATTTTATGGCAAAGAAAAAAAAAGGTAAAAGAGAACAAGTGTGGCTTGAGTGTAAGGAGTGCGGGCAGCGGAATTACCGTACCAGTGTGAGTGTGGCCGAGGGTGCTCCCAAATTAGAGCTGAAAAGATACTGCAAGTTCGAGCGCAAGCATACGGCGCACAAGTTACGGCGTAAATAAAAAGAGTAAGTGCGGAAAAGGGATAAATGATAGGCCAGTAGCTCAATTGGCAGAGCGTCGGTCTCCAAAACCGAAGGTTGGGGGTTCGATTCCCTTCTGGCCTGATGTGTGTAGCCAGGGGTTTGGAGTGACGTGAAGGTCAAGCTTAATTAAAGGCGAATTATGCTGTTAGGTGTTTATAAACGTGGTCAGGGCAAATATACACGGATGGGAACCGCCTTAAGCCTTGCAGGAATAATGGCGCTGGGATGTTTGCAGCTTTATCGCACGCTTGAGGCGACAGATGTAGGATTGTGGGTTGAGACAATGGTGCCGGCGGGGCTGTTTGTTGTTCTGGCTTTATTGATATTGTGGCTGGTGAACAAAGCAAACATTGCCGACTTTATGATCGCCGCAGAAGGCGAGATGAAGAAGGTTAACTGGTCCACCAGAAAAGAGATAGCGGTTTCGACGGTTGTTGTCATTTCGGTAGTAGTTATTTTATCGTCGTTTCTGGGCGCCGCAGATTTTGGTCTTCAGTTATTTTTCAGTTGGCTTTTGCAATAGGATTTTCGGGAGCGGGTTTAAAGCGTAATTATTAATCATTAGGTACGGGGCGTTTTGATGAAGTGGTACGTGCTTAGAGTCGCGTCAAACAAAGAGATGCACGTAAAAGAGGTCCTTACTCAAAAGGTCAATGCGGCTGGTTTGACTGATGTTATTGGGCGGATAGAGGTCCCTGTTGAAAAAGTCAAAAGAGTTCGCGGCAGCAAGCAGACTATCCATAAACGAAAGCTGTATCCCGGTTATGTTTTTATGGAGATGGAGACCGAGGAAGCAGGACGGGTTCCTGAAAAGGCGTGGTTTATAATCAAGGAAATTCCCGGTGTTGGAGATTTTGTGGGCACAGAGGGTATTCCGACGCCAATGCGTGATACCGACGTAGCAAAAATGCTTCAGGAAGTGGAAAAGCCCGAAGAAGCGCCGAGTATCAAAGTGGATTTCCATAAAGGCGACCAGATAAAAGTTCGGGAAGGTCCTTTCGAGAGCTTCGAGGGTACTGTGGAATCGATAGACCAGGACCGTGGATTAGTGAAAGTGATTGTAGAAATATTCGGGCGTAGCACACCTCTGGATATAGAGTACTGGCAGATAGAGAAGGTTTAACTCGGCGGTGAAGGTGAACAATGGCAAACAAAAAAGGCAGTAGTCAGCAATTATTAAAAATAAAGTTACAGGCGCACGGCGGGCAGGCGACGCCGGCCCCTCCTATTGGACCGGCATTGGGTCAGCACGGCGTTAACATAGGCCAGTTTGTTTCACAGTTCAATGAGAGGACGAAAGACCTCAACGGGACAATTGTACCCGTAGTTATAACAGTGAAGCCGGACAAAAGCTTTACATTCGAGGTTAAGAGTCCCCCGGCGGCGGTTTTGCTGAAGCAAGTGGCAGGTATTGCCAAAGGCAGCGGGGTGCCGAACAAGGAAAAAGTTGGCAAGGTTACTGCAGAGCAGGTGCGCAAAATTGCGCAAGAGAAGTTTGAAGACCTGAATGCCTACGACCTGGAGCAGGCAGAGAAGATTATCCGTGGAACAGCCCGGAGTATGGGTGTTGAGATTGAGGACTAAGCGAAAAGCTGAACAAAAGCGAATCGAGATTTAAAATTTATGAAAATTCAAAGCAAGAGATACCGTAAAGAGGCGGAACAGGTCGGCAAAGAAGTGATGAACATGGCCGATGCTGTGGCTAAAGTCAAATCGTTCGCATCGACTAAGTTTGACCAGACCATTGAGTGTGTATTTTATCTGGGTATAGACCCGAAACAGTCAGACCAGCTTGTTCGTGGCGCGATATCGCTTCCGCATGGGATAGGCAAGTCAAAAAAGGTAATTGCATTTTGTGACGAGAGTGACGTTGAGGTTGCCAAGCAGGCGGGGGCAATTGAAGCCGGCTGTGATGAACTGGTTAAGAAAGTGGAAGGCGGCTGGTCGGATTTCGATGTGGCTGTTGCCTCGCAGAAGGTTATGGGCAAAGTCGGCAAACTGGGACGTATTCTTGGCCCTCAGGGGAAGATGCCCTCGCCCAAAAACGGCACCGTTACAATGGATATTGCCAAGGCGATTGCTGAGTTTTCGGCGGGCAAGGTGGAGTTCAAGAACGATGCCGGCGGCAATGTGCATGTAGTTGTGGGCAGACAGAGTTTTGACGCCAAGAAGCTTACAGAGAACATCGAAGCTATGGTCGCACATATCAAGAGGATTAAGCCGGCAGGCGCCAAGGGAACATATATAAAGAAGGTGTGTTTATCAGCAACAATGAGCCCGGGCGTGATTGTTGCTGTAGAGGGATAAGGGCTTTTGACGCTGATGGTATTTATAGTGGAAAAAACAGGCAGGAGAAAAGATGAGTAAATTCGTTAAAGGCTTGCTTCGAGCCGAATTGGAAAAGAGAATCACTGCTGATAACGTCACGGATTTTATCGTGATTAGCACGCAGGGAGTAGATGGAGTGGATAATAATATAATGCGTGGAAAGCTCAAGGGAAAAGGCATCAAGCTGATGGTTGTCAAGAATGCGCTGGTCAAAAGCGCGCTTTCGAATTTAAAGATGGATGCGGCAACGGCGATATTCACAGGTCCCTGCGCGATTGCCTATGGCGGCGATAGTATTGTGGATGTGGCCAAGGAAATTAGTACCTGGATTGGCAAGATTCCGGCTATCCAGATTAAAGGGGCGTTTCTTGAAGGCGAGGTTCTGGACGGCGAAGGTGCGGAAGGACTTTCGAAGATGCCGAGCCGGTCCGAGCTGCAGGGTATGATAATTACATTGGCCAAGTCGCCGGGGGCGAAACTGGCAGGTGCGATTGGCTCGCCAGCGAGCATTATAGCCGGCTGTATCAAGACAATTGTGGACAAAGGCGAAGACGCGGAGAAACAGGCCGCATAACGAAATATGATTAGCTCGGATGACTGCCCCTGTTTTCAGGGTTAAACGGGGCGACGTAGCTTCGGCTATCATCGAGCGATAGAGTATAGGAGTTGAACTAAGATGTCTGAAGAAGCAAAAGAAACAAAAGAGACCAAGGAAGCAAAAAGCTGGAGTGCTGAGACAAAAAAGCTTGGCGATGCGATAGTCAAACTGACGCTGATGCAGGCGAAGGAGCTTGGCGATTATCTTAAGGAAGAATATGGGATAGAGCCGGCAGCAGGCGGAGCCATCATGGTCGCCGGTCCTGCTGGTGCTGGTGCTGCAGAGGCGGCGGCTGAGAAGACGACGTTTGACGTAATTCTCAAGCAGGTCGGCGACAAAAAGATTCAGGTTATCAAGGAAGTAAGGGCGTTGACCGGTTTAGGTCTAAAGGAAGCCAAGGACCTTGTTGAGGGAGCACCCAAGGCGGTTAAAACCGGTGTGAGCAAGGATGAGGCCGAGGCCGCCCGAAAGCAGCTCGAAAGCGCCGGCGCAGCAGTAGAAGTAGCTTAATAAATCTGTAAGTTTGGGGCGGAGACCTCACGGTATTGGTAATCGGGGAATGTAGATTTGGCCGTTTAATCGGGATTGAAAGATGGCGGAAGTGAAAGTTCGTAATTTCGGCAAAATGGTTGAAATGGTTGAGATTCCGGATCTGGTGGCGGTGCAGAGAAAGGGCTACGAAGAGTTCCTGCAGAAGGACGTTAGCCCGACGAAGCGCAGCAATGCCGGACTGGAGGCACTGTTTCGTGAGATATTTCCGATAGAGAGCTATGACAAGCGAATTGTCCTGGAGTATCTGTATTATGAGCTTGAAGAGCCCAGATACAACATCGCGGAGTGCAGGCAACTGCGGCTTACTTATGGTTATCCTTTGAAGATAACCTGTCGCCTGCGAGGCAAGGAGGGACAGGATATTGCCGAACAGGCGATATATCTTGGCGAAATGCCGGTGATGATAGGCGGCGGCGAATTCATAATAAACGGCGCGGAACGCGTTATTGTGAGCCAGTTGCATCGAAGCCCCGGCGTGGATTTCCTTATCGAAAGCAAGGAAGGAGACCGCATACTTCACGGCGGCAGAATCATCCCCGAGCGTGGGAGCTGGATAGAGATAAGCGTTACACACAAGGACGTGCTGGTTGTTAAAATCGACCAGTCGAGCAAGATACCGGCTACTGTTTTTCTCCGTGCAGTAAGCCCTGATTTTGGCTCGACCGAGCAGATAATACGGCGATTTTATGAGACTAAAGAAGTTCAGAGAGGAAAACTGAATCCCGAACATTGGGTAGTAGGTGATGTTGTTGATACTGACAGCGGCGAGATAATAGTCAAGGCAGGATCGCAAATCGGTGACAAACTATCGATTGTTCAGCAGAGCAAGATTAAGAATATCGAGGTTGTTGATAAGATTCGTGATTCGCTGATATTAAACACGCTTTCTGAGGATGACTGCAAGAATCACGAGCAGGCGCTGTTGAAATTTTATGTGAGACTTCGTCCCGGTAATCCACCCAATCAGGAAAAAGCGAGGCAGTTTTTTGACGAGAAGTTTTTTGATGTGAACCGGTATCGATTGGGCAAGGTTGGCAGGTTCCGGCTGAATCGTAAGTTCGGACAGAACGTTGACCTTAATGAAATGACATTAAGGCCGGATGATTTTATCAACGCGATGAAATATATAATCGGCTTGCGAAACAACGAAGGAGAGGTTGATGACATCGACCATTTGGGCAACCGCCGGCTCAGGACGATTGACGAGTTGGCAGGTAGTGAAATTCGCAAGGGTCTTTTGAAACTTCGCAAAACCGTGCAGGAGAGGATGAGCACTGCGAAGGAAGGTGAAGAACCGCTGCGGATAGCGGATTTGGTCAATTCAAAAAGCGTGTCGAGCAGCATTAACTATTTCTTCGGACGAGGCGAACTGAGCCAGATTGTAGACCAGACAAATGCATTGAGCCAGTTGACGCACGAACGTCGGTTGTCGGCGCTGGGGCCAGGTGGGCTGAACAGAAGACGGGCGGGCTTTGAGGTCCGTGATGTTCATATCAGCCACTACGGCAGAATCTGCCCGGTGGAAACCCCTGAAGGCACAAACATAGGACTTATCAGTTCGCTTGCGATATTTGCCACAGTTGACGAGTATGGTTTTTTACTGTCGCCTTATTTCAAGGTCGATAAAGACAAACGAACCAACAAAGTGGTTTACCTTCGGGCGGATGAGGAGATGAAGGCAATATTTGCCCCGCCCAGCGAAGTAGACTATCAGACGGGCAAAATCCGTGAGGGAATGGTTTTGGCACGGAAGAATGGAGAGCTTACTCAGGTAAGCAGCGGGGAAGTCAACTATGTGGATGTTTCGCCCAAACAGATTGTGGGTTTGTCGGCATCGCTGATACCGTTTTTGGAGCACGACGACGCGAACAGGGCGCTGATGGGGTCAAATATGCAACGGCAGGCGGTGCCGCTTTTAAGGACTGAAGCGCCGTTAGTACAGACCGGTATGGAGGAGATAGCCGGCCGGTATTCAAGTATGGTGGTTCGGGCGCAGAAGGCGGGAGTTGTTACCGACATCGATGCAAAAAGAATAGTAATCAACCACACTGATGAGTATAAACTGGAGAAGTTCTTCGGTTTGAATGAGAGGACCTGTCTGAATCAAAGGCCGGTTGTTAAGCTGGGGCAGAAGGTTGAGAAGGGCCAAGTTATAGCGGATGGCGGTGGGACCGAAAATGGCGTGCTGGCGCTGGGCAGAAACCTGCTCGTAGGTTTTATGTCGTTTCAGGGATTCAACTTCGAGGACGCGATAATCATCAGCGAAAGTCTGGTCAAGAACGACAGTTTTACAAGCATTCATATCAATGAATTTGACGCCGAGATACGCGAGACTCCTTTAGGTAAAGAGGAGTTTACAAACGATATCCCAAACGTCAGCGAAAAAGCCCTGCGGAGTCTAGATGATTACGGTGTGGTATTGGAAGGTACCAGGGTTCAGCCGGGCGATATTTTAGTCGGTAAGGTGGTGCCAAAGGGCAAGACCGAGCTTACGCCGGAGGAAAAGCTTTTACACGCGATATTCGGCAGGGCAGGTGAGGACGTCAAGAACGATTCTCTTGAACTGCCGAACGGTTATGAGGGAGTTGTGATTAAGACCGAGCGGTTTTTGCGGAGAGGAGCTGGTGGCGAGGAGGGTAAGAAGGCGCTTGCCGCCCAGATACGAGCATTTGAGAAAGATATAAAGGCTAAACAGTGCTCAACCTTCAGGCAAATGATAACTGCAATACATGAAAAGTTTGAAGTTAATATTGTTGACACATCAACCAGGCAGAAGGTCGGCGCCAGCGAGGATGACGAGGTTGTTTACGAGCAGGTTGAGAACTGGAATATCAAATGGATAAAGCCGGCCGCAATGCGAGAGAAGGTGGAAAAACTTGCGGATAAATTTATCGAAAAGATAACTGCTTTTGAAGATGAAAAGAAAAAACGTGTCGAACGACTCAAACACGGCGATGAGCTACCCAGTGGCGTCCTGGAAATGGTCAAGATTTATGTTGCAACCAAGCGAACTTTGTCCATTGGGGATAAAATTGCGGGGCGCCACGGCAACAAGGGAGTAATTGCAAAGATATTGCCCGAGGAGGAGATGCCTTTTTTGGAGGACGGCACTCCACTCGATATTCTTCTAAATCCTCTCGGTGTGCCGAGCCGAATGAATGTTGGTCAAATCCTTGAGACACACCTGGGATGGGTAGCGAAAGTTTTGGGCTTTACAGCTGTTACGCCTGTTTTTGATGGTGCCAGAGAAGAAGATATCGGGCGGCTTATGGACGAGGCCAACGAGCATATGGAAAAACGAGAAAGGGACCTTTTGCCTACGTCCTACATTCTTCAATCAATACATTCTATAGACGAGTTCTTTAATGATGCTCAAATTGGATATGTAGTTGTTGACCACTTCGAGGATCCAGATGGTAAAAACAAAAAGAGCCTCGAAGGGTTTCTGAACCTTCTTGAGGGCAGAGCCATTCTCAAATACGCTGATAAAGAGGGAATCGACGAATCAAAGGCCTACATGCCATTCTTCAATGTTAAGAATCCTCAAAGTTTCTCCGGGAAGGAGATGACACCAGATGATTTTGAGGCTGAGTGGCAGGATGCCGTGAAAAAAGACAATCTGCTGATTCAGAAGTTCCGAGAGCTTACAACGAAAACAAAATGGATTCCAGCGAAAAATGCATGTGGTAAAGATACTCCTAAAGAACCAGGTGTTTACTGTTTCAAGGTTCGAGGGCGTGTTGTGTATGTTGGCCAAGCGGGATATCGAGGAGGAAAAGGTTTACGAGAACGTCTGTGCGATTGTCACATTAAGAATTCGATGGATTCTTCTTTTCGGGATCATTTGGGAAAATTCTTTTCAAAGACGAGAGAAGTGGCTTCGCTATCTTCTCCTATGGCCGATGAGTTTTTCGTGAATATCCCCAATTCACTCAAGGCCCAGTTGTATGACGGCAGAACCGGAGAGCCGTTCGACCAGCAGGGGACGATTGGGTTTATCTATATAATGAAGCTGCATCACCTTGTTGATGACAAGATTCATGCGCGTTCGACGGGACCTTACAGTTTAATTACTCAGCAGCCCCTTGGTGGCAAGGCCAGAACAGGCGGACAGAGATTCGGTGAAATGGAAGTGTGGGCACTCGAAGGTTACGGTGCTGCTTATACACTTCAGGAGATGCTGACGGTCAAGAGCGATGACGTGGAGGGACGAACGAAGATATACGAATCGATGGTAAAGGGCCAGAATACTCTTGAAGCGGGAACGCCGCTTTCCTTTGACGTGTTGTGCAATGAGATAAGAGGGCTTGGTTTGAACATTCAGCTTGAGAAGAAGCGGCTTGGCACGACGGTTTTGTAAGGTCAAAAGAAAAATGGCGGACTTTTTAATAACAGGGTCAATAAGGAGCAAGAAATAAATGATAAGCAATATCTATGATCGGATAAATGATTACGGTTCGGTCAAGATTTCGCTTGCCGGTCCCAACGATATTCGGAGTTGGTCGTTTGGAGAGGTTCGCAAGCCCGAGACGATAAACTACCGGACATACCGGCCGGAGAAGGACGGACTTTTCTGCGAACGTATATTTGGACCTGAACGCGACTGGGAGTGCGCTTGCGGCAAATATAAGGGGACCAAGTATAAGGGGATAATCTGTGACCGGTGCGGTGTGAAGGTTACGCACAGCAGGGTTCGTCGCAAGAGGATGGGACATATTAATTTGGCGGCACCATGCGTTCATATATGGTTTTTCAAGGCCATTCCGAATCATTTGGGAACGATTGTCGGAATGAAAGGTTCCGATCTTGAGAAGATAATCTATTATCAGGATTATGTGGTTACCGACGCAGGGGAAAGTCCGCTTAAGGTAGGCCAGTTGCTTACGGAAGAAGAGTATCGGGAAGCAGTGAATAAGTATGGTAGCTGCTTTAAGGCATTGATGGGCGGTGAGGCCATAAAAACTCTTCTAAGCCAGCTTGATCTTGAGGTGCTTAGTGCGGAACTTCGGGCTGCTATTAACAAGACCAACAGCGTTCAGCGGACAAGGGACTTGAGCAAACGTCTCAAGAGCATAGATGCAATCAAGAACAGCAGTAATAAAGCGGAGTGGATGGGGCTTGAGGTTATTCCCGTTATCCCGCCTGATTTGCGTCCACTTGTGTTATTGGAAAGCGGTAATTTTGCAACCAGTGACCTGAATGACCTTTACAGGCGGATAATCAATCGCAACAACCGCTTGAAAAAGCTGATGGACCTGAATGCGCCGGAGGTGATTATTCGTAACGAAAAGAGGATGCTGCAGCAGGCAGTGGATTCTCTGATGGATAACGGCAGATGTCGCAGACCGGTATTAGGTAGTAACAATCGCCCACTTAAGAGCTTAAGCGATATGATAAAGGGCAAACAGGGTCGATTCCGTGAGAATCTGCTCGGTAAGCGTGTTGATTATTCTGCTCGGTCTGTGATTGTAATAGGGCCGACGATGAAACTTCATCAGTGCGGATTACCGAAGAGGATTGCGCTGGAGTTATATCAGCCATTCATTATTCGCCGGCTCAAGCAAAGCGGTCTTGCCGACACAATCAAAAGCGCGAAGAAGATGATTGAGCGGCGTGGTGAGCAGATATGGGATATTCTGGAGGAGGTCATTCACCAGCATCCTGTTTTGCTTAATCGTGCACCGACTCTGCACCGAATGGGTGTTCAGGCGTTCGAGCCTGTACTGGTAGAAGGCAATGCGATAATGCTCCACCCTCTGGCTTGTAAGGGATTCAACGCGGACTTCGACGGTGACCAGATGGCAGTGCATCTTCCTTTGAGCATCGAGGCACAGGCGGAGTCGCATACGCTGATGATGACAACGAACAATATTTTCTCGCCGGCCAACGGGTCTCCAATGGTCGGGCCTTCGCAGGATATGGTCCTGGGTAATTATTATCTGACCGCCATGGTTGAGGGCAAGAAGGGCGAAAGTTCGGTGTTCAAAGACATATTCGAGGCATTACTTGCTTATGATATGGATAAGATTGCCTTGCACAGCAAGATTAAGGTTCGGCTTAACAAGCCCGTATTGAATGAAGGGATGCGTATTACTGACTTGAAGCCGGAAGAGAATGCTCGGCCTGTTTTAGCTGAGACGACTGTAGGCAGGTGTATATTCAATGATATTCTGCCGGAGAAGATGCCTTTTTATAACTGGATAATGGGACAAAAGCAGTTGAGCCAGGTTATTAGCGACTGCTATGAGATAGCAGGAAGCGCCGCAACAGTTGATTTGCTGGACAATATAAAGGACAAGGGTTTCAGGCAGGCGACGCTGTCGGGATTGAGCTTTGGGATTATGGATTTGAAGATTCCGCCCAAGAAGCAGGAGATTATCGATGAGGCTGAAAAACGGGTCAAGAGAATACAGAAGAATTATTTGGCCGGTGTCTTGACCGAGGGCGAGCGTTATAACCAGGTAATCGATGCCTGGACCAACGCGCGTGTGGGAGTCACAAATGAAATGATGCGGGGGCTGAAGGAAGACAAAAAAGAGGATGGTTCACCGTATCTAAATCCGATTTACATTATGAGTATCTCCGGTGCGCGAGGCAGTGTTGACCAGATTCAGCAGCTTGCGGGTATGCGAGCTCTGATGGCCAAACCCAGCGGAGAAATTATCGAGACGCCGATTAAAGCGAATTTCCGCGAGGGCTTGAAGGTTCTCGAGTACTTCAGCTCGACACACGGTGCACGAAAGGGTCTCGCGGATACGGCATTAAAGACGGCCAATTCCGGTTATTTGACTCGCAAGCTAATCGATGTTGCTCAAAATGTTATAGTGACCGAACGGGATTGCGGAACGCTGCAGGGTATTACCAAGAGCACGGTTGCCAGAGGTGAGCAGGTTGATATTCCTTTGTCACAGCTTATCATCGGCAGAACAGCCAGGGATAATATCCGTAATCCGATTACCGATGAGATGATTGTTCGGGAAAACGAGGTAATAACTCCCGATTCGGCTGCGAAGGTTGAGTTGCTGGGGCTTGAAGCAATCAGGGTCCGAAGCTCGCTTACCTGCGATAGTGCGTATGGAGTATGTGCGAAATGTTACGGCTGGGATATGAGCACGGGAGAGCTTGTTGAGGAGGGACTGCCGGTTGGTATTATAGCGGCACAGTCAATTGGCGAGCCTGGAACGCAGTTGACGCTGCGGACCTTCCACACCGGTGGAATTGCATCGCGTACTATTCTTGAGAGTGACCAGAAAGCTACTGCTAAAGGAACAGTAAAATTCAGAGACTTAGGTAATGTTCCAGACCCCAATGTCGTTTTTGAAGATGCTCACGAGGCATACCGGACGGATGTTCTTGACCAGAAAGATGAGCTCGGGAAAAAGAGGCCAGTCAGGTCAAGAGGAATTGTGCTGAAACGCAGCGGTGAAATGCTTCTTCTTGATGAGAAAGAACGCGAAATTGACAAATATAAGGTTCCCTACGGAGCAGTTCTTCAGGTTTTCGATGGAGAAGAGGTCTTTGGGCCAACCGCAATCAAATCTGGTCAGCGGTTGTTCTCGTGGGACCCGCACCGGACGCCTATATTGGCGGAGGTCTCCGGTTTAATCCGTTTTGTGGATATTATAGAAGGTGAGACGATCCGGCTCGAAGAAGAGCGCAAGGGCCAATTGGGTAAACCGGTTGTAATCGAGCACAAAGGCGACAAGCATCCTCAGATTATGATAGAAGACTCCGAAGGCAAGATTCTCGATGTTCACTATCTGCCTGCGGGGGCCAGAATTGAGGTATTGGAAGGTCAGCAGGTGCAGGCGGGTCAGTTGCTTGCTCATCAGCCGAGAGCTACTGGCGGAACACAGGACATAACGGGCGGCCTGCCGCGTGTTACGGAAGTTTTTGAGGCGCGTAAACCGAAGGACCCGGCGGCTATTGCGGAAATCAGCGGGCGAGTCGAGCTCAAGAGCGATAAACGTAAGGGCAAAATGACGATTACCGTTCGCTCGGAATCCAGCATGGAAAAAGAGCACCATGTGCCGCGTGACAGACATTTGAATGTTCATACGGGCGATTTCGTCGAGGCGGGCGATACATTGACGGATGGACCACTTGTGCCGCACGACATTCTGAGAATTAAGGGCGAAGAGGCACTACAGAAATACCTGATTATTGAAATACAAAACGTCTACCGTTCGCAGAATGTGAATATCAACGACAAGCACATCGAGATAATCTGCTCTCAAATGATGCGTAAGGTTGAGATTGAATCGGTGGGCGACAGCTCGTTTTTGCCGGGCGAGGTGGTTGATAAGTTCGAATTCAGGCGGGAGAACATGCGCTTGAGCGAAAGCGTCAAGATAACCAGTGTGGGGGATTGCAAAGACGTCAAGGAAGGGGATATTATCGAAAAATCCAAATTGGCGACTATTAATGAGAAAGTGGAAGCAATAGGAGGTGAACCGGCAAAGGGTAAAAAGCCCAAGATGGCAACTGCCCAGACGCTGCTTTTAGGTATCACTAAGGCGTCGTTGCGTTCTGACAGTTTCATTGCTGCTGCGAGTTTCCAGCAAACGACTAAGGTCTTGACCGAGGCATCATTAGCTGGTAACATTGATAATCTTTGCGGTTTGAAGGAAAACGTTATACTTGGGCATTTGATACCGGCTGGAACGGCATTTAAACCGTATCTTGAATTGAAAGTCAAGCATCTTGCCGAGGCACCGTTGCCGAAGGAATTCAGAGAAGAAGCGGAAATTGAAGAGGCAAAGGCGGCTGAGGCACGTGCGGATGCAGCAATCAAAGAAGCCTTGGGTATCAATTAAAAGGGTGAGTTTCTACAAAACGTTGGAGCAATTATGGCGACGATAAATCAGTTGGTAAGAAAGCCAAGAGCAAAATCAAAGGGTCGTAAGCGGCGTTCTGATATTAGCGGTTCGCCTCAGAAGAGGGGCGTATGTCTGATAGTGAGGACGATGACACCCAAGAAGCCGAATTCTGCATTGAGAAAGATTGCGCGTGTTCGTCTGACTAATGGCAAAGAAGTAACCGCTTATATACCGGGCATAGACCATAACCTGCAGGAACACAGCACGGTGATAATACGAGGCGGCAGAGTCCGGGATTTGCCGGGCGTGCGTTATCATATTATTCG